>NZ_JAQGLC010000107.1 GCF_028293085.1 Sphingomonas bacterium
GACGGTGTCACCGCCCGGTTTGCTGAGCATCCTCGACGGCGTGATGGGCGGCGGTTGGGGCGCGAGCCGGCCGGGGAGCGACATCGCGTTCGGCACGACGGGACAGACGCTCGACGTGTGGACGCCCTCGGACAACGCGGCCTCGCCGCGCCCTGTGCTGATCTTCTGGTATGGCGGCGGCTGGGTGAAGGGCGACCGGCGGGCTTATGCCTTTGCCGCGCGGGCCTTTGCCAGAGAGGGCTTCGTCGTGGTGGTACCCGATTACCGCAAGGTGCCCACAGTGCGCTTCCCGGCCTTCCTGCAGGACGGCGCGGAGGCGGTGAAATGGACGCGCGATCATGTCGCCGACTATGGCGGCGATCCCGAGCGGATCGCGGTCGCGGGGCACTCGGCGGGGTCCTACACCGTGGCGATGCTGACGCTGGACCGGCGCTGGCTGGAAGCGGAGGGCGTCGATCCCGGGATCATCAAGGCCGCGGTGGGCTTGAGCGGGCCTTATGATTTCTATCCCTGGACCTCCCAGCGATCGGTCGAGGCGATGAAGGGCGTGGCCGATCCGGTGATGACCCAGCCGGTCCATTTCGCCCGAGCCGATGCGCCGCCGATGCTGCTCGTCACCGGCGACAAGGACACCACCGTCCGGCCGCGCAACGCGATCCATCTCGAGGCGAAGCTGAAGGCGCTGGGGGCGCCGGTGACGTTGCGGGTCCATCCGGGGCTCAATCACGAGGATGTCGTGATGGCGCTTTCGAAGCCCTATCGCGGCAAGGCGCCGGTGCTGGCGGAGAGCGTTGCGTTTCTGAAGGGTGCGCTCAGATAGCCCCTGTGTTGCATCGGTAACACGCGTTGCGGTAGGAGGTGATCCATGATGATCTCCGCCCTCCTCCCGCTCCTGCTCGCCGCCGCCCCTGCCGATCGCGACTGGCCGGCGGCGCTTCGCCAGGATGCGCAGGCGCTGCACGACGATGCCGCCGCCAATCATCCCGGGCCGATCAACAGACTCGATCCCGATTTCGCCAGACGCAACGACGCGGGACTCGCGCTGGCGCTGAAGCGTGCCGGACAGATCCATGATTTCGCGGGCTATTTATATGCGATGCGCGCTTATGTCGCGAGCTTCGAGGATGGCCATATGGGCTTCGGCACGACCGGCGACGCGCCCAAGTTCGAGACGAAATGGCCGGGCTTCCTCACCAGCTTCGACATCGCCGGCGTGCAGCGTGTCGTCTCGCGCGCCGATGGCGCGCCGCTGCCGCTGGGGGCGCGACTGGTGTCGTGCGATGGCCGGCGGGCCGACAGGCTCGCCGCGGAGAATGTCGGCGCGTTCGAGGGGCGCTGGTTCCTGAAATCCCGCCATATCTGGCGCGGCGGCGAGCTGTTCGTCGATCGCGGCAATCCCTTCATCAAACGACCGGTGACCTGCGTGTTCGCGGTGTCGGGCAAGAAGCAGACCGTGACGCTCGACTGGCAGCCGATCGCGGCCGCCGACCTGTCGCCGCGGCTCGCGGTGGCAAGCCAGGTGGTCCATCCGCCGGTCGGCCCGCGGACGCTGGCCGACGGGACGCGCTGGTTCAACCTGGGCGATTTCAACGGTGATCCGTCGTCCGAGGCGGGGCGCACCCTGCCCGGGCTGATCGCGGCGATGAAGACCGACCGCGCGGCGCTGATCGCGGCGCCGGCGATCATCCTCGATTTGCGCGGCAATAATGGTGGATCGTCGGACTGGTCGCGCCAGATCGCGGCGGTGCTGTGGGGCGAGCAGCGCTTCGCGGGGCTGAAGATCGACGCGGATTCGGTCGAGTGGCGCGCGTCGGAGGGCAATATCGCCTCGCTGTCGGCCACCCGCGACGCGCGCAGGGCGATCCTGTCGCCCGAAGCACTGAAATGGTTCGACCGGACCATCGCCGGGATGCAGACCGCGCATGCCAAGGGCGAGGCGCTGTGGCGCGACACCGAGGACCAGGAGCCGCCCGTCGCGGGCGAGCCCCCTGCGCCGCCGCGCGGGCCGGTCTATTTCATCACCGATTCGGGTTGCGGATCGGCCTGTCTCGATGCCGCCGATCTGTGGCAGGCGCTCGGCGCGATTCATATCGGGCAGGAGACCAGCGCCGACACGCTGTACATGGACGTGCGGCAGGACGTGCTGCCGAGCGGCGTCGCGCGGATGTCGGTGCCGATGAAGGTCTATCGCGGGCGCAAGCGGGGATCGAACGTACCGCTCGACCCGGTTCATGTCTTCCCCGGCAATCTGCGCGATACGCCCGCGCTCGAGGCCTGGGTCGCGACCTTGCCCGAGCGCCAGCGCTGATGCGCGTCCTGCTGACCGGATCGAGCGGCTGGCTCGGCCGCTTCCTCGCGCCGCGCCTGCGGGCGGCGGGGCATGTCGTGACCGGGCTCGATGTCGCGCCCGGGGTCGATACCGATGTGATCGGGACCGTTGCTGACCGGGCGTTGATCGACCGCATATTCGTCGAGCGCGGGATCGAGGCGGTGATCCACGGCGGGGCGCTGCACAAGCCGGACATCGTCCGCTATACCAGCCAGGCGTTCATCGACGTCAACACCAGCGGCACGCTCAACCTGCTCGAGGCGGCGGTCGCGGCGAAGTCTAGCCGGTTCGTCTTCACCTCGACCACCTCGCTGATGATCTCCAGCGCGATCCGCGAGGCGCGGGGTGACGCGGCGGTCTGGATCGACGAGGAAATGGCGCCGCTGGAGCCGCGCAACATCTATGGCGTCACCAAGCTTGCCGCCGAACAGCTGTGCCGGCTGATCCATGCCGAGCATGGCCTGCCGGTGCTGATCCTGCGCACCTCGCGCTTCTTTCCCGAGGACGACGATACGCACCGCACGCTATCGGGCGAGAATATGAAGGCGAACGAGCTGCTGCACCGGCGGCTGACGGTCGAGGATGCGGCCGAGGGGCATATCGTCGCGCTGGAGCGCGCGCCGGCGATCGGGTTCGGAACCTTCATCCTGTCGGCGCCGACGCCGTTCGCGCGGGACGAGGTGACGGCGCTCAAGGCCGATGCGCCCGCGGTCATCGCGCGCCACTTTCCCGATGCGGCCGAACTTTATGCGCGGCGGGGCTGGCAGCTGCCCGCGACGATCGACCGGGTCTATGATGCGGGACTGGCGGAGCGGGTGCTGTGCTTTCGCTGCGCGGCCGATTTCGCGACGGTGCTCGATGCGATCCGCAACGGCGCCGAGCTGCCGTTCGCGCATGACGCGGACTATGTCTCGCCCAAGGAGCGCGTTTCCGTCGCACCTTAGTCGCTGAGCCGCAAACTGGTCGCTGAACGCCTCCCGTTTCGCCTCCTTCCCGGTATCGCGCCCGCCTGAAATGGGAAAAAGCGGGAAGAGACATATGCGGATATTGCGGGGGATCGGCGTCGGGTTGGTCGCGATCGTGCTGATCGCCCTGGTGGTGGTGTATGCCGGATCGGAATGGATCTTCCGGCGCGGCCATGACGTGGCGCTGACGCCGATTACCGTCCCGCACGACGCTGCCTCGATCGCCGAGGGCGGACGGCTGGCGCGGATCACCGGCTGCCGCGACTGCCACGGCGCCAATGGCGGCGGATCGGTGCTGGTCGACAACCCGATGATCGGGACGATCGCGCCGCCTGCGCTGGCGCGGGTGACGGCGACGTACAGCGATGCCGAACTGGCCCGCGCGATCCGCCACGGCGTGCGCAAGGACGGTACCGCGCTCTACATCATGCCGACCAACGCGCACACCTACCTCGCCGACCAGGATGTCGGCCGGATCATCGCGTGGATCCGCAGCCTGAAGGCGCTGCCGAGCGATTCGCGGGCCGAGATGAGCATCGGGCCGCTCGCCCGGGCGCTCGTCCTGGCGGGGAAATTGCCGTCGAGCGTGCATCCCGCCACCGTTTCCGCAGCGACGCGCTCGGCGGATGTAGGCAATTACTTCGTCAGCGTCTCCTGCGCGGGCTGCCACGCGCTGCACGAACCGCAACCGTCGGATGACGGCAAGCAGATCGTGCCCGCGCTGGCGCCGATCGGGGCGGCCTATGATCCCGTCGCCTTCCGGACGCTGCTGCGCACCGGCGTCGGGCCGGACAAGCGCGATCTCGGCATGATGAAAGAGACTGCGCAGAGTGCCCTGAGCGCGCTGAACGACCAGGAGATCACCGCGATCCAGAATTACCTGACCGCAGAGACGGCGCGGGTGCCGCCACAATGAGCGCGCCTCCCTGTTATTGCGCAATAACAGGGAAGGAACAGGGAGGGATTTTATTTTTCGGGCTTTTTCGGCCAATTTGTTGGAAATATTATCATTTCTTTCCAGCGTCCTAAGTGCCGTTCTCCCTGTTATCGAATAACAGGGAGAGCGTTTCGCGGAACAGGGAGACCCTGTGGCGATAAACAGGGAGAGTCCCCTGAATTAACAGGGAGGCTTGATTCAAATGTCCGCGGAAAGCGGCTTTTGTGAGTCGATCGTTCATCGACGGAGAAGCTGACATGGCGGGACGGAAGGCTGAATCAAGCATAAGCGGGGATGCCGCCGCGGCGGCGCCCGTCACCTCACAGGTGGGGCCGGGCAAGCCGCCGGTCGAATACCGCTTCAGCAAGGGACAATCGGGCAATCCGGCCGGCCGGCCGCGGAGGACCGGGGCGCCGGGCGACCGGCTGCGCGGCGCCGATGAGCCGACGCGCCAGATGATCCTGGACGAAGCTTACGGCCTGGTGACGGTGCGCGAGGGCGGCGGCGAAATCGAGATGCCGATGAACCAAGCGGTGTTCCGGGCGATCGGCCTGGCCGCGCTCAAGGGCAGCCAGAGCGCGCAACGCCGCTGGGCCGAGATGGTCCAGATCGCGGAGGCCCAGCAGAAGCGCGCGCAGCTCGCGATCTACAACGTGGCGGAACGCAAAGCGAGGGAGCACGCCGCAGAACGACACGGATGGGATAAAAAGTACGCCAGTTTCGATCCCTATGCGGAGGATATCGTCGTCGATTCGCGGTCGGGCGAGGTGGTGGTCCGGGATATCGGGGGTGGGGAGGAAAGTGGGTGAAGGTGGGGTCGATCGCGAAGATGAACGGCTATCGCGCCAGTTCATGCCGGATGGCAGCAAGCGCCCGGCCCACATCCTCTTCGTCATTGAAGATGTGCGGCGACAGGCGGAAGCCGTTGAACCATCGTTTTTTCCGCCATCTTGACGACCATTTGGTGCTTCGTCAGCAGGGCGGCGCGAAACGCGAAGCTGTCGACGGCGTCGGGAAGATAGGCGGCCACCAGAGCGGTCGCGGCCGGGCCCGGCGGGGCGCTTGCAAGCCGCAGGCCCGGAATGCGCGTCAGCCCCTCATAAGCCAGGTTTCGCAGGTCAAGCGTGCGCGCCCGCACCGCTGCCATATCGCGCTTGCGCATTGCCTCCGCTGCCGCGCCGAGCCCGATGCACAACGGCAGACAGCCGACTCCGGTGGAATTCGAGATGAAGCGATGTCCGCCCTCGATCTGCACGGGCTCGATCCGGTCGCTGGTGTCGGGATCCAGATAGAGCACCCCCGTACCCTTCGGACCCATCAGCCATTTGTGCCCCGGCGCCGCATAGGCGTGGCAACCGAGCGCCTTGACGTCCACGGGGATCTGCCCAAAGGCCTGCGCGCCATCGACCATGCACAGCATGCCGTTCGCCCTGGCCAGCGCTGCGATCTCCGGGATCGGCATGAAATAGCCGGTGGCGGAGATGACATGGCTGACGCTGACGACCTTGGTCCCGGGCCGGATCGCACGGGCGAAACGCGCGACGATCGCCGCCGGGTCGTGATCCTCGGGCGCGATCGAAATCGTGTCGATGATGATGCCGCGGCGACGCGCGAGATTGGTCCAGCAATAGGTGCCGCCTTCATGTTCCTGATCGGTGAGCAACACGCGATCGCCGGCGGCCAGCTGCATTCCCGAGACCAGTATGTTCATCGCATCGGTCGTGCTTCGCGTAATCAGCAGCTCCGTCGAGCGGCAGCCCAGCAAGGCAGCGACTTCTTCGCGAGCGCGGTCCGACTGCAGATGCAGGGGGCCATCGCCATAGGTCTCGAAGACCGGGTTCCGCTCCAGCTCGATCCAGGCCGCATCCATCCTCGCGCGTACGCTCAGGGGAGTCGGCCCCAGCGCCGCCGTGTTCAGATAGGTCAGTCCCGGCGCAAAACCATATTCGGGGCGCGGATCGGCCGTCACATTCGCCGCCAGGGCCGCCTGGACAGGCATGGCCAGCCCGATGGCCCCCAACAGCGCGCGGCGCGTATAGTCTACCAATGGTTCCCCCGACACCGTACGCTCCTGCCGACCAGAATGGTTGTCCTCGGGTCGTTCCCCGAGGCAGCCTGCCGAAAGCTCGAACGCAAGTCCATGGCGCGCGGGCAGCGATCGACCTGCCGCAGCGTCCGCTATTCGCCCTTGCGCTCGAAAGCGGCCTGCCGCTTCCGGCCAAAAAAGACATTGGCCGTTCGTCAGCGCCCAGCGCCGCGATCCGCAAGACGTTCGCGCACCCTCGCGGCGGGGCCGGCATAGTTCGACACCGCGTCTTCCGGAAACCAGGTGGCACCGCCGCCGCGCCTGCGCGGCAGGAAGGCAATGCGGTCGATCCGTTCGAAATGGACGCGCGCGGCGCTGAGATCGGGCCGCCTGCTCCATGAGAAACGCCGCTTCGGTTTATCGAACGACGGATCCTTGCGGAGCAGCGCGAGGGCCTTTGTTTCGGCCTTGCGCCGATTGAGCGCTTGTACCCAGCGCGTGGTGTAGAAGCCATATGGTCCGGGGTTACCCATCGGCCCGACCGGAAAGCCGGTGCCACGAATGAAGCATTTCCAGGCAGGCATCACCGCCTCGTAACGCAACCTTCGGTCCCGCCCAACAACCCCAGCTATGCGCAACTAAATGCCGCAGCTGCTTGATCGAGCGCAAGAAAGGGCTAGAGGCTCCGCATGGCTTCCCGTCCCCTCACCCTCTACGAAAAGATCTGGGCCGCGCATGTCGTCGAGCGGCGCGATGACGGCACCTGCCTGATCTATATCGATCGTCACCTGATCCATGAGGTGACCAGCCCCCAGGCGTTTGCCGGTCTCCGCGCCGCCGGGCGCACGGTGCGCCGGCCCGATCTGACGCTGGCGGTGCCCGACCATAATCTGCCGACCACCGCGCGCGTCGATGCCGCGGGCAAGCGCCTGCCGATCGCCGATGTCGAAAGCGCGGCGCAGCTCGATGCGCTCCAGCGAAACTGTGCCGAGTTCGGCATCGACTATATCGACGCGATCGCGGCCGAACAGGGCATCGTCCATGTCGTCGGCCCCGAGCAGGGCTTCACCTTGCCCGGCACCACGCTCGTCTGCGGCGACAGCCATACCTCGGCGCACGGCGCGCTGGGGGCGCTGGCCTTCGGCATCGGCACCAGCGAGGTCGAGCATGTGCTCGCCACGCAGACATTGCTGCTGAGCCAGTCGAAGACGATGGAGATCCGGGTCGATGGCTCGCTCGGCTTCGGGGTAAGCCCCAAGGACGTGATCCTCGCCATCATCGGCAAGATCGGCGCGGCGGGCGGCACCGGTTACGTCGTCGAATATACCGGCGAGATCATCCGCGCGATGTCGATCGAGGGGCGGCTGACCGTCGCCAACATGTCGATCGAGGGCGGCGCGCGCGCCGGGCTGGTCGCGCCCGACGAAACGACTTTCGCCTATCTGAAGGGCCGGCCAATGGCGCCCGCGGGCGCGGATTGGGACAAGGCGATCGCCTGGTGGAAGACGCTGCCGAGCGATCCCGACGCGGTGTACGATCGCAGCGTGCGGCTCGACGCGACCGATATCGCGCCGTCGCTGACCTGGGGCACCAGCCCCGAGGATGTCGTGCCGATCACCGGCGTGGTGCCCGATCCCGAGAGCTTCGCCGATCCGGCCAAGCGCGAGGCGGCGCGCAAGTCGCTTGCCTATATGGGGCTGACGCCGGGCACCGCGATGCAGGACGTCTCGGTCGAGCATGTCTTCATCGGCAGCTGCACCAATTCGCGGATCGAGGATCTGCGCGCCGCCGCCTCGGTGGCGAACGGACGGCATGTCGCGGACGGCGTGCGCGCGCTGGTCGTGCCGGGATCGGGGCTGGTCAAGCGCCAGGCCGAGGCCGAGGGGCTCGACCGCATCTTCCTTCAGGCAGGCTTCGAGTGGCGCGAGCCGGGCTGTTCCATGTGTCTCGCGATGAACCCGGACAAGGTGCCGCCGGGCGAACGCTGCGCTTCCACTTCGAATCGGAATTTCGTAGGGCGGCAGGGACCGGGCGCGCGGACGCATCTGGTATCCCCCGCGATGGCGGCAGCGGCGGCTGTCACCGGGCGGTTGAGCGACGTTCGCGACCTGATGGGAGGATCCACGTCATGAAGAAGGCGCTTGTGCTGCTGATCGTCGGAACCGTGCTGAGCGGCCTTGCCGCCTATGCCGCGACTGCCAAGGCCAGGCCGGCCGTGGACACGATCGCGACCCGATAATGCAACCGATCAGCCAGGTCTCCGGCCGCGCCTATCCCTGGGGCGCGAAGAATATCGACACCGACGTGATCATTCCGGCGCACTGGCTGAAGACGATCACGCGCGAGGGCCTTGGCAAGGGCGCGTTCGAGACGGTGCGCGCGCAGCCGGGCAATATCTTCGACGATCCGGAATATGCCGGCAGCCCGATCCTGATCGCGGGCGACAATTTCGGCTGCGGCTCCAGCCGCGAGCATGCCGCCTGGGCGCTGGCCGATATGGGGATCGTCGCGGTGATCGCGCCGAGCTTTTCCGATATTTTCTCCGGCAATGCCTTCAAGAACGGCATCATCCCGGTGGTGTTGCCGCAAGAGGCGATCGACCGGCTGATCGAAGTGGCGAAGACCGATTCCGTGACGGTCGATCTCGAGACGATGTCGGTGACGACGCCGTACCAGGATCGTTTCCCGTTCGAGCTCGACGCATTCCGCCGCCAGTGCCTGATGGAGGGGCTGGACGAGATCGGGCTTACACTGGCAAGGGATACCGCGATTTCGAAATATGAGTCCGGCGTCAGCGAGCACCGGCCATGGATGAGCGGAGACCGAGCATATGCGGGCATTGTTGTCGAAGGCGCCGGGCGGCCCTGACACCCTCGTCATCGACGACCTGCCCGATCCGGTGGCCGGCACGGGCCAGGTCGTGGTCGCGGTCAAGGCGTGCTCGATCAACTATCCCGACGTCCTGATCATCGAGGACAAATATCAATTCAAGCCGCCCCGGCCGTTCGCGCCAGGCAGTGAGATTTCGGGCATCATCGACAGCGTCGGCGAAGGCGTGA
>NZ_JAQGLC010000260.1 GCF_028293085.1 Sphingomonas bacterium
GTCGCATTCCCCATCGACTTGCGCAGCGCCGCCATCAGATCGACCACGTTCGAGCTCTTGCCCGGCTTGTCGTCGCCCTTGTCCTCGATGATCTTGCCGCCCTTGGCCTTGCGCTTGCGCTCGACCAGATCGCGCAGCGCATCGACATAGCGATCGTGGAAGTCCTGCGGGTGGAAAGCGCCCGATTTCTTCTCGATCAGCGCCTCGGCGAGATCCATCAGATCATCGTCGGGTTTCGAATCGGGGATGTCGCGGAAATAGCCCTGCGCCTTGTTGACCTCATCGGCATAGCGCAGCGTCTCGAGCACCATGCCGCGCCCGCAGGGCTTCAGGCTCACGACATATTCGCGGCCGCGCATGGCGAGCTGGCCGAGCCCGACCTTTTTCGACCGCCTCAGCGCCTCGCGCAGCACGATGAACGCCTCTTCGGCGAGATCGTCGGCGGGGACGACGAAATAGGGCTTTTCATAATAGAGCACGTCGATCTCGCTCGCGTCGACGAACTGGGTGAGCTCGAGCGTCTTTTTCGATTCGAGCTTTACCGCATCGATCTCGTCCTGTTCGAGCAGGACGAACTCGCCCTTTTCATACTCGAAGCCCTTCATGATCTCGTCCGTGTCGACCGGGCCGATGCCCGTCACGACCTTCTCGTAATGGATCGGCTTGCCGCTCGGCTCGTGGATCTGCTTGAAGCTGATCTGCGCGCCGGATTTGGTCGCGGTGTAGATCTCGACCGGGATCGAGACGAGCGCGAGCCTGATCTGTCCCTGCCAATAGGCGCGTGCGGCCATTACCGGTTCCTTCGTTGCGAGGCCGACTCAATCCCCGGCGGGCGGAGTCGTTCCCTCGTCAGGCCGCGTCGCGCCGCGTGATCGGCACATGACGGATCACGAGCTGCGTCCTGGCGGGCATGCGCGGCGCCGGCACGGCCCGGCGGTTGCGCTTGCGCAACAGGCCGAGCGCCACCAGCCCGATCAGCAACAACAGCGCCAGACCCAGCCCCAGCCACGACGCGTCGATCGGTGCGAAGCCCGCGACGCTGGCGTCGATCGTCCAGTCGGTCGCGTCGTTCAGCGCCTTCATCTGCCTCACATAATCCGCCGCCGCACTGGCCGGGAGGATCGCCGCCTTGCCGGTCAGCGTGAAATCGAGGATCGCCCTGTCGCCGTCATGCCAGGCATGAGTGGTGAGATCGAAGGCGGGGCCGTGGCTGTCATCGAGCCGCGGCAGGTTGATCGCATAGCCCGGCATGTCGAAGACGATGCGGTGGGCGCGCTTGATCGTCCAGGGCAGCATGATCGGCGTGGTCCGGCCCTCACTATCGCCGATATCCTTGTAGAGGCCGCGCAGCGTGCCGGCGACGACCTCGAGATTCGCGACCGTCTTCGCATAGTCCCTGGCGGTGCCGGGCAGGCGATAGGCCTCGCGGATGATCAGCCGGTTGGCGTCGCGATCGTCGCTGATGCGGAGCTGCCCGACGCCGACCAGCCCGGGATACATGTCGCGGTAGAAGCCGAGAAAGTCCCGCTCCATCTTGGCGGTGCCCGAGGAGGCGAGCTCCTCGCGCTTGGCATCTGCCTCGTCGCCGCTGAACACCGTCTCGACATCGAGCGTCAGCCCGTCCCCGGCGTGGCGATAGGTCTCGACCACCGTCATGGTGTGCACCGCCGGCGCCGGATTCGGGATCGCGGCAAGGCTCGCCTGGCCGGGCCGGAGCGGCAACGCATAACCGTAAGGCAGGTTCGCGAAGGTCGCCATCGTGCCGCCCTGATGCGCCGCGGTCGCATCGAACCAGCGATCGCGCCCGCCGATCCGGGCGAGGACGATAACGTGATCGAACGCCGCCGCGCTCGGCAGTCGGCTCGCCAGGCCGGGACCCTCGTCGATATCGGTAAAGGCCGGCCAGGCCGGGATGCCGAGCCGCCGGAGCGTGACAGCGAGCAGTTGGCTCTTGTCCTTGCAATCGCCGAAGCCGCTGCGGATCACCTCGGCCGGGCTGCGCGGGATGAAGCCGCCGGCGCCGATCGAGAGGCTTGTGTAGCGGATCGAATCCTGCACCAGCCGGAGCGCCGCGATGGCGCGCTTGCCGGGATCGGCGGTGCGCGCCGCGATCGCATCGACCTTTGCGGCATAAGCGGGCGGGAGCGTCAGATCGCCCTGGAAATGCCGCGCACCCCAATCGGCGACCGCCGCCCAGCTCGTCATGGTCGAGATGTCGAGATACGCCCAGCCATGCCACCAGGCCGGGGCACGGTCAGTCGAGGCGACCGGATCGGGATCGATGACGCGCCATTCGCGTTCGACCATGCCGCCCGCCCGCCGGACGACGGGCCCGGGCAGGCCCTGCGACTGGCGGATCGCGACGGGCTTGCTCGCCGGCATGACCAGCCGGTAGCGCGTCAGCGCCAGCGGCACCGACCAGCCCATGCTCGGCTGCGAGAAATAATGACCGGGCCAGACGCTCGACACGCTCTGCCAGGTCCAGGCGATATCGACCATATCGCCGACGCGGACATCGTCGAGCCGCACCACCGCGGTGCGATCGCCGGTGATGATGCCGTCGTCGAGCGATTTCTCCTGGCGCAGCATCTCGATATTGGCGGCGGCGGTGAGATCGATCATGCGGCCGTCGCGCCAGATCGCCGCGCGGTTGACCTGCAGCCGCTCGAAGGAAGGGTTGAACTCGATCTGGGTCTGCGCCGCGCCCTCGAGCCCGGCGCGCTCGATCACCTTGATCAGGCGGCGGCGGAAAGTGACCTCATGCGTGTCGTCGAGCCGGGTCTGGGTATCGTACAACAGATCATAGACGCCGTCCTCCGCCGCACGCAGCCGATCCGGATTGACGGCGGGCGGCGCGAGCCAGTCGACCCAGCCCGCGGCGGGCGCACGCTCGACCCGGGGATCGGCGGCAAAGGCCGGCACCGTCGCGGCGAGCAACGCCGCCGGCACCAGGCACGCGACCAACCGCACGAAACGCCGCAAATCGATGACGAACAACGCCAAATCCCCTGGACCCCGAATCGGAGCATGCCGCAGTGCGGAAAAGACTGCCAGCGCTTTCGCCGCGGCCATCGACAGGCACCCGCGCCGGCCCTAGATCGCAGCCATGACCGGGACCGACCCCTTTGCCCTGTTCGACGCCTGGTACGCCGAGGCGCGCCAGACCGAGCCGAACGATTCGAACGCGATGGCGCTCGCCACCGCGGATGCGGGCGGGCGGCCGTCGGTGCGGATGGTGCTGCTGAAGGGGCACGGGGCCGACGGCTTCGTCTTCTACACCAATAGGGAGAGCCGCAAGGCGGGCGACATCGCCGCCAATCCGCAGGCGGCCCTGCTATTCCACTGGAAATCGGTGCGGCGGCAGATCCGGATCGAGGGCGCGCTGACGCTCGCCAGCGACGCCGAGTCCGACGCCTATTTCGCCAGCCGCAGCCGCGATTCGCAGCTCGGCGCATGGGCGTCCGACCAGTCGCGCCCGCTCGATTCGCGCGCGACGTTCGAGGCGCGGTTCGCGCAGGCGCAGGCGCGCTTCGAGGGCGGCGCCGTGCCACGGCCGCCGCATTGGGGCGGATACCGGCTGACGCCCGACCGGATCGAGTTCTGGCAGGACCGCGAACACCGGCTTCACGAGCGCCGCCTGTTCGTGCGCGAAGCGGGCGGCTGGAGCGAAGGATTGCTGTACCCGTGACCGAGGACCAGCGCCGCGCCATTCCCTTTGTCGTCCGCGCCGCGCTCGCCAGCGTGGCGATGGCGCTGTTCCTGCTCGGGCTGAAGGGCTTTGCCGCCTGGCATACCGGATCCGTCGCGATGCTCGGCTCGCTCGCCGATACCGCGCTCGACCTGCTCGCCTCGCTGGTGACCTTGTACGGCGTCAGGCTGGCGGCGACGCCGGCGGATCACGATCACCGCTTCGGGCATGGCAAGGCCGAGGCGCTGGCGGCCCTGTTCCAGGTGATGCTGATCACCGCCTCCGCGGTGGGCATCGCCTGGCGCGCGATCATGGCGTTCGGCGAGAGCAACCCGACGCATGACGCCGATTTCGGCATCGGCGTGTCGATCGCCGCGATCGCCGCGACCGTGCTGCTGCTGATCTACCAGCGCAGCATCATCCGGCGCACCGGATCGGTCGCGATCATGGCGGACAATATGCATTACCAGTCCGACGTGCTGCTGAACGGATCGGTGATCGTGGCGCTTGTGCTCGACCAGTATCTCGGCTGGAGCAATGCCGATCCGCTGTTCGGCATCGTCATCGCGGCGTGGCTCGCCTTTGGCGCGTTCCGCGCGTCGAGCAATGCGATCGACCAGCTGATGGACAAGGAATGGCCCGAGGAGGAGCGCAGGCGCTTCATCGAGGCGGCGGCGCAGCATCCCGAGCTGCGCGGCATCCATGATTTCCGCACGCGCCGATCGGGCAGCCATGATTTCGCGCAGTTCCACATGTATGTCGCGCCCGAGATGACCATCGCCGACGCGCATGTCGTGATGGACGCGGTCGAGGCGAAGATCCGCAAGCAATTCCCCAAGGTCGAGGTGCTGATCCATCTCGATCCCGACGGGCATGTCGACACCGACAATCCGCTGATCGAGGCGGACGTGACCCCCCATTGGTTCGGAAAGCGCATATGAGGATTCCGTTCGTCCAGATCGACGCGTTCGCGGGCCAGCCGTTCGAGGGCAATCCGGCGGCGGTGATGCCGCTCGCCGCGTGGCTCGACGATGCGGTGCTGCAGGCGATCGGGGCCGAGAACAACCTAGCCGAGACCGCCTTCATCCTGCCCGATACGAGCGGCGCCAATGATGGTGAGGAGGCGGATTTCGAGCTGCGCTGGTTCACGCCCGCGACCGAGGTGGTGCTGTGCGGGCATGCGACCCTGGCGAGCGGGCATTTCGTGTTGTCGAGCGATCCCGCGCTGGACGTGGTGCGGTTCCGCACGCGCAAGGCCGGGGTGCTGGAGGTCGCGCGCAAGGGCGACGGATACGAGCTGGCGCTGCCGGCCTGGGGGCCGAGCCCCAAGCCGCTGCCGGCGATCGTCGCGGCGCTCGGGCTGGAGGGGGCGGTCGAAACCTTGTGGCATGAGGGACGCTACGGCGTGATCGTGCTGGAGCATGCCGACCAGATCCGCGCGCTCGACCCCGATTTCCGCAGGCTGGCGGCCGAGGGCGACGTGCTGACCATCGTGACCGCGCCGGGGGATGACAGCGACGTGATCAGCCGGGTCTTCGCGCCCGGGGCAGGGATCGACGAGGATCCGGTGACGGGATCGGCGCATGCGGTGATCGTGCCTTATTGGACCAGGCGGCTCGGGCGCGACCATTTCACCGCCTACCAGGCGAGCACGCGCGGCGGGCGGCTGACCTGCCGGCTTGATGGAGACCGGGTGATCCTGGGTGGGACCTGCGTGACGGTGATCGAGGGAACCTTCTTTCTTTGAGGCGTCTTGGGGGCGCTGAACAGGCGACAAGAGCGTCGTAAGGCGCGCTTTTCGGGGCGCGTGGTTGCGGGCGGCCCGGGATTTTTCCTGCTGTTTCAGGATGCTGTCTCGCCACAAGGCGATTGTGCGAGTCTCGCATCGAATCGCGAAGTATTCTTGGCGGTTGGCCAAGCTTTCCGGTGCGTCCGTGAGTAGCGCGTCAATGGCGTGCTTGGCGGGCAAGTATGCGATCCAGCCGCGCCGCGCCGACTTCAGGCTATTCGTGAGAATGTGCGAGTCGGTTAACGGTGGAAATGATCCGGCTTCTTTTCGTGTTGGAGGACGGCGACGCGAAGTGCCCTG
This sequence comes from Sphingomonas bacterium, assembly GCF_028293085.1. GTDB lineage: Bacteria > Pseudomonadota > Alphaproteobacteria > Sphingomonadales > Sphingomonadaceae > Sphingomonas. The sequence goes on from NZ_JAQGLC010000260.1 coordinate 5,778, forward strand.
TCCCTTCGCCGACGCTGCCTGCGCCGATGACCAAGGGTAGGACGGGGCGGCGCGGGCTTGAATCAGGCGCGGCTGGCGGCGCTAAATAGCAAATTGTCGCCGATATATGACGGCGCCGGCCGAGGGCGCGATCAATCCAGGGAGGGCGGATCGCTGCTCATCTTCATGGGGCCGTTGGGTTCGATATAAATCGTCTTCAGCGTCGCGATGGACCCGATTGTCGCCTCCCGCTTTTTATCGCCGACCATCAGCACGATTCTCGATCGCCGCATGACCTTCGCGTCAAGGGTCACATCCTCGCTGGTGGACCAGTCCGGGACCACCATGTGCCTGGCCACCACGGGCTTGCCGACGATCCACAGCCGCACATCGACATTGTCGAAGGCCAGGAAGACCAGCTTGACGGATTTCGCCGGGCCAACGCCCTGGCCAGGCGCCGCAACGCCGATCGTCGCCAGTTGGCCGGCCGCGAGCCACATCAGGACATGCGAGATTGATCGACTCATGCGAACGCTCCGTGATTACGGATATCCTCTGGTTGAGACTGAATACCATGCCGGTACGATGCGGCCCATGGTTGGCAGCACAAGCCCGGCACGACCGGGGGCGCGGATCGCGCCCTAGCGCAGGCGCTGCAGCAGCCATTTCTCGTAGAAGGCCGCGATGGCGAGGTTGTTCTTTTCGAGCATCTGCATGTGGCCGTTGCCGTGGATGCCGACGTCGGCGAGATCGACATAATCATTGGCGACACTGGCCTGGGTAAGGAAGGCCGACGTGCAATAATCCTGGCCGGCATGATAGCTCGCCTCTCCGGTGGCGATGAGGATCGGGGTGCCGGCGAGCCAGGGCAGACGGTAACGGGCGCTCGGCTGGAGCCAGCACGCGACGTCCTGCGCGCGCTGCTCCGGCGTGCGGGTCAAGGCCAGCGCGGCGGCGTCGGGCAGCGCCGGCGTGAAGGTCAGACAGGCGAGGGTGATGCCGCAGGCGACCGCGGGGCCGGTGCCGCCGCGGCTGGCGTTACCGGTCGGCTCGATCGCGAGGATCGCCTTGACCCGACCGGGATTGGCCTGGGCGATCATCCAGCTTAGCGGGCCGGCCTGGCTGTGGGTGACGATGATCGCGGGGCCGATGCGCTGGAGCAGCTCGGTCACAGCGCGGGTGGTGAGCGCATATTGCATCGCCACGTCGGGCATGTTCGCCACTTCGGAGGCGAAGAACTGCTCGAACACCGGATCGCCGGGCAGGCCGGTGCCGGGCCATTGCGAGTGGAGATGCGCGGTCGGCCAGGGCTCCGGGCGGATCGTCTCGCCGGCGGTGAAGCGCTCGATCACCTGCTTGCGGCTCGGATCGCGTTCCTGCGGGCCGTAAGCGGCGGGGAAATAGCCCGAGCGACCCTTGCCCGGCTGATCGACGACATAGACCGGCCAGCCATGCGCGACGAACCAGGTCGCCCAGCCGGGCCGGCCGTCCGGCGTGCCGAGAAAGCCCGCGCCGGTGAGGCGGCTGCCATGGATGAAGACGATCGGATAATGGCGCGGCGGCACGCGCGCGGGGATCTGGTAGAAGACGTGCATCTGGCCCGACAGGCCGTCGCCCGAAGCGACGCCGCCGGTATAGAGCACGCCCTGTTCGCGGATCGCGATGGGGGCGACGGGGGTGGCGGCAGCGGTGAGCGCGGGGGTGAGCGCGAGCAGCGCCAGCGCGGCGATCGGGCGGCGCATGGCCCTCAGGGCACCAGCAGCGGGCGCATCGCCGGCACCTGCACCGCCAGCTCGTCGGCGACGATGCCGGCGAAGAGATCGGCGCCGTCGCGGTTGAGATGAGTGTAGTCGAACAGCGGGCGGACGCGGGCCGTATAGGCCGGCGCGCCGGCAGCGAGCGGCGGCAGCGGCGGGGCGGGCGGCGTGGGGGCGGAGGGATCGGACGCGGCGGTCGTGCCGGTGAGCGCGGCGGCGACAATATCGGGCGTGGGCGCGGCCTGGGCGTAGTGCGTCGCCATGGCCGGGCCCATCGCCTCGATCACCGCGGCGCTGCGGGCGTTGAGATCGACCAGCGGCACGTTGAGATCGGCGGCGACCTTGCGGATCGCGTCGTTCCACGGATCGAGATCGCGGATCAGCCTGCCGTCTTTGAACTGGCGCCGGGTGAGCGGGGTGACGAGGATCGGCGTCGCGCCGGCCGCGCGGGTTTCGGCAACGTAGCGGCGGAGGTTGGCGGGGAATTCGGTGGCGAGATCGGTCGAGCGGCCCGGCTTGCCCGGCTGATCATTATGGCCGAACTGGATCAGCACCCAGATCCGGACATAGCCCGGCGTCTTCATCTCGCCGAGCGCGACATCCCAGCTGCCCTCGGCCCGGTAGCTTTTCGTGCTGCGCCCGCCGCGCGCGAGATTGAGGCAGGCGGCGGTGGAGATGACGCGGGTGGCGCAGAAGCTGCCGCCCCACCCGCTTTGCGGCTGGATGGTGGAATCGCCGACCAGGATGATCTTCGACGGGCGGATCTTCTCGACCGGGGGATCGGCCGGGGGCGGTGTGGTCTGGCCGTGGGCGGTGGTGGCGAAAGCGAGGCTGGCGATGGCGGCGCGGGCGGCCGTCAGGCGGATGAAATTGCGCTTGGATTCGCGGCCAGGGACGGTGGCGTTCGACATGATCCTCTCCTCGCTTCGCTGCTACGGCGCTGCGTTGACACCGGTTACCGCCACCGGCCGGTCAAGGGAAGTGGGGGCTTGACTTGGGGACGTTGTCAGCAAGGTAAAGCAGCTTTCCCCTTGCGTGTCGCGACCAGTTCAAAGCGGCGGAAGCGGCGTTGTCACTATAGCCGGGATCGGTGGTCAGCGGTCGGGCAGGTTTCCAGACCAGTCCGATCGCAGATGGGCGTCGCGCAACGATCCTTTCAGGATCGCTTGCGATGGGCAGAGCCGGGCATTGCGGACGCCAGCCAATGCGTGCTGAATGCCGCGATGGCCGATTATCTCAAGCGGTTTTGCCGGTTCTTTGCGGTGATGGCGCTGGTGCCGCTCTTTGCCGGCTTTATCGGTCCATGGTCGGAAGGCGTGGGGGACTTGTCCATGCTCGCCGTTCCGATAACGCTGATCGCCGGCACGATTCTCTGGCTGAAGCGCGGTGCGCGGCCACCCGGTCGGGAGGGGATGGAGCGAGTGTTGGCGCCTGGCCTGGCTGCCGTGCTTCTCGTGACTTCCGTTATCGCCCTCTGGCCGCTTTTCGCGGCAGGGAACTTCCTTGGAGGCTTCACCCGTTTGATGGTCAACCGGGACCATTATGAAGCCATCATCGCCCAAGCTCGCACCACACCCCAGTCGGCGATGTTCAGGAACTATCGGGGCATAAACTACTCAACAGATTCAGGTCCGCCGGTACGCGTTCTCTTCAACCCGGAAGGCGCGCGCGGCCTCGCGGGTGTGATAGTGTATGATCCAACCGGCGACGTGATGTTGGCGAAAGGTTGGGATGAAAAGTCCAAAGGCTTTATCGGCTCGGCTGGAGTGACGATGCTGTTCACGGGCGGACTGATTGGCTGCCGGAATTTATCCGGTAATTACTACACTTGCTGGTTCGACTGGTAAGAATGACACGGATGCGGTGCTGGAGATCATAGCAGTGTCTGCTGTCATGGATTGGGGCACGAAGGGAGAGTTAAGGGGTTAAGTAAACTGTCACCGAAATTCTTGGAAATTCTTGGCTTTCGATTTGCGTTCAATTCGAAGCAGCTATCACCAGTCTCCGGTAATACGGAATCACTTAGAAAACTCATTTGAGCAGTGAGACGTAAAATCCCGTCCAATTAAATGGCTCCGGATTTTGTGCCTGCAAATTCTCTTTTTCCATCTGACTTAGCGTGCGAAAGTACTCTGCGAAATCGTCCAAATAGTCCTCTCCGCCACCCATTTTCCAAAATAGGCTCGCTCTGGGTAGTTCTGGTTCAAACTTCCAAGGCGGAAGTGGGATGTGATCTATTTGGCTATCCTCAACCTTGGATAAATCCCTAGCGGCCTCGCGGATCATCTCCGATATTTCATCTATATTGGTCGCAGTTTTTACTACTTTGGGCATGGGGTTTCGCCAAATGGGCCGTCCCCGTAGCGGCGGCGTTTTCTTCAACTTGGTTTCGCTCTTATCCGGAGCCTCCGCAAGTGAGTCGCTAGCCGACCGCCTGCTTACAGCGCCGGCGGTCGTCGCGAGCGACGGGAGTGGTGGAAAGCGTTCGTTGCGCTCTGTAGCTCTACCCGGCGAAACTGCGTCGCCGCGTCAGGCGGAGCCGGGCGCAGCCGCAGGTGCAAGGAAGGCAACGAATGTCGGATGAGACCAGCGTCAGGATCGTTCGCGGGAGGACGCCGGAATCGGCGGCGATGGTGGCGGCGACCAGGCGGGCCATAGCGATCACGGCCAGGCTGAACCGGTTGACGTTCGACGATGCGGACAACGTACGGGCATTGTTCAGCGAGCTCATCGGCCAACCGGTCGACGACCGCTTCCTGCTGATCCCGCCCTTTTATACCACCGGTGGGCAGGAAATCCGCGTCGGGCGCAATGTCTTCATCAATCAGAACTGCACCTTTTATGACCTGGGGGGCCTCGACATCGCGGACGACGTGATGATCGGGCCGAATGTGAGCATCATCACGTCCGGTCATCCGCTCGATCCCGCGCAGCGCCGCGCCGTGACGATCGGCAAGCCCATATCGATCGAGCGAAACGTGTGGATTGCGGCGGGCGCAACGATCATCGGCGGGGTGACGATCGGCGAGAATTCGGTCGTGGCGGCGGGGTCTGTGGTGACGAAGGACGTCCCGCCGAACGTGCTGGTGGGCGGGAATCCCGCGCGGGTCATTCGTGCGATCGGTAACGGCTAGGGAATTTCCGCCGCCCCTTCGCTCAGGCGACGAAGCGCGCGCGTCGTGGGACGGGCAGGGGTCATGCAAACTGTCGCCGAAATAGAGATCACGACGCAAAAGGCCCCGCCGACCGGGGTCGGCGGGGCCTCTGCGCACGGCCCGGATGGGCCGCCTGACGCTCGATCAGCGGCAGCGCACGTCGGTGTTGCCCTGGTCGATCGCCTTGCCGGCGAGCGCGCCGAGCACGCCGCCGAGCAGTGTGCCGGCAACCCGATTATGTCCGCCATCGATGACGTTGCCGACCACGCCGCCGCCGATCGCACCGATCACCAGCCCGGTCGTCCCGTCGTTGCGCTTGCAATAATAGCGCCCGTCCGAGCCGCGATAGACCTCGTCCTGCGACGACAGACGACGCTCCTGATAGCGGGGATCGTCGCGATAATAATGCGCCGCGTCATAATCGGTGGCGAAGCGACGATCGTCATCCTGCGCCACGACGGCGCCGCCATAACCCGGCCGGCCATCGGCCCGCGCCCAGCGGATCTGGCGGCTGAGATCGTCGAGCCGCCGGTTGATCATGTCGCGGCGCGCGGGCGTCATCCGGCCGCGCGTGCGCGCCACGTCCTGGCGGATGCTGCTCAGCTGATATTGCACGCGGCGCGCCTCGCGCCGATCGAGGCTGCCATCGGCCAGGCTGCGATCGATCCGCTGCTGGAGGAAGGCGATGCGCTCGCGCGGCGAATCCGGCGCGCCGCGCCAGAAATCGTCATGGTTCCAGCCGGCGCCGGTGCTGGCGCGCCAATCCGGCGCGCGTTGCGCGGCCACCGGCGCGCAGCTCAACAAAGCGACGACAGCTGCGCCGCATAAAATATTGATCTTCATGGGAAATCTCTCCTGGTATTCCGGTATCGTCTCAACACCATGCCCCCTGAACTCCCGAGCACCTGATTTAGTGCCGTAGCGGACCGAAATGCCCTTGCGGTGGAAGAAGCAGCCGGACCCAGCCAGGCGTCAGCTTGCGTCCGCCGTTCCGCTTTCCTACCCTGCACCGCCGATCGCCGCGCCAGCATTGGACAGTCAGAGAAGACCGATGAACCCGTATGTTTCCGCCACTTCCGTCGATGCGCACCGCCGGACGGGCGAGATCAAGCTGTACGGCCCGGACGCGTTCGCGGGCATGCGCGAGGCGGGACGGATCTCGGCCGCGGTGCTGGACGCGCTGACCGAGCTGGTGATGCCCGGGGTGAGCACGCAGGCGCTGGACGATGTCGCGCGCGCGGCGATCCTGGCGGCGGGGGCGATCCCGGCGAATATCGGCTATCGCGGCTATAGCCACACCAGCTGCATCTCGATCAACCATGTCATCTGTCACGGCATTCCGGGCGCGCGGACGTTGAAGGACGGCGATATCCTGAACATCGACCTGACCTCGATTCTGGAGGGATGGCATGGCGATACCAGCCGGATGTATCTGGTCGGCGACGTGTCGCTGAAGGCCCGGCGGCTGGTGGACGTCACCCATGAATGCCTGATGCTCGGGATCGAGCAGGCCAAACCCGGCAACCGGCTGGGCGATATCGGCCATGCGATCCAGCGCCACGCCGAACGGCACCGCTACAGCGTCGTGCGCGATTTCGTCGGGCACGGCGTTGGTCTCGTCTATCATGACGAGCCGGACGTGCCGCATTTCGGCAGGCCCGACACCGGCCCCCTATTGCGGCCCGGCATGATCTTCACGATCGAGCCGATGATCAACATCGGCCGCCCCGAGGTGAAGATGCTGGACGACGACTGGGCCGCGGTGACGCGCGACCGATCGCTGTCGGCGCAATTCGAGCATTCGATCGGCATCACCGAGACGGGATGCGAGATTTTCACGACGAGCCCGAAGGGGTTTGATCGCCCGCCTTACCTGTGACGCAGCGGGCCTGGCCTTCGCTCGAAACGCGGGGCACGCGGCCTGGGCCTGTTGCGCCGGCAAGGCGCGGGCCCGGCACGAACGGGGGGTCAAGGGGTTAAACAAGGCATCGCCGAAATTACGGAAGGCACGGGTTTCCAACCGTCATTGCGGGTGTTAGCGTCGCGAATGCCTGGATATATCTTCGTCGTCACGACCTGGGACTCGCGACACCTCCTTCAGGGCGGCGACGCCTATGTTGTCTGGGAAGAGGATGAAGACCGCGCCGTGGAGATGGTGAAGAAGAACTTTCTGCGCAACGGAGATCAGGGCCCCATTCGCGAGCACTGCGTTTCCGATCGATTCCTGAAAGCACTCAAACTTTGGCCCGGCGCTGTGGCGCGGCTTGGGGCCATCCCGCAGGTTTAGCCACCCTCTCCGCAAGGCGGCGTACCACCCCATGGACGCTCAGTTCATCGGGACTACCGCTCCGCAGTTCAACGCGGGAAGCCGTCAGGCGGCTTTTTGTCGGCGCGCTCAATGAAGGAGCCATTTGAACGAGCGCGCGATAAACGCGCGGCCGTCCCGTTCGATCGGGGCGCCATGGGCCATGAGAATCTTTTCTGCCGGCCAGGCGAGAATCCGATGCAGCGCGGCACGAGCCATGCGTCGGTCGAAGAATGCGATCCGGAATTTTCTCGGGACTGCCGGGTCCGGCGCCGTCAGGAGATCCAGTCGCGCCACCAGGGCCCGCCAGCCGGTGAACCACCCGGCATCGAAATGCTGGATCAGGTCGGTGAAAATCACGGTGCGGCTCCGGCGATGGAAGAAGACCACCTCGGTAGTGATCCAGTTTCCCCGAACCACGACCTGGTCGATGTCACCTGACCAAGCGGACGCGGGAGCATCATGGAGATCGCCGTCAAATGCTATATCCCGGCGTTTCGCGCGCAATCCGGGTGCCGCGTAAATCTTTGCGCCCGGATAGGCGCGATGCCATTCACCGATGAAGAGATGATGGAGCCTGTTCGGCGCGACGATGTGCCGAACCGGCCCCAGCGCAGCGGCGGCGGCGCGAAGTTCGTCGGAAAGCGCGGTCGGCGACCATATGAAGAGCGAGCCGTCGGACAGCCTGATCATGGCCATGCGGGTGGGATATTTGAAGCCGCCCACCTCCGCGACCGGGCCATCCGCCGTCCAAATCTCGTCGCCGAAATGCTGCAGCATTGTCGTTTCCAAACACAGACCGACCGAAGAGGCGCCGCAATAACGTCGAACGCCGCAGCGTGGCAATCAGCTCGGAACGGCAGAGGGCGGGTCGCAATTGGGGTGATTCTGGCGGGGCGCCCTCCCCCTCACACCAGAGCGTTGCGGCGGACGAGTTCGCGGTACCAGGCGGCGCTGAGTTTCGGGGTGCGCTGGCCGGTGGCGAAGTCGACATAATGGATGCCGAAGCGCTTGGTATAGCCGTCGGCCCATTCGAAATTGTCCATCAGACTCCACAGGAAATAGCCGTGGAGCGGATAGCCCTCCGCGACCGCGCGGTGGAGCTGGCCGATATAGTTGCGCAGGAACATGACGCGGTCAGCATCGTCGACGCGGCCGGCGATCATCGGATCGTCCGCCGAACAGCCATTTTCCGAGATGTAGAGCGATTTCGGCGCCCAGAGCTCGCTGACGCTGCGCACCGCCCAATAGGCGACTTCGGGCCCGACATAGAGCCAGGGCGAGGCCATGCGCGGCGAGGAGCCGATATGCGGGATGATCGCATAGCCCTTGGCCGAGGCATCGGCGCGGACCCAGACGGGGGCGTAGACATTCAGCGCCACGAAATCGAGCGGGCTGCCGATCGCGGCCATGTCGCCGGCCTGGACCTTCGGCGCGGCGGCGCCCTGTTCGGTGAGGTAGGAATCGAGATAGCGCCCCTCCAGGATCGCGGTGAGGAACATCGCATTTTCCTCGCGCGTGGCCTTTTTCGCGGCGTCGATATGCTCTGGCGTCTCGATCACGGGGACGTGGAAGACGGTGTTTTCGGCAAGGCCGACCTGCGTGCCCTTGCGCGCGCTCGCCCGGATCGCCTGGACGCCGAGGCCGTGGGCGAGGACGCCGTGATGGCGGACCTGGTTGACCTCGGCCGGGGGCAGTTTCAGCCCGGGCGCGTGACGGCCGACCTGGTGGCCGAGATCAGTGAAGCAGCGGATCTCGTTGGTCGTCATGATGTGTTTGACGCGGTCGGACAGCTTGCCGGCCATGAAGCCGGCATAATCGGCAAAGGCTTTCGCCGTGTCGCGCGATTGCCAGCCGCCGGGGAGCGCCTGGGGCAGATCCCAGTGGAACATCGTGACGTAAGGGTCGATGCCGGCCTCGAGCAGATTGTCGATCACGCGGTCATAATGATCGACGCCCTTCTGGTTGGGCGTGCCGCGGCCTTCGGGGAAGATGCGCGACCAGGCGAGCGACATCCGGTAGGATTTGACGCCGAGGCCGGTGAGCAGCTTCGTATCGTCGGCGTAGCGATGATAGCTGTCGCAGGCGACATCGCCGGTATCGCCGTTCGCGACCAGGCCGGGAGTGTGGGAGAAGACGTCCCAATTGGTCGGGCCGCGCCCGTCCTCGGTGGCGCCGCCCTCGATCTGATAGGAAGCGGTGGCGCAGCCCCAGCGGAAATCCTTCGGGAAGCTCTGATCGAGCGGGGCGGCAAGCGCCGAGACGGCGCCGGTGCCGGCCGTAGCGAGGGCCGCGGTGGCGGCGGCGAAGGTCTTGCCGATGTCGCGGCGGGTGTAGTCGGTCATCGGAAGCCCCTCCTGGGATATGCCTTGTTTGGGGCGGAGGGTAACAATGTCCTACGTTGTCGTGAAGGGGGGATGTTGGGGTTTTGGATAAAGTCGGCCGCCTAGGATCCTGTTTCGCCCCGGCTTCGCCTGGCGCTTGCGGTTATTCCTTGGCGATACGGATTCTGCGGTGCGGGACACGGCGAAGGCGCCTGCGGCGTCTCCACTCGATCGCCAGCAGCGCGATCGGCGCGGCCATCACGGCCAGCAATATATAGGCGACAACATCGCGTGCCATTTCATCCCCTGCGACCTGCGCGTCAGAACGGGGTGCAGAGCGCTTGAAACGCCGCGAACGCAACTGAACTTCCTTACAATTTTGTCGGTCGAGGCTGCGGCGCGCTGGACGGAAGCCGATGGGGGTTGAGCGACGAAGTCCTCCACTTGACCCCAAACTTGCCCATGTGTACTACGTCACATAGTACACACAGACAGCGAGTCGCCTCATGGCCAGAACTACCCCCATCGCCATCGCGATCGTCACTGGCAACAGCCGGTCGATCAGCCGCCAGATCGTCGATGCGATCCGCATGCAGATCACCACCGGAGACCTGCCCCAGGGCGTGCAGGTGCCGAGCGTGCGGGGGCTAGCGCAGCAATTGGGGATCAATCCCAATACCGTCGCCAAATCCTATGGCCAGCTGACCGCCGAAGGGTGGCTCGAATCGCGGCAGGGGCTGGGGCTGTTCGTCGCGGTGCGGCGGCAGCAGTTCAGCGCGGAGGAGCGCGAGCGGCGCTTCGACGATGCGGTGGGCCGCTTCGTCAGCGAAGTGGTGGCGATCCAGTATCCGCATGATGCGGCGGTCGCGCGGATCGAGGACGCGCTCGAGGCGCTGACGCCGCGGAAGATCGCGTGACCGCCCCCTTGAACGCCGGCTCGCACGATTTCGCGATCGAGACGCGCGGGCTGACGCGGCGGCACGGGAAGAAGGTCGCGATCGACGGGCTCGACCTGGCGCTGCCGCGCGGGGGGATCCATGCGATCGTCGGGGCGAACGGCGCGGGCAAATCGACTTTGTTCCGGCTGCTGCTCGGCTTCCTGACCGCGGATGCGGGGGACGCCTTGATCCTGGGGCGCGACAGCCGGGCGCTGAGCCCCGAAGATCGCGGGCGGATCGGCTTCGTCAACGAAGAGCATACGTTGCCCGGCTGGATGACGGTGGGCGCAGTGACCGACATGCAGCGGCGGCATCATGAAGGGCGCTGGGACGAGCGGGCGTTCCATAACGTCATCGGCAGCTTCGATCTGACCACGCAGCAGCGCGTGGCGCAATTGTCGCGCGGCGAGCGGGCGGGGCTGAACCTGGCGATGGCGATCGGGCAGAATCCCGAATTGCTGATCCTGGACGAGCCGACATTGGGGCTGGATGTGGTCGCCAAAAGGCGGGTGCTCGACGCGCTGATCGACGGAGTCGCGGCGGACGGGCGGACGATCCTCTATTGCTCGCACCAGATCGAGGAGGTCGAGCGGCTCGCCGACAATCTCGTGATACTGGAGCGGGGCAAGCTGCGCAGCTTCTCCACCCCCGACGATTTCTGCGACCGGATCCGGCTGTGGGTAGCCGATGTGCCGTTCAAGGGGCCGGAGGCCGAGGGCGTCCCCGGGCTGCTCCAGCATCGCCGGATCGAGGGCGTGCATCATTATACCGTGATCGACCAGGACGAGTCCTTCGCCGACTTCCTGCGCACGCACGGGGCCAGGACGATCCAGAGCCAGTCCGTCCCGCTCGACCGCGCGGTCGACGCGTTCCTGACCCGCCATCATGCCGGCCCGCAGGGCTGAGGAGCTTTCATGTTCGAACTGTTCAAGGCCGAATGCCGGCGCTTCCGCTGGGTGGCGATCGGCGCCGCCGCGCTCAATGCCGGGGTGCTGCTGTTCTTCGACCGGGTGGTCGATCCGTTCCAGCAGCCGCTGATGCTGTATCAGCTGGTGGCGGGGATCTATGCGGTCGCGGGGATCCTGCTCGGGCTCTACCAGGCCGGGAGCTATCGGCGGATCAACCAGTGGATCATGCTGCTGCACCGGCCGCTTGCGCCGGGGCGGATCTTCGCGGCCGTGGCCGGCGGGGGCGCGGTGATGCTGGCGGTGGCGATTGCGGTGCCGGTGCTGGTGCTGCTTGCGAGCCATGGGCTGATCGGCGCTCGTTTCGTCGATGCGCGGCACTGGTTGCTGGCGGCGGCGGCCCTGCTGCTGGCGCTGACCGGTTATCTGGCGGGGCTTTATGTGATCCTCGGGCGGCGGCGTTATGCCTGGCTGGCGCTGGTGCCGGCATTGCTGCCGACGACGAGCGCGGCGGCGGGATGGGGCGCGATCGCGGTGCAGGCCCTGGTCGTGCTGGTGCTGACGGGGCTGGTCGCGAGCATCTTCAAGCCGGACCTGGAGGAAGTGCCGCGCAAAAGTGCGCTGGCCGGAACCGCGCTGATGGTGGCGATGGGCGCCTATGTCGTCGCGGTGGTGGCGGGGGATATCGTCTTCCAGATCGGCTGGATCGCGACGGGGACTCATCCGCTCAACAGCATTCCGCCCAAAGGGGGCGTGATCGAGGCGGTGCGATCCGAGGGCGGGCCGTTGATCGAGGCGGGGCTGAGCGGGCGGCATGACCGCCAGGCGCAGCTGTGGCGCGAGCAGGTGCGGCTCTCCGAAGTCTTCGCGCTGCCGCCGCAGACCGCGCGGCTGCCGGTGCGCGGGAGCCTGACCAATGTCGTGCCGATCGAGTTCGACGACGCGCGCGCCGGGGTGCGCTGGACGTTCAGCCATGACGACATGCTGTTCCACGGGGTGAAGCTGGCGACCAATGCGCGCGTCGGGACGCTCGGGCTGGAAGGGGGCGCCGCATTCGGGACGCCGCCGCTGCCGGTCGATGGCGGGGCGCTGATGGCGGCATCGCAGATCGCGATCTTCAGCGAGGATGACGGGCGGATCCATGGCCGCATCACGCTCCCCGCCGGCGAGACGATCGCGGCGGCGCCGACCAGGATGGGCGATGCGGTGGGGCTGGTGAGCGACCGGGGCTTGCGGATTTACGATGCGCGGGTGCTGGTGGAGGGCGACCGGCTGCATCCGGCGCTGGCGACATTGCCGTTGCCGGGGCCGATCGGCGGGCTGCTCAGGATCGACGCGATCGAATTGCTCGACGGCTATCTGATATCCTTCACCTACGGGCATGGCGGGATCGACGGGCCCGGGGCGGCGTGGCAGCGGATCGTGCGGGTCGACGGCGCGGGGCGGAGCGCGACGGTCCGCGAGCGCCGGCTGAACCCCGATTTCCCGGCGATCTCGCGCTTCTCGCCTTATTGGCTGTCCTTGCCGCTGAAGCTGGGGCGCGAGGCGGCCGAGGGGATGTTCGCGGCGAAGGAGCCGCTCGCGCTGCGGGCGCCGGTGGCCTTGCCGCCGGGGGTGGCGATCGGGACGGGGCTGCTGGCGTTGGCTTCGGCGATCGGGACTTTGGTGCTGGCGCGGCGGTGGCGGTTGCCGGCGGGGGCGCAGGCGATGTGGACGGTCGCGACCCTGGTGCTGGGGGCGCCGATGCTGGTGGCCCTTGCGTTGATCCGGCCGGTGCCGCGTCGCTGAATTCGGGAGAAGAGTGATGACCGATTTCCGGTGGCTGCGCTGTGCCGCGGCCGCGATGGGGGCGCTTGCCCTGGGGGCGACCACCCTTCCTGCTTCCCCGGCGAAGGCCGGGGGCCAGTTGGGGGACGGATGGAAACAGACGGATCGCGCCCTCGCAAGGCCTTCCCAACTGGGCCCCGGCCTTCGCCGGGGAAGCGAGACATTGAACGCTGCCCTCGCCGCCGAGCAGGCGCGGGCGGTGCCGGCACAGATTGCGCGGGATGCTTTCCTGATCGAGCCGGCGATCGAGTCGGTCGCGATCGCGCCGGATGGGGGGCATGTCGCCTGGCTGCGGATCGTCGGCGAGGAGAAGAGCCTGTGGCTTCAGGCGACCGGCGGTGGCGCGCCGCGCAAGCTGTTGCGGCGGGCGGAGGCGGACGAGATCTTCTGGTCGCATGACGGGCAGTGGCTGTTCCTGGTCTCGGGGCGGACATTGCGGATGGTGTCGATCGCGGGGGAGCTGGGATCGGGGCTGATCGCCAGGCTGGGCGGCAGTGGCGGGCTGCGCTTTGCGGGGGTGGATCCGTGGCAGCCGGCGGCGGCGATCGTGAAGGAGGAACTGCGCGTCGATGGGCGGCGCGATCCCGTCGGATACCGGCTGTGGCGGATCGGGCGGGGCGGCACGAAGCGGCTGCTTGCCTATGGGCGGCGCGACCTGGTCGATTATGCGATCGCGCCCGATGGCCGGATCGCCTTCGCCAAGATCGTCGAGGGCGAGCATCATGCGATCCTGGCGCGAACGGCGGACGGCAGGTTCCGCACGCTCGCGCGCTGCGTGCTGCTCGAGCGTTGCGATGTGATAGGGACCACGGCCGATGGGCGCGGGCTGTTCCTGAGCAGCGACATCGGCGGCGATCTGCGCGTGGTGATGCGGATCGATCCGGACGGGCGGCGAACAATATTGCACCGCGATCCGGCGGGCGAGGCCGATCTCGATTCAGTGGCGGTCGACCCGGTGTCGGGCGCGCCGATGATCGCGGGCTATCGCAGCGGGACGGCGGCCAGTTACGGGCTGACCGATGCGGCGCGGCGCGGGCTGGCGCTGCTCGCGCGCGTGCTGCCCGGCGATGCGATCGTCGATCCCACGCCCGGGCCCTGGCTGGTGCGCGAGCGCGATGCGCGGGTGCAGGGCGGGCGCTGGCGCCTGTTCGATCCGCGGAGCGGGCGGCTGACCTTGCTGCTCGACGATCCGGGCGCGCACCGGCTGGCGGCGGACCGGCTCGCGACCACGATCGAGGTGGCTTTTCCCGCCTCGGACGGGATGACGATCCACGGGCTGCTGACCGTGCCGGCCGGGCGCGACCTGGCGCATGTGCCGTTGGTCGCGGCGGTGCATGGCGGGCCCTGGTCGCACGATACGACCGGCTACAGCGCGACGACGCAATTGCTCGCCAATCGCGGCTATGCGGTGTTCCGGCCGCAATTCCGCGGATCGACCGGGTTCGGGCGGGCGTACATGTTCGCGGCGAAGGGCGATTTCGGCGACGGGCGGGTGCAGCGCGATATCGAGGACGGGGTGCGCTGGCTGCTCGCGCGCGGCGTGGGCGATCCGCGGCGGGTGGCGATCTCGGGCGCGTCGTTCGGGGGCTATTCCACGCTCCAGGCGCTGTCGAACGGATCGGGGCTGTTCCGGGTCGGCGTGGCGATCGTGCCGCCGACCGATTTCGGCTGGGTCTCGCGCTGGGTGGTCGATCGCGGCGATATCGGCAGCGCTCAGGGGATTCCCTTCGCGACGACCTTGCGGCTGCTCGGGCTGGACGACCGCGATCCCGCCGTGGCGCGGCGGCTGGCGGCGCAATCGCCCTTTGCGCGGGTGGCGGCGATGCGGACGCCGCTGCTGATCATCGCTGCGGGCAAGGACGAGCGCGTGCCGATCCGCAGCGTGGTGGACTATGCCGCGCAGTTGGCGCTGCTGGGGCGCGATGCGTCGGTGGTGGTCGCCCGCAAGCAGCCGCATGCGCCGGACGATCCGATGGCGCGGCGGGCCTATCTGTATCTGCTGGAGGATATGTTCGCGCGGCATCTCGGCGGGCCGCCGGCGGCGGTGCCGGGGGCGGAACTGCGCGCGTGGATCGCGGCGGGGCTGGATGTGCATCCGCCGCGGCGGGTTTAGAGCGCTTCACGCCGTCACCCCGGACTTGTTCCGGGGTGACGGCTGGGAAGCTAGTGCGCCACGCGGCTGACCGTCTTCATGTCCTGGAAGAAGGCGGCGCGGCTCGGGCGGAGGTTGGAGAGCTCGAGCGGGCCGGGCACGTTCCACGCGCCTTCCGGGCGGATCGTCACCATCGGATCCACGCCGATGCCGATCGGGTTGGCATTGGCCTCTCCATCGAGCTCCATCTCGCGATATTCGACGTCCGCGAATTTGAACGGACCCCGATCGGGCATCTCGCGGAAGCCGAACATCCCCCAGAAGGGCACCAGATCGAGCCGGGCATGGCCGTAGAAGCGGCGAAAGCCCTTTTGCCGGGCGAGCGCCAGCGCCTCGCGCACCAGCTTGAACGCGAGGCGGCTGCGGCGATATTCGCGCCGCACCGCGAGCCGCTCGACCTTCACGAAATCGCCGAAATAGCGCAGGCGGATGCAGCCCGCCGGATCGCCGTCGATAAAGCCGATCAGGTGTGTCGCGCAGAAATCATTCCCGTCGAACTCCTCCGAATAGAGGCAGAATTGCTCGCTGATATAGGTCGAGGAACGCACCGCGAAGATCATCGCCATGTCCTCGAACGAACGGACCGGGCGGACCTCGATCTTGGGCGCCTCGGCGCGCATCTCCTTGCGCACCGGCGCCATCTGCCCCTCCGGCAGGACGACGAGCAGCCATTCGGGCGCGCCGGGATAGATGCGACTCGCCGATTCGAATCCCATCGTCGTGTGAATCTTCACGGAATGTTCGGTTGTCGCGCGCGAGAAGAGCGGACAGCCATCGGGCGACAAGGACGAAAAGATCTGTGCCATTCCGGGAAGCGTGCGGGCCAGCTTGCCCGGCGTCCAGGCCATCCAGATATAGATCGCGGTCGGCACCTCGCCCTCCGCGACGATCCATTCCGGTTGCGGATTCTTGCCGTCCAGGCGACCCTGGATCAGCAGCTCGGCCCCCTGAGCCGATAAAGGAAGAAAAGCCAGCATCCCGGGCTCCGTGCCCGCGCCCAGCCCTTCGATCATGCGGACGATGCCGGGATTGCGCTCGCGCATGCGCAGCACGGCCTCGAGCGGCGCGACCGGAAAGAGGCGCCCCGCCTCGTCCAGCACGCCCGCAATCTCCGCGTCGGTGGCGCGCCGCTGGACCGGCGGTGCCGTCATCCGGGCGATGGTGCGCTCGACCGTGTCGGAGAAGCGCAACCGGCCAAAGCTGTCGGAATTTCGTGTGTGCGGCTCTGCTCGCATTTTCCTGCTCCCACTGTTAAGGTTAAGGCCGAAAAGGGGTGTAATGGCGAGCAAGCAACCGGCCGCGATCCAAAATCCAGATCATGGTGTTCCCCGGTGGAACGCCAACCATGTGCGCTCGCTCGTCCGGGACCTCGATTGGGACGACCTGCGCGCGCTCCTCCTTGTCACGGAGCAGCAGAGCTTTCGCGCCGCGGCTGACAGCTCCCGTCTATCATTGAACACGTTGCGCAGGCGAATCGAGCGACTCGAGGACCGAATCGGTACTAAATTGCTTGGCCGATCGCGCAGCGGCGTCGTTCCCACCGATATCGGCCTGATGCTGGCGCGCGCCGCGCGCGAGATGGAAGGCGCCGCGATGGCCGCCGAGGGCGATGGCGACGGCGAGGCGAATGTCCTGATCAATCCGGGCGAGCTGACGATCGGCTGCACCGAGGGGCTGGGCAGCCTGTGGCTGACGCCGCGCCTCAACGACCTGTCGCCGTCGCTGTCGAACCTGACCGTATCGCTACAGCTCGATTATGATTCGGCGCGCGACCGCAGCGACGTGGTCGATGTCGGCGTCGCCTTCAGCGAGCCGCAGCGGCGCGACCTGGTGCGCGCCAAGCTGGCGACGGTGCATTACATGCTGTTCGCGTCGGAGGTCTATATCCGCAAGCATGGCATGATGACCTCGCTCGACCAGTTTCGCGATCATCATTTCGTCGAGCAGAGCGGGCCGGGGTACAATAGCGGCCTGATCAAATTCCTCGTCGGATCGGACATGCCCGCCGGCTTCATGCCGATTCGCTCCAATTCGGCGCTATCGGTCTATTGGGCGGTCGTGAACGGCGCGGGCATCGCCGCATTGCCGACCTATGCGCGGGCGGTGTCGAAGCATCTCATCCCGCTCGACGTGCCGTTGCCGCTGCGCTTCGACCTCTGGTATTATTTCCATGCCGAGGCGCGGCGCTCGCCCGCGATCCGCGCGACGGTCGACTGGCTGAAAGCGGCGTTCGACCCGGCGCTCTATCCCTGGTTCGCTGACCAGTTCGTCCATCCGAACGATTTCGAGAGCAACCGGACCGGCAAGGTCGTGCGGCTGTTCGAAGGGCTGCTCGACCCGCGCAAATAGCTCAGGGCCGCGTCCAGACGCAGCGGCCGGCGAGCCAGGTCCGGGCGATCGCGCGGTCGTCGCCCAATATCTGCAGCGCGAACAGGCGATCGGAGAGGCTGGCACCGGCCGTGCGGCGCGCGAGCAGCGGCGTAGCGGCGGGATCGAGCAGGACGAAATCGGCCTCCTGGCCCGGCTGAAGCCCGCCGATCCGGTCGCCCAGGCCGAGCGCGCGGGCGCCGCCCGCGGTCGCGAGATGGAGCGCGCGGAACGGATCGAGGCTGGTGCCGCACAGCTGACCGATCTTGTACGCCTCGCCCAAAGTCGCGAGCAGCGAGAAGCTGGTCCCCGCGCCCACATCGGTGCCGATGCCGGTCTTCACCCTGAAGGCGTCGGCGCGGGCGAGATCGAACAGGCCGGAGCCGAGGAACAGGTTGCTGGTCGGGCAGAAGGCGATGCTCGAGCCCGCCTCCCCCATCCGTGCCAGCGCGCGATCGTCCATGTGGATGCAGTGGGCGAAGACCGAGCGCGGGCCAACCAGGCCGAACCTGTCATAGACGTCGAGATAGTCGCGCGCGGTGGGGAAGCGTTCGGCGACGGCGGCGATCTCACCGACATTCTCGGCGAGGTGGGTGTGCATCAGCACCTCCGGATGCGCCGCGACGAGATCGCCGGCGCCGGCGAGCTGCGCGTCCGAGGAGGTGAGCGCGAAACGCGGGGTGACCGCGTAACCGAGCCGGCCGCGGCCACGCCAGCGCGCGATCAACGCCTCGCTGTCGGCGCGGCCGGTTTCGACCGAATCGTGGAGCGTTTCGGGGCCGAGATCCATCAGCACCTTGCCCGAGACGATCCGCATGTCGCGCGCCAGCGCGGCCTCGAACAGGGCGTCGACCGAGGCGGCATGGACGGTGGCGAAGACGAGCGCGCTGGTCGTGCCGTTCCTGAGCAGCTCGTCGAGGAAGAAGCTCGCCACTGCGTCCGCATGGCCGCGATCGGCGAAGGCGGCCTCGGCCGGGAAGATATGGCGTTCGAGCCATTCGAGCAGCTGGGCGCCGTGGGCGGCAATGCTGTCGGTCTGCGGATAATGGATATGCGTGTCGACGAAGCCCGGGACGATCAGGCCGGGGAGATGCTCGACCGGCACGTCGGCGAAGCGCGGGGCGAGATCGGCATGGTCGCCGAATGCGACGACCAGGCCGTTTTCGACCACCAGCAGGCCGTCTGAGTGGTGGCGGATCGCGCCGCCCTGCGCCGGATCTTCGGGGACGCTGAGCAGTTCGGCGTGGAAGGCGGTGAGGGTCATGCCGCGCGCTGGCCCAGCGAGAGGATCTGCGCAAGCGCGGCGATGGCGATCACCGCGGGTTCCTTGCCGGTGACGCCGGGGAGGCCGATCGGGCAGATCAGGCGCGCGGCGCCCACGCCTTCCTCTGCGAGGCGCGAGAGGAAGCGGGCGCGCTTGGTGGCGGAGCCGATCAGGCCGACATAGCCGGCCTCGCCGGCCAGGGCGGCGGCGGTCAGTTTGTAGTCGAGGCCGTGATCGTGGGTGACGATCAGGATCGCGGCGTCGGCCGGGGCGGTGCGGGCGCAGTCGATCATGGCGGATTCTTCGGCGAGCATGACGCCGGGATAGGCGGCGGCATCCTCGCGGCTGTCGAACCAGGCGAGGTGGAGCGGGAGGCCGGGCGCGCGATCGGCGATGGCGCGGCCGACATGGCCGGCGCCGAACAGGATAAGGGGGGAGCCGGGGGTCTCCATGGGTTCGGTGAACTCCACCCCCGCTTCAGGAAGCGGCCCCCTCGCTCCAACGCTTCCCCGGCGAAGGCCGGGGAAGGAAGCGCGGGAGATGGTCTCGGTTTCGAGCCTCGCTACGATTTCCTCACCCTTTTCGAACGCCTCGATCCACTCGCTCGCGACCGGATCAAGCCGCTCGACCAGCAACCGCACCCGCCCGCCGCAGCATTGGCCGAGCAACGGCCCGAGCGGATAATCCTGCACGCGCCAGCTTCCGGGCGGCAGAGCGAGGATCGCGCGCGCCTGCTCGGTCACGCGCCATTCGAGCGCGCCGCCGCCGATCGTGCCGTGCAAGGCGTCGCCCGTCACCACCATGCGCGCGCCGGCGCCGCGCGGGGCGGAGCCTTCGGTCGCGAGGATCGTCACCAAAGCCGTCGGGCCCTGCGCCAGCGCTACGCGCGCCGCTTTCGGCCAGTCAGCCATCACGCGCCTTCAGCGCGGCACTGGCGGCGAGGATGCGTTCGGGCGTCGCCGGCGCGTCGAGATCGGGCAGCCCCTTGCCCGGCGCCGTGGCCGCGACCGCCTGGGTCAGCGCGGAGAAGACCGAGATCGCCAGCATGAAGGGCGGCTCGCCGACCGCCTTGGAGCGGTGGATGGTCGGCTCCGTATTGCGGCCGCGATCCCAGAGCCGGATATGCATCCGGCGGGGCCGGTCGCTCGCGGTCGGAATCTTGTAGGTCGAGGGGGCATGAGTGAGCAGCCGGCCGCGATCATCATAGACCAACTCCTCGGTGGTCAGCCAGCCCATGCCCTGGACGAAGCCGCCCTCGACCTGGCCGAGATCGATCGCCGGATTGAGCGAGCGGCCGACATCATGAAGGATGTCGACCGCCAGCACCTTGTGCTCACCGGTCAGCGTGTCGATCACCACCTCGGACAAGGCAGCGCCATAAGCGAAATAGAGGAAGGGGCGGCCGCGATGATTGGCGCGGTTATAGGCGATGTTGGGCGTGGCATAGAAGCCGGTCGAGGAGAGCGAGATGCGGCCGAGATGCGCCATGCGGCAGAGCGTCTCGAACGGCACCAGCTCGCCCTTCGCGATCACGCCGTCGCGGGTGAAGCGCACCGCGTCGGGCGTGCCCCCGAACTTGCCGGCCGCGAACTCGGCGAGGCGAGTGCGGATCGTCTCGGCGGCGTTGAAGGCGGCCATGCCGTTGAGGTCGGCGCCCGACGAGGCCGCGGTGGCGGAGGTGTTGGGGACCTTGTCGGTGCGGGTCGAGGAGACATTCACCTGGCCCACCGGCACGGCGAAGACGTCGGCAACGATCTGCGCCACCTTGACCATCAGCCCCTGCCCCATTTCGGTGCCGCCATGGTTCAGGTGGATCGAGCCGTCGGCATAGACATGGACCAGCGCGCCAGCCTGGTTGAGATGCGTGGTGGTGAAGCTGATGCCGAACTTCACAGGCGTCAGGGCGAGACCCTTTTTCAGTACGCGGTGGCTGGCGTTGAAGGCCTCGACCGCCGCGACCCGCGCGTCATAATCGGTGCGCGTCGCCAGCTCGGCGATCAGATCGGGCGCGACATTGTCCTCGACCGTCATGTGATAGGGCGTCACGTCGCGGCCCGGCGCGTAGAGATTGATCCGGCGCACCGCGAGCGGATCGAGGCCGCGCGCGGCGGCAATCGCGTCCATCACGCGCTCGATCGCCATCATGCCCTGGGGGCCGCCGAATCCGCGAAAGGCGGTGTTGGAGACGGTGTGCGTCTTCAGCCGGTGGCTGATTATCTCGACCGCGGGCAGCCAGTAGCAATTGTCCGCGTGGAACATCGCGCGGTCGTTGATCGCGAGCGAGAGATCGGCGGTGGCGCCGCAGCGCGAGGCGAGATCGAGGCGGATGCCCTCGATCCGGCCGGCATCGTCGAAGCCGACATCGTAACCAACCTCGAATTCATGGCGCTTGCCGGTCATGACCATGTCGTCGTCGCGATCGGCGCGGATCTTGGCCGGGCGGCCGGTCTTCGCCGCGACCAAAGCGCAGGCGACGGCATAAGCAGCGGCCTGAGTCTCCTTGCCGCCGAACGCGCCGCCCATGCGGCGAACCTCGACCGTCACCTCGGCATGGCTGCGGCCGAGCACCTTGGCGACGAGGTGCTGCACCTCGCTGGGGTGCTGGGTGGAGGAGAGGACATGGACCTGCCCGCCTTCGCCCGGCGTGGCGAACGCGGCCTGGCCCTCGAGATAGAAATGCTCCTGCCCGCCCATGTCGAGCCGGCCCGACAGGCGATGCGGGGCTGTGGCGAGCGCGGCGTCGGCATCGCCGCGTGCCATGCGCTGGCTGGACTCGATCACCGATCCGGCGGCCTGGGCCTGGCCGATCGTGACCAGCGCGGGGAGCGGCTCGACCGCCACCTTGCCGAGGCGCGCGGCGCGACGGGCAGCGCCGACACTGGTCGCGGCGACGACGAACAGAGGCTGGCCGGGATAGAGGATCTCGTCCTCGGCGAAGAGCTTGTCGTCGCCGGCGACGGGGCTGACATCGTTGATGCC
The DNA here is from genome assembly GCF_028293085.1 of Sphingomonas bacterium. Taxonomy (GTDB): domain Bacteria; phylum Pseudomonadota; class Alphaproteobacteria; order Sphingomonadales; family Sphingomonadaceae; genus Sphingomonas. Next base: position 27,730 of record NZ_JAQGLC010000260.1, read on the forward strand.
GGGGATATCGGCGGCGGTCAGCACCGCGACCACGCCGGGCGCGGCGCGGACGGCGGCGAGATCGAGCGACAGGAGTTCGGCGTGTCCGTCGGTCGCCAGGCCGAAGGCGAGGTGGAGCAGGCCGGGTGCCTCGGGCACATCGTCGACATAAAGCGCGCGGCCGGCGACATGCGCCTCGGCGCTGTCGTGGCGCAGCGGCTGGTTGACCGCGCCAATGGGGCGATCGGCGTCAGCCATCGGCGAGGACGCTTGTCACTTCGCCCGACTGCTCGGCCCAGAGGCGGCGCAGGAGATTGGCGGCGACGGTGAGGCGATAGGCGCTGGAGCCGCGCGCGTCGCTGAGCGGGGTATAATCCCGGGCAAGCGCCTGCGCGGCGGCCTCGATGGTCTCTTCGGACCAGCTTTGGCCGAGCAAGGCCGCCTCGCAGGTGGCGGCGCGCGCCGGGGTGGCGGCCATGCCGCCGAACGCGATACGCGCGCCGGTCACGCAGCCCTGCTCGACCGTGATGGCGAAGGCGCCGCAGACCGCGGAGATATCGCTGTCGAAGCGCTTCGACAGTTTGACGACGCGGACGATCGTGTCGGGGCCAGGACGCGGCACATGGACGCTTTCGACGAACTCGTCGGCCGCGCGATCCTGCACCCCGTAGCGAATGAAGAAGCTTTCGAGCGGGAGCGTCCGCCGCGTGTCGCCGCGCCGCAGCGTCAGCGTCGCGCCGAGCGCGATCAGCGCGGGCGGCATGTCGCCGATCGGCGAGCCATTGGCGATATTGCCGCCGATCGTACCGGCGTTGCGGACCTGCAAGCCACCGATCCGGCGGACCAGCTCGCCGAGATCGGGATGCAGGCGGGCAAGCGCTGCCTTCGCCTCGGTGTAGCGCACGCCCGCGCCGAGGGTCAGGCCGGCGCTGTCCTCGGCGACCGTCTTCAGATCGGCGACGTCGCCGATGAAGATCACTGCGCCGAGATCGCGATATTGCTTGGTCACCCATAGCCCGACATCGGTCGCGCCGGCGACGATCCGCGCGCCCGGATGGGCGAGCAGCAGCGCGGCGAGCGCGTCGGCGGTGCGGGGGGCGAACCAGTCTCCGCCCGCCCCGTCTCGCGATAGTCCGCGCAACAGCTCGGCCACCGCGGTGTCGTCGGAGTCCGCCGGCGGGACGGCTTCTCCGGCATCGAGGATCGGGCCGTAGCCGGTGCAGCGGCAGAGATTGCCGGCGATCACATCGGCGACGGGCTCGCCCAAGGTGCCGAGCGCGCCGATGCTGCGGCCGTAGAGCGACATCACGAAGCCCGGCGTGCAGAAACCGCATTGCGAGCCGTGGCGTTCGACCATCTCGCGCTGGACCGGGTGAAGGTCGCCGTCCGCCGACAGGCTCTCGACGGTGCGCAGCGCCTTGCCGTCGAGCATCGGCACGAAGAGGATGCAGGCATTGACCGCCCGCCATCTCACCGAGCCGCCGTCGAGCTCGCCGAGCAGCACGGTGCAGGCGCCGCAATCGCCCTCGGCGCAGCCCTCCTTGGTGCCGGTGCGGCGCAGGCGGTAGCGGATCAGGTCGAGCGCCGTCTCCGTCGCGCCGGCCTCGACCTCGATCACCGCGCCGTCGAGGAGGAAGCGGATCATCGCGGCGATCCCGCGGCGATCCAGGCGCCGAGCTGCTGGCGTTCGGCTTTCGTCATGCCAGTGGTGTTGCCGAGCGGCATGATGTCGGAATCGACCGCCACCTTCTGGATCCGCGGGGCCAGAGCGCGGACGTGATTGTAGGAATCGAGCACCACACCGAGCGGCGGTGCCGTGAAAGCCGCATTGGTGGGGTGCAGACTGTGGCAGGCCGCGCAGTGCGTGGCCAGGATCGGCTCGATATCGGCATAGGTTGGAGTCCGGGCGGACGTCGCCACTCCATCGCCGCTCTTTTCCATCGAGACATAGGTCACGCTGGCCAGCGCGAGGAATGTCGCCAGGGCCATGGTCGGCCCGGTTGCCTGCCCGCGATGCCGCAGGTTGAAGACATGACGGACGGCCACGCCGGTCAGCCCGAGCAGCGCCAGCACCAGCCAAGGCCGCTGGGCGCCATAGGTCATTGGATAATGATGGCTGATCATGATGAACAGGACGGGCAGCGTCATGTAATTATTGTGCAGCGAGCGTTGCTTGGCGGCCTTGCCCAAAGCCGGATCGGGCGTGCGCCCGGCGATCAGATCGGCGACGACCTTGCGCTGGTTGGGGATGATGACGAAGAACACATTGGCCACCATCGCGGTGCCGATCATCGCGCCGATATGCATATAGGCCGCGCGCGCGTTGAACACCCGATCGAGCAGAATCGCCGCGACGAGCAGGAAGGCGAACCAGACAATACCGAGCAGCCGGTTGTTGGTGCCCAGCGGCGAGCGGCACAGCAGGTCGTAGAAGAGCCAACCGACCGCCAGCGCCGCCAGCCCGATGGCGATCGCCTCGGCCGGGCTCAGCGCGGCCTTGGCCGGGTCGATCAGGAAGCTCCGGGCGCCCACATAATAGACCAGCACCAGCAGCGAAAAGCCGCTCATCCAGGTGAAATAGGCTTCCCATTTGAACCAGTGCAGACGGTCCGGCATGTGGCTGGGGGCGACGGGATATTTCTGGTTGTGATAGAAGCCGCCGCCATGCACCGACCAGAGCTCGCCCGAGGCCTCGCCGCCGGCGGGGGGCGTCAGGTGATTGTCGAGCCACACGAAATAGAAGGACGAACCGATCCAGGCGATGCCGGCCGTCAGATGCAGCCACCGGATCGCGAGGTTGAGCCATTCGGCGAAGTCGATCGTCATGCTGTCAGCTGCCCCGGTAGGTTGAATAGCCATAAGGCGAGACCAGCAACGGCACATGATAATGCCCGCCGTCCGCCGCGATGCCGAAATCGACCACCACCTCGTCAAGAAAGGGCGGATCGGGCAGCGCGACGCCAAGGCCGCGGAAATAGTCGGCCACTGCGAAGCGAAGCGCGTAGCGGCCCGGTTCGAGGCTGTCCTGCATCAGGTCCGGGCAGCGGCCATCGGCGTTGGTCGTCCCCCGCGCGATCTCGCCATGCGGTCCGGTCAGCGCCAGCGCCAGCCCTGCGGCGGGCCGGCCATGCATGGTGTCGAGCACATGCGTGGAAAGAGAGTTCATGCCATATCCCTGAGGCGAAGCGCGGTGATCTTGCCGATCTCGGCGATGGCGGTCGCGATCTCGGTGTCGCGGTCATTGGCGAGCCGTTCCTCCATCGCGGCGAGGATGCCGGCCTTGTCGGTCAACCGCACGCAGATGATGAAGGGAAAGCCGAAGCGATTGGCATAAGCGGCGTTGAGCGCGTGGAAGCGATCATATTCCTGCGGAGTCAGCCGATCGAACCCGGCCGAGGCCTGTTCGGCGGCGGACTCGGCGGTGAGGGTGCGATCGATCGCGGCCTTGCCGGCGAGCTCGGGATGGGCGCGGATCAGCTTGAGCCGGTCCTCGGGCGAGGCCTCCTGCACCACCGCCATCAG
>NZ_JAQGLC010000109.1 GCF_028293085.1 Sphingomonas bacterium
ACGACCAGCGCGCCCATCCTACACCCGGCGCTGGGGCAGAAGATTAACCCGGTCTCGATCACCGCGCATCTCGATCCCGGCTTCGCGCCGGCCAATATCGTCAGCCCCTATCACCGCGTCGCGGTCAGCGGCCGGGGCGAGAGCCGCCTTGTCCGGCTCGCCGATGGCGAGGTACCGGCCGACCGCGATTTCGAGCTCGACTGGCGATCGGCCTCGGCCGACCCGACGATCGGCCTGTTTCGCGAGCATCAGGACGACGGTGACTATGTGATGGCGACGATCGTGCCGCCCGCCGACACCGGGCGGCTGATCGTGCCGCCGCGCGAGATGGTGTTCGTGATCGACAATAGCGGATCGATGGGCGGCGCCTCGATGGACGAGGCCAAGGCCAGCCTGGTCCATGCGCTGGGCACGCTGCGCCCGCAGGACCGCTTCAACGTCATCCGCTTCGACGACACCATGACGCAGTTGTTCGAGCACAGCGTGCCCGCGACGCCCGATCAGGTCGCGACCGCGACGCGCTTCGCCAGAGGCCTGGAGGCGAATGGCGGGACCGAGATGCTGCCGGCGCTGAAGGCCGCGCTGGCCGATGCCGCCGCCTCCGCCGGCCCGGACATGGTGCGCCAGGTGATCTTCATGACCGATGGCGAGGTGACCAACGAGCAGGAGATGCTCGAGACGCTCGGCCGCGACGGCAAGGGCACGCACGTCTTCCTGGTCGGGATCGGCTCCGCGCCGAACGACTATCTGATGGCGCGGATGGCGACGATGGGGAGCGGCACCTACACTCATGTCGGCACGGCGGCCGAGGTGACGCCGAAGATGACCGCCCTGCTCGATCTGCTGCGCCGGCCGAGCGTGCGCGACCTGAAGGTACAGGTGACGGGCGCCGATCTCGACCTGACGCCGCGGGTGCTGCCCGATGTCTATGTCGGCGAGCCGCTGGTGCTGCTCGGCCGCGCGAAAGCACCTGGCGGCACGCTGACGGTGAGCGGGACGATCGGCGGGCGCCGCTGGACGCGGACGGTGAAGCTGGCCGATGCGGTGGCGAGCCCGGCGGTCGCCAAATTATGGGCGCGGCGGCGGATCGACGATATCGAGACCGAGCGGACGCTGGGCAAGCTCGAAGGCGACGACGCCGACAGCCAGATCGCCGAGATCGGCCTGGAGCATATGCTGGTCACCAGCCAGACCAGCCTGGTCGCGGTCGACGAGACGCCGGTGCGGCCGGCGGGCGAGACGCTCCGCCGCGAGGATCTGCCGATCAATCTGCCCGCGGGCTGGGATTTCGACACCTTGTTCGGCGGCGAGGCGGCGAAGACGGCGCTGGCCAACGAGAACACGCTGGCAGCGCGCGCGGCGGAACAGGCGCGGATGAAGGCGATGGACTTGCCGCAGACCGCGACGGGCTTTGCGGGGATGCTGGCGGGCGGGTTGCTGATGCTCGCTCTGGGTGCGACCGGGCTGGCGGTGCTGCGCCGCCGGGTGACGAAGTGAGCGGCGGTTCTTGCCCTCTCCCGGCGGGAGAGGGGCACGCTGCGGAGCAGCGCGGGGTGAGGGTGTGGCACTTCCTCAACCTCACCCTTCCGCCGCTTCGCGGCTCCCTCCCTCTCCTGAAAGGAGAGGGAATTCGGGGAATGCTGCGTGCCGCGCTGCTTGCGCTCTGCGGCCTTGGGCTGGTGCTGACCGCGATGGGTGCGGCGATCCCGGCAAAGGCGGTGGTCGCGCAGGCCCTGCTCGAACGCGCCTTCGACCGCAGCGTCTCGCTGCACCGCGCGCAAAAGCCGTGGGCCTGGGCGGATATGGCGCCCGCCGCGCGGCTCAGCGTTCCACGGCTGGGCGTCGACCGGATCGTGCTCGATACCGGATCGGGCCAGGCGATGGCGTTCGGCCCGACCTTGCTGCCCGGCGGCGCGAAGCCCGGCGAGGCAGGCACCATGGTGATCGCCGCGCACCGCGACACGCATTTCGCGTTCCTGCAACAGGCCCGGATCGGCGATGCGATCCTGATCGAAGGGATCGACGGCGTCACCCGGATCTACGAAATCACCGGCGCGGAAGTCGTCCGTTGGGATCGTTTCGCGATCCCCGAGAGCGACCGCGCGAACACGCTGGCGCTCGCCACCTGTTATCCGTTCGGCGCGACCGGCCATGGACCATTACGCTATGTCGTGCATGCCGTGGCGACCGACAGTCCGGCTAAAATCGCTCGGTGATCGACCGCTTCACGATCGGCCCGTGCACCAGTCGCTGGTAGAGCGAGCGGGGCTGCAGCAGATATTTGCGCGCGAGATAGAGATAGCGGATGAGATCGTCGCGCCGCGTCCAGGGGCGGCCGAGGATGCGCTGGAAGCGCGCTTCGAAAAAGTCGCGCTTCGCGGCCATATGGCCCCGCCCGCCGGTGATGGAATCGCTGTAGACGCGAAAGGCGCTGAGGAAGTCGTCGATCACCGCGGGCTTGCCGCGGGCGCCGAGCATGTCGACGAACAGCTCCGAATCCCAGGAGATGGTGTTCTTCAGGTTGAAGCCCCGCGTCTCGCGGAACCGTGTGGCCCTGAAGAAGGTCGATTGCTGGCAGATCGTGCAGGCGCCGTACGCATAGGCGCGCGCGTTGAAGCGATCATTATAGGCATTGCGCACAAATCGTCCGTCGCGGTCGACGATGCGCATATGGCCCATCACCACGTCTGCCTCGGGCTGCTCGCGGAACTGGCGGGCGACCCGGGCGATCGCGCCGGGCAGCAGCAGATCGTCGGAATTGAGGAAACCCAATATGTCCCCGGTGGCGGCGGCGAAACCGTTGTTCAGCCCCTCAGCCGCGCCCCTGTCCGACCGGTAGATGATCGTGGAGATCCGGTCGCGATAGCGCTCGATGATGTCGCGGGTGCCGTCGGTCGATCCGGGATCGACCACGATATAATCGAGATCGGGATAATCCTGGCCGAGCACGGAGAGCAGCGCGCTTTCAATGAAATCGACCTGGTTGAAGGCAATCGTAACAATGGAAAAACGCATGCCCGCAGTCAGCCCCCGTCAACCGCTCAACGATCGAAGCGCAGCCCCCGCCTGCTCCGCCGCGCATGATTCCCGCCCCGCTGTTCGGGCGCGCGGCGGAAGCTATGGAGCAGCGGGAGGGCGAACTCAACGGCGGAAATGGCAGCGATGCTGGCCGAACGACTCTGTTCAAACCGGGGTGTTGCAACGCGGCATGCTGATGTAGGGCAGACATTATGTTGACGCCTGCCGGAAGCCCGAACCTGACCGACGCCTCCGGCAGCATGCGTCATCTCATGATGTTCGTCCGCGCCAGCCTGAGCGCGGTCGGGCCCGATCGCCGGCTGTTGGCCATGACGACGGCGATCGCCTTCGTCTCGGGCGCATTGCAGACTATCCTCCTGTTCCTGCTGGCGGTGATCGCGGTCGGGCTGTCGAGCTATACCGCGGCCCCGGCGCTCACCGGCTGGCTGCGCTGGACCCCGCTGCGCTTTCCGGTTTCCTATGTGGTCCTGGGCGCGGCGGCCCTGGTGCTGACGCTGCTGGCGCTCGGCGTGCCGCTGGCGCGGCTCCAGTCGATCCTGACCTCGCGCGCGGTGGCGCGGGCGCGGGCGAGGCTGATCACCGCCTATCTCCACACGTCGCTCGCCTATCGCAGCACCCAGCGCGAAGGCTATCTGCAGCAATTGATCGGCGAATATTGCCAGCACCTCGCCGCGGCGGTGCAGAACTTCACCTCCTTCTGCGTGGCCGGCGCGACGCTGACCGTCCTGCTGCTCGGCCCGATGGTGGTGAACCCGAAGGTCAGCCTGGTCGAGATCGCGGCGATCGCCGCCAGCTTCATCTTCGTCGGGCCGCTGGCGCAGCGTATCCGCCGCGACGCCTTGTTGCGGTCTTCGGTGAACCGCGACCTGTCGATGCAAAGCGCGCAGATCGCGCGGCTGGCCGACGAGATCGAGGTGTTCCATGTCGGCGAAAGCGTTTCGGCGCAGCTCGGCACGCGCGTGAAGACCTCCGCCGAAACCCTGCGCCGGATCAGCTTCCACGACGCGATCGTGCCGATCGCCTATCAATATGGCGCGCTGGCGCTCATCCTGCTGGGGATCGGGCTGTTGCTGCTGATCGATCCCGGCCGGCACCCCGGCATCGCGGCGTCCGCGCTGCTGTTGCTGCGCATCCTGGGCTATGCCCGCACGACCTTGAGCTCGATCCAGCAGGGCAGCAAGGTTTCGCCCTATATCGAGCTGATCAATGCCGAGGTCGCCGCGCTGGAGGCGCATCCGGCGGTCCGCGGCACGCAGGCCGAGATTCGGTTCGGCGGGCTGGAGCTTCGCGACATCGGCTTTGCGTACAAGGCCGAGCACGACGTGCTGCACGACATTTCGATCGATATCGCCGCCGGCGCGGCGATCGGCGTGGTCGGGCCGTCCGGCGAGGGGAAGAGCACCTTGTGCGCGATCCTGCTCGGCCTGCGCCAGCCGACCAGGGGGACGATCACGACCGGTGGCGTGGCGATCGGCGATATCGCCCCCGCGACCTGGGGGCATATCGCCGCCTATGTGCCGCAGGACTGCAAGCTGCTGACCGCGACCGTCACCGACAATATCCGCTTCTTCCGCGACCAGTATGGCGATGCCGAGGTCGAGGAGGCGGCCCGCGCGGCGCATATCCATGACGAGATCCTCAAGCTTCCCGACGGCTATGATACCGTGATCGGGACGGGCGTTCGGGGCCTTTCGGGCGGACAACGCCAGCGGCTGGTGATCGCGCGCGCGCTGATCGGCAAGCCGCAGCTGCTGGTGCTCGACGAACCGTCGAGCGCGCTCGACCAGCGTTCCGAAAGCCTGATCGCGCTGACCCTCGCCGAGCTCAAGGGCAGCACGACGATGGTGCTGGTGACGCATCGCCCGGCGACGCTGGATATCTGTGACCATGTCTGGCGGCTGGAATCGGGCGGCCTTGTCGAGATGCCGATCGTCAAGGCAGCCGAATGACCGACGTGAAGCAGATGCTGGCCGTTCTGCGGAGCGGCCCACGGGCGATCCGCCTTGCGATCGCGACGCGCAACGCGCGGGCGACGCCGCCGATCCTGAGCCCGAGCATCGGCCGGGTGGGCTCGACGATGCTGTGGCAGGCGATCGTCTCCAGCCGCGCCCGGGCCTTGCTCGGATCCTATCGGTCCTCGGACTGGCGGCTGATCAGCGCGATGCGCTGGAATCTGCGCGGTGCGCGCTTTCAGCCGGGAACGGTGTGCAAGACGCATGACTTTCCCGACGACCTGGCCGCGAGCGGGCCGCTGCGGATCGTGTTCCTGTTCGGGCGGCCTTCGGATGTCGTGTTGTCGGTGCTGCGCTGCCGGGACACCAAGGGCCTGGCCTGGATCTCGGATCACCTCTCCCACATGCATGCGCGGGGCGGACTCGACGAAATCCTGGACCGCGACGTCCTGCGGCTGGAGGAACAGGTCGATGCCTGGCGCGCGGTGCGCGGCTTCGACATATTGTGCCTGAAATATGAGGCACTGTGGGAAAACCGGCAGGTGTTGAGCGATTTCGTCGGGTTCGACGTGGCGTTGCCGGACCGGGTCGAGCGCGATTTCCCCGATCTCGATCCCGAGATCGTCCGGCGGGCGCGGGAAACCTATGCGGCGCTGGACGCCAAGGTGGCTGCCCTGCCCGACCATCAGCTGGTGATGGAGGGCGTTCGCTAGGCGTTGCCGGCGTCGCGCTCGATCCGACGGCGACGGGCGGCCTTGCGCATCCGCGCGATCTTGCCGATCACGCGCCGGCGCAGATGCCAGCGGCGCATCGGTTTGGCGAATTGTACGGCCTGGATCTCGCGGTCCGCCGCAACGTCACGCGCGACTTCCGCCGGATGGACCAGCGGGAACGGCATTTCGTGGATGTCGGCATCGGCATGGTCGTTGAACGGATCGAGCGTGTGAGTCGCATCGGCGCCGAAGCCGATATTGGAGATCATGTTGCGCCAGGGCCGGATCGCGAGGCCGCCATGCGCCCAGCTGGCGAACATCCATTGATAGTCCCAGGTGTCGATCTCGCCGCGCGCGGTGCGATCGAACATGCCGGTCCAATAACGTTCGAACCGGCGCTCGCCCGACGACCAGTCGCGCAAAAGGCCCGCATCGCGTGACGCCGGCCAGCCGGCCATGTCGACATCGTAGCAGCGCCAGGCCCTCGCCCAGGTCGCCCAGCCCCACACCCGGCAATGGCGCGAGAAGAAATAGCTCGGATGCCTGCCCGGCGGCGGCTCCAGCGTGTTGCTGCCGCAGATGCTCATGACCCGATCGTCGTCGCGGTAGCGACCGAGCAGATCGTCGCAATAAAGGAAGAAGGAGGCGGCCGGCAGACAATCATCCTCGAGGATGATGCCTTCCGTCTCGAAGTCGAAGAACCAGTCGATCGCGTCGCTCACCGCGTGCCGGCAGCCGAGATTGGTGTCGCGGAACAGCATGTGCAGCTCGCACGGCCAGTCGATCGTCGTGGCGATCCGGCGCGCCTCCGCGCAGCGCGCCGCTTCGTCCATGCCTTCGCGCGGGCCGTCCGCCGCGACATAGAGGCGGGGCGGCCGCGCCTGGCGGACGGCGTCGAACACCCGTGCCGTCAGCTCGGGACGGTTGAAGATCAGGAACAGGATGGCGGAGGACGTCACTGGCTTCTCGGCGCCGGGAGGGCTGGTCTACCCTTAGGTAGCGGAGACCGCAGGTCAACGCCGCGACGGTGGCCGGGCCTCGCCGGCTATGCTAGCCGCCGGGATCGTGCCGACGATCGGTCGGGGAAACCGGGGTAGAGTTTCGTGAAGATCGCGGTGCTGATGGCGACGTTCAATCGCGTGGCCGTGACGGTCAGGGGATTGGAGGCGTTCTTCGCGTCGGCCCGGCGGCAGGAGCTGGCCGTGTTCGAGATATTCCTGCTCGACGATGCGTCGCCCGACGGGACCGCGGCGACGGTGCGCGCGACATTCCCCGAAATCCATGTCCTCGACGGCACGGGCAACCTCTGGTGGAACCGGGGCATGTGCGCGGCCTATCGCGCGGCGCGGCAATCGGGGATCGCGTTCGACGCCTATCTGCTGCTCAACGACGATGTGATCCTGAAGCCCGAGGCGCTGGGCGACCTGGTCGAGACCTTCACCGCGCTCAATCGCCAGGCGCCGGCGGCGCTGACCGGATCGATGTGCGGGCCGGACCAGCGGCCGAGCTATCCGGGCCTGTCGCGGAACCCGGCGCACAGGCCGCTGCGACGGCCGATGGCGCCGAAACTGCTGATGCAGGTGATCCCCGACGGCAGCGTCCAGCGCTGCGATACGTTCCACGCCAATTGCGTGCTCGTGCCGGCCGGACCGATGGAGGCGGTGGGCGGGCTGGATCCCCGGTTCCGGCACTGGCATGGCGACACCGATCTGGGCTTCATGCTGGGGCGGCAGGGTTGCGCGGCCTATGTGATGCCGGACTATGTCGGCGAGTGTGCGCTCAACGGGCCCTTGCCGATCGCCCCGACCGTCGCGGGGCGCCTGAAGGCGCGGCTCAGCCCGCCCAACTCGATCTTCGACGAGCTCAACATGGTGTTCAAACGCTATCCCCTTCCCGTCGCCATCGGGAATGGGGCGCTGCGGATCGCCTATCTGTTCCGCGATGCCTTGCGCCCGAGAAAGCCCCCGCCCGCCCGGAAATGATCCTTCAGGCCGCGCGGACGTCCGCATATTTGTCGGCGCGGCGCTTGCCGACCATCAGGCCGCGTTCGAGCCGGGCGCAGAGTGCTGCGTAATAATCCGACAGGAAGCGGTAATCGTCGCCGTCATCGGCAAGGCCGGCCTTGCGGCGGATCGTCGCCGCGACCGTCTCGATCGCATCGTCCCGTCCGCCGCGCAGCACATCCTCGAGCGTCTGGAGCTCATAGACGCCGTACAGGCTGAGCGCCGCCTCGCTGAAGGTCTGACGCTGGCGCTCAGCACCGCCGACGAGATCGGTGCCGAGCGTGCTGTTCACCGTCCGCACCACCCAGGTGCCCGCGATCAGATCGCCGACGCGCAGGCGATCGCGGTTGAACAGCGGGAAGAACAGGAAGATGCCGCTCCAGGAGAGGGCGAAGATGACGAGGAAGTTGTCGGCGAGCCCTTGCGACGTCTGCATCACCAGGAACGAGAGCGGCAGGAACACCTCGATCTCGCGCATCGCGTTGCGGGCGATCACCGCGCCGCCGGTGAGGCGCGCGCCGTCGCGCGCGACGACGCGCAGGCCCATCAGACGCTTGCCCGGCGTCGCGCCGCGCCCGCCCATCTCGAACAAGGCGAACCAGCCATTGCGCAGCGTGAAGAAGCCGAGCAGCCAGAGGATCGCAAGGACATCCGCCTTGCTCGTCACGAACAGGAGGGCGATCGCGATCGTCGCGACGATCAGGATGACCAGGATCGCGAGCGCATCGAGCATGAAGGCCGCGGCGCGGACGCCGGCCCCACCCAGCTCGAGCTGGAGGTCGACGCCCTCGGGCGTGACGAAGCTGCGGCGCAGCGTCCTTGGCTCTTTGGGCCTGTTACTGAACGGCCAGCGCATCACGCCTCCGTGGCAGATAGAAATACAGCAGCCAGCCGGTCAGCATGGCGAGACCGATCGCGTAGCGCGCCAGATCGTTGGTGACCGTCTGCCGCCCGATCCCTTCGAGCATGCCGGCAACCGACAGCATCACCACCGTGCCGGCCATCACGGTCGCGCCCGTCTTGCCGGCGCGCACCGCGGACTCGCCGCGCGATTCGCGACCCGGAAAGGCGATGGCGGTGCCGATCCGGAAGCCTGCCGCGCCCGACAGGATGATCGCGAACATCTCGGTCGTGCCATGGATCGTCAGCCAGCCGGCAAATTCGAAGCCCAGGCCCTTTGGCGCGAACACCGCCATCATCGCCCCGAGCATCAGCCCGTTATAGAGGATGAGCAGGACGGTCGGCACCGCGAAGGCGAAGCCCAGCGCGAAGGCGAAGATCGCGATCTGGGCGTTATGGGTGAACAGAAAGGTGGCGAAGATCGCCAGCGGCTGTTCCTTGCCGCCATAGAGCGTCGATTTCAGCATTGCCGCCGACGCGGTCGGATCGCGCCCGCCGGCCAGCCCATCGGGAATGATGCCGTAGAACCAGGAGGGGTTCTGGACGACCAGCAGATAGCCGACCACCGCGCCCGCGATCGTCAGCAGCAGCGAGACCAATGTCTCGCGCCAGAGCGATTGCACCGCCGCGGGCCAGCTGCGCGCGAGGAAGCGGGCAAGCTGGCGGGGCGCCGAGGTGGGCACGCCGTAGATCTGGAAATAGGCGCGGGTGCATAATTGTTCGAGATAGGCGGTGAGCGCGCGATCGAGCGACGTCTCGCGCGCGACCGACAGCGACGACAAGGTCGACCGGTAGAGAAGCGGCAGCGCGAGCAGATCGTCATCGGACAGCGCGCCGACCGATCTTTTCTCGCAGACGGTGACGAGCTCGTCCAGGCGATCCCAGTCGACGGCGTGCACCTTGCGGAACCGGCTGGCGTTGACCAGCACCGGCTGCGCTTCGACAAATGCTCCGGACGCCCTCACAACAGGTTCCTCCGCTTGAGATCGACATAGCCCGCGACCAGCCGCTCGCCGACCCGGTCATATTCGCTTTCGATCACATGCACCCCGAGATGTTGCAGCCTGGTGTGCACCAGCCGGCGGTCCTTGAGCAACGCGGCGGCGGTGACCGCGCGGGTCACGTCGTCGGCCTCGCGCGGCTCGCGATCGGCGATCGTCTCGACCTCCTCGTCGCGCAGCACGACGATCAGCAGCAGATGCGTCTTCACGATCCGGGCGGCGGCGCGGACGAGGAATTCGGCGTTGGTGAGATCGGTGAATTCGGTGAACAGCACGATCATCGAGCGCCGCGTCAGGCGGGTCGCCAGGGTGGTCAGCGCGAAGCTGTTATTGCTCTCCTCGCCGCTATAGTCGATCGCCGCGGCGAGCCGCTGGAGATTGGCGTAGGCGCGCATGCCCGAGACGAGGCCGCTGGCGATGCGAGGTCTGGAATCGAAGGCGTGC
>NZ_JAQGLC010000267.1 GCF_028293085.1 Sphingomonas bacterium
GGCTCTATCTGTGCATTCTCCGCTGCCTGCCAGCCCGTCGGCAGGATGTCGGAGAGGAAGAGCACCTTGTCGTCCTCGACGCCGTCGGGAATGACGATCGGCCCGACGTCCGAAAAGGGTATCCGGACATATTCGGCCTGGCCGCCGGCATAGCCGCCGGTCATATGGCTGTACCCGAACAGCCCGGACATCGGCTGGCCGTACAGCTCCTGCGCGATGTCCTGATTGTCGGCGGGCAGACCGTTGTCGCACGCCGAGTACTGGTGCTTGCCGCAATGATAGCAGCTGCCGCAGGCGATGGTGAATGGCACCACGACCCGCTGGCCCTTCTTCAGCGTCGACTTGGGGCCGACTTCGACCACCTCGCCCATGAACTCATGGCCGAGCACGTCGCCCGCCTGCATCGTCGGGATATAGCCGTCATAGAGATGCAGGTCGGAACCGCAGATCGCGGTCGAGGTCACCTTGATGATCGCGTCGCGCGGGTTGAGGATCTCGGGGTCGTCGACCGTGTCGACCCGGACGTCGTGCCGCCCGTGCCATGCCAGTGCGCGCATCACCCACCTTCCTTTTCAAATTGAGTGCGGTTCATCGCCGCGGTGGCGATCTCGCCGGTTTCCATCAATTGCTTGAAGCGCCGAAGATCGCGCCGGGCCTGGATCGCCGGCTCCCGCTGGAACATCTTTGCGATGAGCTTGCCGATCATACCGGCCGGCGGATCGTAGAGAATCGTCGCTGTCACCACCGTGCCACGCGCGCCGGCATCGCGGAAATCGATGCGGCCGCTGTTCGGCACATCGGCACCCTCCCCGGAGGCCCAGGCGATGAAACTGTCCTTTGCTTCCTCGGTGACGACAGCATCCCATTCGACCGTCTTGCCCGCGGGTGCCTTCACCACCCAGTGCGAGCGGCGATCGTCGAGCACGTCCACCCGCTCGACATTCTCCATGAAGGTCGCGAGGTTGGCGAAGTCCCGCCAATAGGCGAACAGCTCGGCGACGGGGCGATTGATCGTCACCGCGCGGCCAATCAGGCTGTCGCCTTTAGCCTCGATCAATTCTTCGGTCGCCTGATCTACCGCGCCGCCGAGCTTCGAGGTGGCGAGGGGCGCGTCGTCGGTCTGGGTTCTGGCATCGGTCACGGCACTGCTCCGTTGTAGCGATGCTGCCGTAAAGAGCCGGAACCAGCGAACGGTTCCGGTCATTTCTCCAGCGAAATCAAATAAACCCAGCCACTTAATCTATATCAAAGAAGTCTTCACGATGACTGGGACCCATGGAAGGAAGCAGCCACTTTTTGATTTCGCATAATGTCCGAAACCATCCGAGGCGCGCAGGAGACGCCGCGAAGACCTCGCGAGAAACTGTCGCAGGCGTTGCGCCCCTCCTGTCGGGCGGCCGGGCATGAAGCCGTTCCAGCCCGACATGATCAAGACGCCGGTCTACCTCGTGTCCGCTTGGAGCGGTGCTGCCCGAAACGCCTCCTATAGGCAGCGCAGGCCAGCTCTGGCGGATTACAGCAGTTCAGGCAGCCTCTGCCGATCGCGGCAGCGCCGCGATCACCGCCGGCAGCATAGCTTCGGTGACCAGCTCGATCGCGCGGGCGTTGGGGTGCAGGCGATCACGCAGCACGAGTTCGCGGTGGCCAAGCACGCCCCTTGGAAAGAAGGGATGCGACGGGACGCCGTGCTTTGCCGCCAGCTCCGGATAGATCGCGTTGCAGGCGTGCGAAAAGGTGCCGAGAAACGACGGCAATTCCATCGCGGCGAGCAGGACCCTGATACCGCGCCGCCCGAATTCGCTCAGGATCGTATCGAGATTGGCGCGGGTCCGCTCAGGGGAAATACCCCGCAACAGGTCGTTCGCACCCAGTTCGACGATCGCGAGATCGGGAAGTGCCGTCAGGCTCGAGAGCAACCGCGGCAGACGCGAGTGGGCGCTCGCCGTCGTGTCACCCGACACGCCCGCATTGCGAACCACGGCATTTGGCCAATTCACGCGCAAACCTGTTTGAAGCTGTGCGGGAAAACTCTCCGATATGGCGAGGCCGTAACCTGCCGTCAGGCTGTCGCCGAACGCCAGCACGAACGGAGCGGCCCCATCGCTCACCGGCGCCGTTGCCGAGGAAGGTGGAAGGCAGCGTGGCCGCCCCGGCCATCAAGGCTGAACCAGGCGCCGTGACCTTCGGCATAGACCGCGCGCGCCGCGGCTTCGTCGCTGCGATGTTCGACCCGGGACGGACCGTCCTTGGTCGGCGCGGTCACGAACCGACCATGGCGATTGCGGGCAAGCACGAGCGGCCGACCCTTGTGCGGGCCACGACTGACCCGCGCAGACAGACTGAGCATTTTGTCTCCTTCGGAATAGCCCTGATGTGGGGATTCCGCGGCAAATTTCCAGAGCGCCGCGAGATACTTACGCCGTTGAAATCGCAAGTTCGGACACCATATCGCGGTCATCGTTCAACAACGGAAAGGAGGTGGTCGAATGTCTCATTGTCGAATGCCGGTCGCGGCACAGGATGCGAGCATGACCGCACCTGCGGAGTATTCCCGCATCTGACAGCCGCCATGTGGCTGACAATGTGAAAGGCCGTCCCGGCAAGGGGCGGCCTTTCGTATAACGCCATCGGATCGACGGGCGATTATTCGTCGGACGCTTCCTTTAGCGACCGCGCCTGCACACCAACGACAGCGGCGCTGGCAGCCTTGCGCGGTGCGCCGGCCTCCGGCTCGAGAGTCGGACGCGGGCGACATCGTACGGGCGGCGGAAATCGGAGGCCTGAATTATAGTGTACCTCCGCTGCCGTTTCGCCCGCGGCACCGGTCGGTCGGCGCTTCGCCGGCAAGCGACGGGCCTCGGGCGGGTTTTCGGCAGCACCTGCCGACCGCCATCCGGGCGATCGGCAGCGCCGGTTGTCAGGCGACCTGGCGATCTTCGGCCGGCGCTTCGAGCCGGTCATTGGCGGCCGGATCGCGCGCACCCTCGATCTGGATGTGCCGCGGCTTCATCGCCTCGGGCACCTCGCGCTTCAGCGCGATGCGCAGCAGGCCATTGTCGAAGGTCGCACTGCGCACCTGCACGAAGTCGGCGAGCTGGAAGCGGCGTTCGAACGCGCGCGTGGCAATACCGCGGTGCAGGTAACGGCCCTCGTCGCGCTCCTCGGCGTTGTGGCCGCTCACCACAAGCTGGTTGTTGTGTGCGACGATCTCGATGTCGTCGGGCCGGAACCCGGCCACGGCCAGCGTGATCTGGTAGCTGTCCTCGCTCTCGCGCTCGATGTCGAACGGCGGGTAACCGTCGGCCGCCTCGCCGCGGGCGTTGCTCTCCAGCAGATCGAACAACCGGTCGAAGCCGACGGTGGACCGCCGGTAAGGCGTAAAATCGAAGTTGGTCCTCATATCCAAATACTCCTCATGAGCAATTTGAGCACAAGGAGCACCGGGGAAAGAGCCGGTGCCCTCACGTCCCTGCCGAACCGAGTTTGGCGTCCGGCGGCGACAAGATGGTTTTAGTCATCGCCTATTCAAGGATCCGAAGCAAAAAATTTGAACTGCCTGTTTCGCGGGGATCGCTGGGCGCGCGGAAACGGGTCCGGGCCGATCGCTACAGTGCGATCTCGAGAAAGCATTTGAGACCGTCGGCGGCATAGTCGAAGCGTGCCGCACCGTTCTGGCCGCGCAGGGCGCGTTCGATCATGCGCGAACCGAACCCCTTGCGCAGCGGCGGCTGCACGAGCGGTCCGTTTCGTTCGCGCCACGCAAGCGCAACGCGGCGCCGGCCATTACCACCGTCGCCGATCGACCATTCGATCTCTACCCGCCCCTCATCGTTCGACAGCGCGCCATATTTGACCGCGTTGGTGCCGAGCTCGTGGAGGGTCATTGCGAGCATTAGCGCGCGACTGGAATCGAGCGGCGCGGCAGGGCCGGTCGCGGTGATCCGATCGCGCCCTTGTTCGACGAACGGGCGTATCGCGCGCCGGACGACATTGCCGACTTCCACCGACTCCCAGTCCTGCTCGGTCAGCAATCCATGCGCGTCGGCGAGGGCGTGGAGACGCGCGATAAAGGCCTCGCTTTCCTCGGGCGGCGCCTGGCGAAACGTCTGGCTGGCCATCGCCTGGACCGTCGCCAGGGTGTTCTTCACCCGGTGCTTGATTTCGTGGAGGAGCAATTCCTTGGCGTCCTCCGCCCGCTTGCGCTGCTCGATCTCGAGCTGGGCCGACTTGTGCAGCCGGGCATTGTCCATCGCCACCGCCGCCTGGCCGGCGATCGCGAGGACCAGCGTCTCGGCTTCCGGACCGAACTTTCCCGGCTCGTCATGCCCGAAGAACAGGCCACCCAACACTTCGCCCGACGAGGAGATGACCGGCACCGCAAGATAACTCACGACCGGGAGGTGACCCGTCGGCATCCCGTGATGCGGCGAACTCTCACCATAGCGCGGGTCCTGGCGGATGTCATCCGAGCGAATGACCTCGGCACCGGCGAAGGTAGGCGCGAAGATCGCGGTATTGCGCGGCATGCCGAACTTCTCAAACGCCTCGCGCGGTGCGCCCGACAGCGTGTAGAGCTGGTAGGATTCACCGGTCTCGTCAGCGACATTGTAGAAAAAGGCACCAAAAAGCGCGCCGGTAAGGTCGGTCGCGATGTCCGTCACCGACTGCACGATCCGCTCGAGGTCGAGGTCGCGCGAGATGATGTGCGACACCCGGTTGAGGGTCCGCAGGTGGTGGGCTTGCTGTCGAAGCTGGGCTTCCGCCTGTTTGCGCTCGCCGATGTCGCGCCCGATCTTGGACGCGCCGATGATGGTACCGTCACTTCGCCTGATCGGCGAGACGGTAAGCGAGATATTGATCAGGCTGCCGTCCTTGCGCCGCCGGACGGTCTCGAAATGCTCGACGCGCTCGCCGCGACGGATGCGGGCGACGATGTCATTCTCCTCGCTGTGCCGATCGGCGGGGATCAGCGTCAGGATCGACTGGCCGATGATCTCGTCGGGTGTATAGCCGAACAGCCGTTCGGCCCCCTCGTTCCAGCTGGTGATGATCCCGTTGAGCGTCTTGCTGATGATCGCGTCGTCGGACGAGGCGACGATCGCCGCGAGACGGTGGGTCGCTTCCTCCGCTGCAACGCGCGCAGTGATGTCGACGAGCATGTTGATCGCACCGGTGAGCCGCCCGTCCTCGTCGAACAACGGCGTCGGATAAGGCAGGAAGGTATAGCGCGATCCGTCCGGCCGCTCGGCAACCGCTTCGGCGCCACGAACCGGCTTTCCCGTCTTCAGTGTCACCGCCATCGGACACTGATCGTGATCCATCGGCGTCCCGTCGGGCCAATAGAGCCGCCACGAACCGCACCACCAGTCCTCGCCGATCGTCGGGCGTCGACCCCAGAGCTGTGCCGCTGCCTCGTTGTAGAAGCTGATCCGACCATCGGCGTCGGTGGCGTACAAGGCGGCGGGCAGATCTTCGACGATCCGTCGGAAGTCAGGATGTTCGGTGCCGCACCGACCTGGCAGATCGTCATGGATACTAGCGCCGGCGATTTGATAAAAGCGGTCAAGAGGCCGCCTGGTTGGACCTGATTCGGGCTCGGATACCGTCACGGATGCAGCGCGTTCGGAGTCGATACTATCATCCCGTCATACCATCCCGACCAAAGCTGTCGAAGAGGGGAACCCCCGGGCGCGTGAAGTGTTCCTCTGCGTTCTCCGCCGCGCCGTGCCGCGCGGAGGTATGTGCGGCAGCAGGGAGGTAGCATTGTCACGCCGATTTGCAGTCGACTGGCATGTCATCCCCGCTGGTGGATGACGGCGCCTCACCGCCCCGCGATCGCGTGGTGCTGGTGGTCGAGGACGAGTGGCTGATCCGGATGGACATTGCCGATGCGTTCGAGCATGCCGGATGGATGGTCCTTGAAGCCTCCTCCGGGGAGGAGGCAGTCGCGCTCCTCGCGGACGGGGCCTGCGTAGCCCTTCTGGTAACAGACATCCGGCTCGGCGGCCCGCTGACCGGATGGGACGTTGCCGAGCAATGGCGCGCCGCACGTCCGACGATCGCCGTCATCTACGCCTCCGCGAATCCGGCGATCGAGATCCGGCAAGTTCGGGACGGTGTGTTCATGAACAAGCCGACACGCACCCGCGAGCTGATGGCGGTCGCGGACGCGCTGTGGCGATCAGCGGAGCGGCACGCTTAGCGCGGCAAACTCAATGAAGTGGGTTTGGCCGACAGGCCGATCGTTCGACTAGCGGACCGGCATCCCGGTTTGGCCGCTCCAGCCGACCGATTTCCAGTTCATATTCCTCAGCCATCAGCGTCAGCGTTTCGACCGTGGCGGCATCGAAGATCGAGCGCGCCAGGCGTCGGCAGCGCGCCAGCTGATTGCAAAGCCGCTCCACCTTGCGGCGGTCGGTGACGTCGAGGAGCAGATTGACCGCCCCCGCAAGGGCGCCGCTGTCGTCGAAAAAGGGCGTCGGGTAGGGCACGAAATTCACGCGCGTGCCGTCGGGCCGTTCCGTGATCGCCTCGACCCCGCGCACGGCACGCCCCTCGCGCACGGCAATGGCCATCGGACAGAGGTCGTGCGGCAGGAACTCGCCGCTGGTCTGGTACAGCTTCCAGGTCACGCACCAACGGTCTTCGAGCGGAACCGGCGTGCGGCCGGCGAGAGAGATGCAGGCGCGATTATAATGCGTCACGACACCGTCGCGGTCCGTCACGTAGATTGGCGCCGGCAGTTCCTCGAGCGCTTCGCCCAGCTGGGCCTGGCCACGCCCGATGGCCTGGAGCGCTGCCCGAACCAAGAACTCCGGGGTCGATCCCGAGACCTGCATGATATTTCCCCGCATCAGCCCGGTGCAAAAGCGCCTGTCGCGCGGCAAAGTTCCGCCCGGCCAATGACAATGATCGATTCTGAGGGCCGATCGCGGTGGCCTGCGAGGAGTCCTGCACCGTCGCGCGACCGATGGGGACATCAATGCGCCGGCGAATTCTCACCATCACGGTCATCGACCGGCGACGTTGCCTGCTGCAGCGCTGCGGCGAGCTCCTCGATACGATAGGGCTTGGGCAGGATCTTTACGCCCTCCTCGGCGGCCGCGCGCGCGGCCGCTTGCGCAAAGCCGCTGGTCAGGAGGATCGGCAGAGTCGGACGCCGGGCATGCGCCTCGCGCGCCAGTTCCACGCCGTTCATGCCGCCGGGCATCATCACGTCCGAGAACAGGATATCGATCGCGCGCCCGTTCGCGAGAGCGCCGAGTGCCGCGGTGGCGCTCGCGGCGCGCGTAACCTCATAGCCAAGCTGGTCCAGCATCTCGCCAACCAGCGCTGCGACCTCGTCATCATCTTCGACCAGCAGGATCGAGCCTGTCTTGCCCGGACCAGGCCGGGCGATGTTCAGATCGACCAGATGATGCTCGTCCGGCCCGGGGGCCTGCGATGATCGTGGAAGTACGAGCGTGATGGTGGTCCCTCGTCCGATCGCGCTGTCGATTTCGATCGAGCCACCCGATTGTTCGGCAAAGCCATGGACCTGCGCCAGTCCCAGACCTGAGCCTTTCCCGATATCCTTGGTAGTGAAGAACGGTTCGAACACGCGCGCCTGGATCTCGCGCGACATGCCGGTGCCCGTATCCGTCACCGAGAGGCGAACAAGGTCATCGCCGGGGGTGCCGTTGCCCGGCGCATTTCGCGCCCGAACAACGATCGTGCCGCCATTCGGCATGGCATCGCGGGCGTTCACGGCAAGGTTCAACATCACCAGCTCGAGCTCGCCGGGATCAACCGCGACGGGCCAGACGTCGTCGGCGAATTCGAAACGCACATGGACATCGCCGCGAAGACTGCGATCGAGCAGCTCCTGCATCCCGCCAATCTGTCGCCTGAGGTCTACGGGCTCGGGCTTGAGTTCCTGCCGCCGCGAAAAGGCGAGGAGCTGCTTGGTCAGCCCGGCGCCGCGTTGCGCCGCCTGCCGCATGCCCTCCATCAGCCGTTTCCGGCGCGCGGGGTCGGTCTGCCGGTCGACCATGTCGAGGCCGCCCAGGATCACCATCAGCAGATTGTTGAAGTCATGTGCGATCCCGCCCGTCAGCTGGCCGATCGCCTCGATCTTCTGTGCCTGACGGAGCGACTCTTCGACACGCGCGCGCTCCTCGATCTGGGTTCGAAGCTCACCGTTGGCCGTCTCGAGCTCGCGTGTCCGCGCGATGATCTGCGCTTCCAGATCTACTGCGGCGCGCTCCCGCGCCTGGAGCAGCGCCCGCACCTCATATTGACGGCGTCGCGCTCGCAGAGCGGCCTGGATAGCGCTGGTCAGCGTGATCGCCTGGACGGGGCGCTCGAGCAGGGCGACGGTGCGCAGCGCCGCGACCAGGCGGCGGCGCCAGGCGGTAACGGCAGGAAGTTCCTGGTGGCTGGTGAGAATGACGAAGGGAAGATCCGACCAAGGCGGTTGCGCACCCGCCCAGGCGAACAAGGCGTCCGTGTCCGCGCCGAATAAACCCTCTTCTGCGATGAACGCCGCCGCCGCTCCCGCTTCGAGCCCGCGCACGAGCTCGGCGAGATCAGCGCAGAGCTTCGCGTCGATACTGCCGCGCTGGAGAAGCTCGGCCGTGGCGCGACCATCCCGGCCGATCGGTGCGAAGACGAGAACCCGTTCGGCCCCGTGGTCAGGCGCTTGCACGCCCCGCCCCGTCGATCAGCGGCGCCTCATCGCCGGCGTAGCTCGGCGTGCCGGTAAAAATGCCGCTGAAGCTGGTCAGTGGCGGTCCCAGGCTGATGCCGTTGCCGGAGAGTCCGAATTCACGGATCGTATGTTCGTGGTTGCCGCTGCGTTTTTTCACCACCGACAGCGCCCTTCGGACCGTGCCAGCCACCTCGAAATAGCGCAGCATCAAGACCGAATCGCTCAGATAGGAGATGTCTAGCGGGGTATCCATCGGGCCGACCAGTCCATGCTGTGCCAGCACCAGGATGGTGAGGACCCCGCGCTGCCCGAGATAACTCAGCAATTCATGCATCTGCAGAATGAGGAAGCGCCCATCCGGCATGGCATTGAGATAACCGTTCAAGCTGTCGATGATGATCAGGCGCGCGCCGTCGGCCTCCACGCTATGCCGGACATTGGCGGCGAACTGGCCGGGCGATAGCTCGGCGGGATCGATCTGCTGAAACCGGATCAGCCCGGAATCCAGCTTGTCCTGCAGCGGCAGGCCGAGCGTGCGGGCCCGCGCCTCGACGGTGCCGCGGCCTTCGTCAAAGGCGAAGAAGACGCTGTGCTCGCCGCGATCGGCCGCCGCGATGGCGTATGTGAGGGCAAGCGACGACTTGCCGACGCCCGCCGCACCAAGCAGCAGGGCGTTGGTGCCGCGCTCGAGACCGCCGCCCAGAAGGTTGTCGAGCTCGGTGTTGCCGCTCGGCGCAAACTCCTCGACATAATGCCTGTGGTGGTCCGCGGCGACGAGGCGGGGATAGATCTCCAGGCCGCCCTTTTCGATGGTGAAGTCGTGATAGCCCCCGCGATACTGGATACCGCGCATCTTGATAATGCGCAGGCGCCGCCGCTCGGCACCATAATCGATGGCAAGCTGCTCGAGCATCACCACGCCGTGCGAGATCGAATGGAGCTGAAGGTCGTTTTCCTGTGACGACAGGTCGTCGAGCAGGATCACCGTGCATTGCCGGCTGGTGAAGAAATGCTTCAGGGCAAGCACCTGGCGGCGATAGCGCAGCGGGCTCTGCGCTAAGAGGCGCAGCTCGGACAGGCTGTCGAGCACAACCCGCGCCGGATTCAGTTCCTCGACTCGGTCGAAGATCAGCTTCGTCGTCTCGGTGAGCTCGAGTTCGGCGGGATGGAAGACGGTAAGTTCGCGCTCGGGGTCGAGCGACGTTTCTGGCGGCACAAGTTCGAACACCTCAATGCCGTCGAGCGACCAGCCGTGACGACGGGCTACGAGCCGCAATTCCTTCTGTGTTTCCGAAAGCGTTATATAGAGCACGCGTTCGCCCTGCCGGACTCCTTCTCGCAGGAACTGCAGGGCTATGGTCGTCTTGCCGGTGCCGGGCCGCCCTTCATAAAGATAGAGCCGGTCGGCATCGATTCCGCCGCCAAGAATATCGTCGAGACCCTTGCTACCGGTGGAGATGCGAGGCGGTTCCTCGCCCTCCCCATCAAACACTGTCGTGTCTTCGGCCATATTGTCCCTCCGGTTCGACGCTGGAATCGAACGCGCGAAGAACGACGCTGGTTTCAGAAAAAGGGGCTCTTTTGGATTGGTGTGCTCTGCTGCGTGGCCGGAGCAATGGCAGGCAAAGTTCCGATAGCGCGATCGTGAGAGCCCGAACGGCACAGCGGTGACGGGGATTCAGCGGGGCTGACGGTCCCGCGCCTGGGCGCACCGGGGCGTTTCGGTTCTGCGTCGACGATAGTCCGTCGCGCCCTTAAACGCTGTGTCCGATGCGGTAGTGCAACCTATCCGCGCCGGCAGCGTCTCCCGGTCACCGCTTCAGGCGGCGGCCTCCGGCGCCGCGTCGGCGCGTGCGAAGAACAAAGTGACCTTCATGCCCTCACCTGGGGCGGATTCCACGGTGAGCTGAGCTTTGGCGTTCTGGCGGAGCGATTGGGCGATCACGGCGCCGAGCTTACCGCGCTTGGGCCATTGGACGCCATCGGGCAGGCCGAGCCCGTCATCGGCGATCGTCACCTCGCAGCCCCCGTCCGTGACGAAGCTATGCAGCGTGATCGTGCCGCGCTCCCGCCCGACAAAGGCGTGCTTGAGCGCGTTGGTGAGGAGCTCGTTCACGACCAGCCCAGTCGGCATCGCGACGTTGATCGACACCGGCCAGGCGTCGACAGTCAGGTCGAGCCGGATACCCTCGACGGCGTGCGCCTCCATCACCGAAGCCGCGATCTTGCCGAGATAAACGCCCAGATCAATGCTTTCGCCGAGCCCTTCAGTACTGAGAAGATCATAGAGCAGCCAAAGCGCGTGGATCCGTCCGGCCAAGCGGTCGAAGCGCTGGCCGGTTTCGTCGTCCGGGATGTTGCGCGCTTCCATCCGGATCAATGCGGTGATCATCTGGAGATTGTTCTTCACGCGATGCTGAAGCTCGAGCAGCAGCACATCCTTGTCGCGCAGCTTTTGCACAACCTCGGCATCATCGCTCTGCCGCGCGCCCCCAACCTCGGCGAGCGCGACGAGGCGGAAGATGTCGTTGCCGTCATCATCCTGGATGGTGTTGGACCAGGCATCGACCTCGACGTCACCGGCACTAAGGGCAATCCTGAACCGCCCGATATATTCCTCGCCGGTCTCGACTGCATGGCTCAGCCGCTCGTCGTCGCCGATCGCCGCGGCAATGCCGGGAAGCATCTGCCAATTCTCGCCCTGAAGCTCGCCAGCCGGCCGTCCAACCAGGCGCTCGAATTCGATATTGGCGTAGGTGATAACCTCCGACGGCCCCAGTTCGGACACCGCGATGGCGACGGGCATGTGGTCTAGGAACTGCTTGAAGCGTTCGCTCTCAAGCGCGTCGGCGAGCCCCGGCGTCTCGAGAATCTGCTCGACGCGCTCGCCATCTGTCTGATCGACCATGATTTCCCTCTGCCGCCCTTGTCGGGTTCCATAGCAGGAAATCTCGAAGCCGCGATCGACTTCGGGCCGCTTTACGCCGAAATCGAAGGCCAACCCGACATCGAGATCGCGTCGCTATTGCCTACCGACACGATCTACACGCGCGGCACCCAGTCTTATGTCCGGGGCGACACGCCGGCGGATGGCCAGATCGCGACGGCATTCACGAATGACGAGCTGTCCCCCGAGCTGATGTACCGCTTTCCCGAGGATGGCACGTGGCAATCGACGTACAAAAGGGGCTCTGGAGCAGAGTAATACCATCCGTTCCATAAACACCTTATCTTGGTGCCCACGAAACCGGCAGCAGCTCAAACGACGCATTTTCGAATCGATGGAGCGGAAGCTTAACGCCGTGATGCAATATCTCCGACTCACTAGCGCGGAATGGCATTTGGCTAACCCGCTTTGGCGCGGCGTTTGAATAAAATAATTGTCTCGAGGCGGACATGGATGCCGCAAACCGAGGGCAGCTGTTTGTGCCCCGATTTGTGCCCCAAGATTCTTGACGTCCAAAAAAACACATACCATAATCTCGAAAGCCTCAGATTTCTGCGGCTTTTGGAGTGCTGCCGGGTCGGATTGGGCCGCGATTATTGGTTTTGTAAACCGTGCTCAATTCGCACCGGCCGCTCTCTCAAAAAAATACCGGCAGGGCGCACGCTACCAAAGTGCCCTTGTCTCCACCCACCCGAGAACTTCCTCCAGCTTAAACCTCGGGCAGCGAGCATGTTTGCTGCGACCGCTACCCAACTCATATTCGCGGGGGAACCCGGTGGGGCGTTCTTTTCGCAGACGATCTATCTGTCGGCGCGATAGCCTCACGACATCGGCAAACTCCTCCACGGTAATGAATAATCGATCTTGAGGAGATGGCACGCGCGGTTCCCCGAATCATTTTGTCGTGCACTTCAAGCTGACGAATCTACCGTTGCTGTCGACGAACCGGCCCGGCGCCACGCCGGAAATCGGAACTCGACACCTAACGGGAGCGGCTTGAACCGCCGCGAACGGGCCGCCGCGATGGGCTGGGTCGGTCGCTGCACCAGCACGAATGGGTCAGGCAGCCCGTCACAAAGCATCTCCGCCCAAATCCCGGCGAGTTCGCGGCGGCGCGGCATATAGGCGGCGCGATTATAGACCCCCTCAACCTTCCCTTTCGGGACATGGGCGAGCATCAGGTCGATGATCGCCCGGTCGCCCTCCTTGCCATGGCGCTCCGCCCATTCGTTCATGATCGTCGAGAAGGCGGCGCGGAATCCGTGCGGCACGTGGTGTCCATGATACCCGGCACGATTGAGGAGATAGCCCAGTGCATTTTCGCTCATCGGTTGGTGCAGGTGCCGCGCACTCGGGAACGCCAGAATACCCTCTCCCGTCAAAGGCCATAGCGCCCTCAATACTGCGATAGCCTCGCGGGTGAGCGGAACCAGATGATCCCCACCGAGCTCTTCCTTTCGATCGAGATCGCCCTTCATGCGCGCTGCGGGAATCCGCCAGAGTGGATGGGAATCGTTGAGATCTTCGAACTCGTCCCACCGTGCGCCGCGCAGTTCGTTCGGCCGAACCGCGGTCAAGGCCAGGAAACGAAGGGCGAGCCGCGTGACGGGCCGCGCATCATCCTCTTCCGCGGCGCGGATCATCACCCTGAGCGGCGCCAGGTCGGTAATGGCCGGTTGCCGCCCGCGCCGCAAAGGCTTGAGCGCTTCGGCGAGCCGCTCGGACGGGTCGGTGTTCACCTTCCCTTCGGCAATCGCGAACCCGAAAGCGCACGATATCCGCTGAAGAATACGTTTGGCCGTCTCGATCGAGCCCCGCGCCTCGATCTCACGCAGCACGGCGAGAATGAGCGGCGGCGTGAGTTCAGCGATCGGCAGGTCGCCAATCGCAGGAAAGACGTCCCGTTCCAGGCTGCGCATGACGTCATTGGCATGCCGCTTCGCCCATTGCGATTTGACGTTCTCGTGCCATTCGCGCGCCACGCGTTCGAAGGTCTGGCGCGATGCCTCGATATTGGCTTTGATCCTGAGCTTCTGTGCGACGGTCGGATCGCGCCCTTCACAAAGAATGGTGTAGGCATCGTCGCGCTTGGCGCGCGCGTCGGCCAGCGACACGAGCGGATAGGCGCCGAACGCCATCGTCTTGTGCTTTCCGTCGAACGTGTAGTTCCAGCGCCAGAGCTTGCCGCCGCCGGGCGCGACGAGCAGGAAGAGGCGATTGGTGTCGAAAAGCTTGTAGGGTTTGGGCCGCGGCTTGGCGTTGCGGACCTTTGCATCGGTGAGCATGGCTCGGTCTCCTGAGATACCTCGTTTTTCGACCGCCGATACCTCGTTTTCCGCCCTCCGATTCGTTGGATGGGCATGGACGGGCACGTACGGCCGAGGCCGAGCCGATCGCTTAAGTGTCGGTATTCAGGCTGAAAAAGTCGATCCCGGTGGCTGGGGACGGACCCCTGTGGAGGGCTCCATGGCGGAGAGGGTGGGATTCGAACCCACGGTACCCGTGAGGGCACAACGGTTTTCGAGACCGTCCCAATCGACCACTCTGGCACCTCTCCGCAGAGGTCTTGCAAGCAGCCCATGCCCGTGAAAGCGAGGGTGCCGGTCGAAGAGCGCGGGCCTCTAACGCAATCCAAACGGCCGCACAAGCGTCGCTTCGGTCCTATCCGCTTGTGCAGCGCAAAAGAGCCACTAGATTGAGTGCATGCCCCGTGCCCGTATCCCTGCCCACCCCTTCGACGCGGCGATTCCCTTGCCCGCGGTCTCGCATGCGCGCTTCACGATCGGCGATGTGGTGCGTCACCGCATGTTCGATTTCCGCGGTGTGATCTTCGACGTCGATCCGATCTTCGCCAACAGCGCTGAATGGTATGATGCGATCCCGGAAAATATCCGCCCGCGCAAGGATCAGCCCTTTTACCATCTGCTCGCCGAAAATATGGAATCGAGCTACGTGGCCTATGTCAGCCAGCAGAATCTGATCGCCGACGATACCGACGAGCCGATCGACCATCCCGCGATCTCCGATCTGTTCACCGATTTCGCCGACGGCCGCTATCAGCTGAGGCGCGAACACAAGCACTGATCCTCGCGCTGAGCGCACGACAAAAAAAGGGGGCCTCGCAGCCCCCTTTTTCGTGGTCGTCGAGAGCGCTCAGAACTGGGCGGTGAATCGCCCGTAGATGAAGCGGCCGTTGAAGCCGAACGGCGAGAAGCTGCTGTACGGCAGGTAATAATTCGCGATCGGATATTGCCCGCCGATGCTGGTCGGGCGGTTTCCGGTCGGCAGTCGCGTCGGATAGATGTCGAACACATTGTCGGCGCCGATCGCGAAGGTCGCATGGTTCTTGAACGTGTAGCGCACCTCGAAATCGGAAATCCATTTCGGCTCGAGGAACGCGTCGTCCGGGCCGTAATCGGTCAGGCTGGTCGGCGCGGTGATCGGCACCGTGGCGCCAGGTGACACCACCCTGCCGTAGCGCGTCGTGCGCAGGTTGAAGGCGAAATCGCCGATTTTGTCGTCGGCGCTCAGCACCAGCTTGTCCTTGGGCTGGCCGTCGGTGAAGCGGATGCCCTCGACGCGGCCGAACAGGACGAGCCCCGGGATCTGCGCCAGCGGCCCCAGCGCATTCAGGCGCTGGTCGATACGGTTGCGATTGTGGTTATACGCCGCCGACAGCGACCAACTGCCGATCGCGCCCGCATCGAAGCGATAGGCGCCGACGATGTCGAAGCCTTCGGTGGTCGTATCGAGGCCGTTGATGAAGAAGCGCGCGGCGCCGACCGACTGATAGCCATTGGCGTCGAGGATCGCCTTGACCGCGGTGTTGACCGCGGCCGTCCCGCTACCCGCAGCGCCGAGATTCTCCGTCAGGACGACGCGATCGGTGATCTTGATATGGTAGTAGTCAGCCGTCAGCGTGAGGCCCCGGAACGGATTGGCGGTGAAGCCCGCCGACCAGTTGAGCGACTTTTCGGGCTTGAGCGGCTTCGACCCCAGCGCCTGGGCGACCGGGCTCGAGACCGGCAGGGTGCTGATATCGACCGGCAGCCCATTGATGAAGTTGGTCGAGGTCGTGGTGAAATATTGCTGGTGCAGCGACGGCGCCCGGAAGCCGTTCGAGATCGACCCGCGGATACCGACGCCCTTCACGATCTCGTAGCGCGCGGCGAACTTGCCGTTCACCGTGCTGCCGAAATCCGAGAAATTCTCGAACCGGCCGGCCGCGGTGACGGTCAGGCCGTCGACGATCTCGGTATCGAGCTCGGCATAACCCGCGACGCTGTGGCGGCTGACATCGGTCCGCGCCGAGGTCGGGAACCCCGGAAAGCCCTGCGCGCCGACCAGCGCGCCGCGACCCGGGAAGCTGCAGACGCCCGTGCCGGCATTATAGACGCCGCCCAGGGTGGTGCAGTTCGCTGCCGTCGTGGTCTGCGACGGCACGAAATAAGGGCCGGCCGCGAAGGACGAGGTTTCGCCGGGGCGAATGTTGAAGTCCTCGTTGCGATATTCCGCACCGAACGCGAAGGTCAGCGGCTTGGCGAAGCCGACGTCGAAATCATGGCTGACATCGAGGTTCGCGGTAAGCTGGCCGAAGGCGAGACCGCCCGAATCGAACGAGGTCGGGCTGGCGGGGCCGTAGGAGGTGTTGAGGCTGTTCTCGGTGCGGTAGTCGAACTGGTTGTGCCCATAGACAGCCGACAGGTCGGTATTCCAGCCGCCCAAATCGCCCTTGATGCCCACCGCGAGCGAGTAATCGGTGAGCTTGGAGCCGATGAACGGCAGGAAGCCGTCGGGACGCAGCGGCACGAAATTGGCCGTGGTCGGCGTCGTGCCCGGCAGCAGCACGGAGAAATCGCGGTTGTTGGCCGAGGAGGATTGCCGCCAGTTCGCAGCCGACGAGCCGTCGCGCCGCGAATAGGAGCCGAAGGCGTAGAGCTCGAAATCGCCGATCGGCATGCCGGAATTGACGAAGACGTTGTAATCCTCGGTATGCGGATCGCCGAACTGGAAATTCTGGCGATTGAAACTCGCCTCGCGCGGGTCGAACGCCGCGGTCGGGCGGTTGTAATTGGGCCGCAGGTCGAAGCCCGCGCGATTGGTGTTGTCACGGTCGCGATATTCCGCGGTGATGTTCACGAAACCAGGTCCGATCGGCAGGCCGATATTGGCGCCATAGGTCCACAGATCGCCGTCATTGGCCTTCTTCTCGCCGCTGGCATTGGCCGCGAGGATGCGGCTGTCGGTCGGGTCGAGCGTCGGCTGCCCGCCGGTCAGCTGCAGCCCGGTCACATTGGCCACGCCCTCTTCGGTAGTGATGTACTTGCCGTAGCTGACCTGCGCCTTGCCTCCGTGATTCGCCTTTTTCAGCTGGATGTTGATCACGCCCGCGATCGCGTCCGAACCATATTGCGATGCCGCACCGTCGCGCAGCACTTCGATCCGCTCGATCGCCAGCGCCGGGATGGTGTTGAGATCGACCGCCGCCGATCCGCGCCCGACCGATCCGTTGATGTTGATCAGCGCGCTCACATGGCGGCGCTTGCCGTTGACGAGCACCAAAGTCTGGTCGGGGCTCAGGCCGCGCAGCGACGCCGGGCGGATCACGTCGGTGCCGTCGGTGATCGAGGGCTGCGGAAAGTTGAACGACGGGACGAGCTGGTTGAGGATCTTGTTCGTCTCGCCCAGGCCCGAGGCCGAAAGCGCCTCGGACGAGATGACGTCCACGGGCACCGGGCTTTCGGCCAGCGTGCGATTCGTCGCGCGCGTACCGGTCACGACGATCTCGTCCTGCGGATTCACCGGCCCGGCATCGGCCTGATCGGCCGGCGGCGCAGATTGCGCAAAGGCGGGCACCGCGAAGACCAGCGCGGACGCCGACAGGAGCAGAGTTGTGATTGCTGGACGATGCATGATTTTTTCCCGGTGCGGGAGAACCCCGCTTAGGCGTCGCAGCTTATGCCTTCACGAGATTGTAACAATGCCGGACGGTACCGAAACGGACCGAATTCCGGCTGGTGTTGCTGCAACGCAACAGAGCTTTGCGCCGGCTTTGGAGTTGACAGGCGCGCCTCGCTCGCATAGCTGGCGCTTCTTTCCCGCGCAGGGCCTGGCTCAGCGTGGGGTATAGTCATTTTGAAAGTGATGTAGGGCCATGTTCGCAGTCGTGCGCACAGGCGGCAAGCAGTATCGCGTTGCCGCCGGAGACAAGATCGTCGTCGAGAAGCTCGACGGCGAAGCCGGAGCGTCGATCACGCTCGGCGACGTCCTGCTCGCGGGCGAGGGCTCGGAGCTGAAGTCGGTCGAGGGACTCACCGTCTCCGCCGAGATCATCGCGCAGGCGAAGGCCGACAAGGTCATCGTCTTCAAGAAGAAGCGTCGCCACAATTATCGCCGCAAGAACGGCCATCGCCAGCAGCACACGATCCTGAAGATCACCGCGATCGGAGCGCAGGAAAAGAAAGCCAAGGCGAAGAAGGCCGATGCCCCCGCGACCACCGAGGCTGAAGCCCCGGCGGCCCAGGCGTAAGGAGTAGTATAGATGGCACATAAGAAAGCAGGCGGCTCCTCGCGCAACGGTCGCGATTCGGCCGGTCGTCGTCTCGGCGTGAAGAAGTTCGGCGGCGAAACCGTCGTCCCGGGCAACATCCTCGTCCGCCAGCGCGGCACGAAATTCTATCCGGGCACCAATGTCGGCATGGGCAAGGATCATACCCTGTTCGCGCTTACCGACGGCCGAGTCTCCTTCAAGGAAGGCAAGCTCGGGCGCAAATTCTGCTCGGTAGAGATTATGGCGGCTGCGGCCGAATAAACGGGTAACCGATCGGGTTGCCCACTTGGGCGACCCGGGTTTCCAACAGGAAACCGCAAAAGGGAGTCGGGTCGCCCCGGTCTCCCTTTTTTCATGCTCCCTCCACACCCATTGTCGCTCCAACGTCATCCCGGCGTGCGAGCGGCGATGCGACCGACGAGGAGAGTAAGATGTTCGCTCGGACAGCAAGATTGACGCTGCGCCCCGGCTGGCCGGAGGACGCGAGTGCCCTGACGCAGGCGATCGCCCATGAGGAGGTCGTGACCAACCTGGCGCGCGCGCCCTGGCCCTATACGCTCGATGATGCCGAGGAATTCCTCGCCCGGCCCCGCGAGGCCGATGCGCCCAAATTCGTGATCCTGTCGCACGAAGCGGACTATCCGCGCATCGTCGGCAGCATCGCAATGTGGTTCGAGGAGGATTCGTTCGAGTTTGGCTATTGGCTGACGCCCTCGGCCTGGGGCCGGGGCTATGCGACCGAGGCCGGGCATGCGGTGCTCCAGATGGCGCGCCACGCGCTCGGCGTTAGGCGCGTCCGGGCCGGCCATTTCGTGGACAACCCCGCCTCGGGCCGGGTGCTGACAAAGCTCGGCTTCCGCCCGACCGGGGCGGTCGTCCCTCGCCATTCGCGGGCGCGGGGCGTCGATGCGCCCTGTGCGGTGTTCGAACTCGACCTCGACGAGGGCCGAATGTGCGACGTGAAGATGGCTGCCTGATAGTCGCCCCTCCCCTCTCCGGGGAGAGGGCGGCAATCACGCCGCTACCGTCTCGCGCGGCAGCACCGCTGCCTCATACTCGCTCTCGTACATCCCGATCAGCTTGCGATCGTCATGATTCCACGGATGGAATCCCGGCCGAAAGAAAGCCAGCCACTGCCCCGCGATCTTGCGCGCCATGCCCGGCCGCCCGAACGCGTACCAGAACATCCGCAGCCACACTTTCGGCCCCGTCAGCCCGTCCTGCCGCAGCAATTCGAGCATTCCGCGTGTGCGCCCGCGCGTGAAATTATTCGTGACGCCCAGCATCACCAGCGCCTTCACCTTGAAACGCTGCCATTCCGACCAGTCCCGCGTCGCATACAGCCAGGTGTCATAGGCGACACCCTTGTGCTCGATCTCCTCGGCGGCGTGCCAGCGCCACAGATTGGCGAACTCCTCCTCGCCCCCGGCAAGATGCCGCGGATTGCCCAGCAGCTCATGCGCGATGATCGCGGTGAAATGCTCGAGCACCATCGTCGCGGTCAGGTTCGCGATCGGCGGGCGGCCCCTGGTCAGCGACAGCCCATGCTCGACGCGCCTCTCCAGCGCCGAGATGTCGTAACCCTGATCGACGACATGCCGGTTGAACGCGACATGCTCGCGGGTGTGCATCACTTCCTGCTTGATGAACGCCTGGATTTCGCCGGCGAGCTTGGGCGGAACGCCGTCGCGAAACGCGCGGACGCTCTCGACGAAAAAGGCCTCGCCCTTGGGAAAGGTCACCGACAAGGCGTTGTAGAAAGCCGTAGCGTAAGGGTCTTCATTGAGCCACCAGCGGCCCATCGCCGTGTCGCGGCCGAAGCGGCGATCGCGCGGCGTGATCGTCAGGTCGCCGGGAGTGGTTGCTTTCACCACGAAAACCTCCGAACAGGGATGGAATTGGGCCGCTTACAAGGCTGTTAATAGGCTTTACTTACACTAGTGTCAATAATTCGCAAACGCCTCAGCCCGGAAGAATCACGCGACGCCGCGATCGAGGCGGCGCGTGCGCTGCTGGTCGAGGAAGGGCCGCAGGCGGTCACGCTGAAGGCGGTGGCGGCGCGGATCGGCCGCACCCATGCCAATCTCCTCCACCATTTCGGCTCGGCGAAGGATCTCCAGCGCGCGCTGATAAAGCACCTTGCCGACACCATCACCGCGCAGATCGGCGAAGCGGCGAAGCGCGCGCGCGTCAGCGACCAGAATCCGCGCGAAGTGGTCGACATGACCTTCGATGCCTTCGCGCGGGGCGCCGGCGCGATGGCCAGCTGGATGATCCTGACCGGCAACGAGGACGCGCTCGATCCGATCCTCGAGGCGATCCACCGCCTCGTCGACGATCTCGCCGAAGGCCATGCGCCGGGCAGCAAATCGATCCATGAGGAAACCCTCCAGCTCGTGCTCACCGCGCTCGGCGACGCCTTGCTCGGCGGGCCGATGGCCAAGGCGCTTGGCCTGCCGCGCGAGAAGGCGCGGCAGCTGGCCGCCGACGCGCTGATGGCCGCCCACAGTAGCCAAATCGCCTGATTGCAGGATAGTATCCCGGTTTGAATTTCGATTGGCCAACTGGCGGCGTCATGAGGAGAGAGCTCAATGAATCAAAGCACCGGACCGGCGGAAATCACCACGCGCTTCGAGGAAGCCTGGAACACGCACGACATGGAGGCCTTCGGCCGGCTGTTCCATTCCGACGCGACGTTCGTGAATCGGTTCGCGACCTATTGGCGCGGGGTCGACCAGATCGTCGCCGGCCATGCCGGCATCCATGCGTCGATCTATCGCGATTCGACGCTGGCGATCGATCCGCCCGATGTCGATCCGATCTCTGACGATGCGGCGATCCTGCATTTTTGGTCGCGGCTCAGCGCCGGCGCCGCACATCCGGCCGGGCCGCACCAGGTCGACACGTTGATCCTGGCGGTGGTGACACGCCGCGATGGTGAATGGCGCATCCAGGCGGTGGAGAATGTGACACTGGCCAATCCGATGACCGGGGCGACGACCCTGCGTCCCTGAGTGCACGGCGAACAAACGCTCGAAATTCAACTGAGACACTATCGATTTCAGGCTACGCTGGATAAAATAGCGTTTTCCGCTAAAGCGCGGCCATGCATTTTCTCGACCAAGCAAAGATCTTCGTCCGTTCGGGCGCGGGCGGCCCCGGCGCCGTCGCCTTCCGGCGTGAAAAGTTCATCGAATATGGCGGCCCCAACGGGGGCAATGGCGGCAAGGGCGGCGACATCATTTTCGAGGCCGTCGAAGGCCTCAATACGCTGATCGACTTCCGCTACACCCAGCATTTCCGGGCGGCGCGCGGTGCGGGCGGCGCCGGCTCCAACATGACTGGCGCGGGCGGCGACGATCTCGTCATCAAGGTCCCCATCGGCACCCAGATCCTGTCCGAGGACAAGGAGGAGGTACTCGCCGACTTCACCGTCGCCGGCCAGCGCGAGGTCTTCCTGCGCGGCGGGGATGGCGGGCGCGGCAACGCTACCTACAAGACCTCGACCAACCGCACGCCGCGCCAGCACGGCACCGGCTGGCCCTATCAGGAGGCCTGGGTCTGGCTGCGGCTGAAGCTGCTCGCCGATGCCGGCCTGGTCGGCCTGCCCAATGCCGGCAAGTCGACCTTCATCAACGCCGTCACCAACGCCAAGGCCAAGGTCGGCGATTATCCCTTCACCACCGTGCGCCCGCAGCTTGGCGTGGTCAGCCGCCACAACCGCGAATTCGTCATCGCCGACATCCCCGGCCTGATCGAGGGCGCGGCCGACGGCGCCGGCATCGGCGACCGCTTTCTCGGCCATATCGAGCGTTGCAAGGTGCTGCTCCACCTGGTCGACGCGACCGAGGAGGATCCGGTCGGCAATTACCGCATCGTCCGCGCCGAGCTCGACGCGTATGGCGCCGGCCTGATCGACAAGCCCCAGGTGATCGGCCTCAACAAGATCGACGCGCTCGAACCGGAGGCGATCAAGAAGCTCGCCGCCAAGCTGAAGCGCGCCAGCAAGGCCGAGGTGATGCCCATGTCCGGCGCCGGCGGCGCAGGCCTGGAGGCAGTGCTCGACCGGCTGATCGAGGCGATCGGCCCGGCCAAGGCCGCCCCGGTGCGCGACGACGGCGAAGAGGACCAGATCGAATGGTCGCCTTTGTGAGGAGCGACATGCCCCTCCCTTGGTCCCTTCTTCTGCCTTCTTCCCCTCTCCTGCCTTCGCGGGAGAGGCCGGGTGAAGGCCTTCTTCTTTCCCGCGCCCGAAACAGGAAGACCCTCACCGCTGCGACCAGCTCGCTGCGCTCGCAGGTCTCGCTCCTCTCCCGCAAGCGGGAGAGGGAATTGGTCGCGCGCTAACCGATGTTCTCTCCCCGCGCCTGTCCCCGCCTGATCGTCAAGGTCGGCTCCGCCCTGCTCGTCGCGCCTGACGGCACCGTTCGGCGCGAGTGGCTGACCAGCCTCGTCGCCGACATCGCCGCGCGCACAAAGGCCGGCCAGGAAATCGCGGTCGTCTCTTCGGGCTCGATCGCGCTCGGCGCGCGGCGCCTGAAACTGCCCAAGGGTGGCCGCGCCAGCCTCGAGGACGCCCAGGCCGCCGCAGCGACCGGCCAGATCGCGCTCAGCCAGGTCTGGGCCGAATTGCTCGGCGCGGAAGGCCTTACCGCGGCGCAGATCCTCGTCACGCTCGACGATCTCGAGGACCGGCGCCGCTATCTCAACGCCGCCGCTACGCTCAACCGCCTGCTCGCGCTCGGCGTCGTGCCCGTGATCAACGAGAATGACAGCGTCGCGACCGAGGAAATCCGCTTCGGCGACAATGACCGCCTCGCCGCGCGCGTCGGCCAGGCAGCCGGGGCGCAGGGCGTGATCCTGCTGTCCGACGTCGACGGCCTGTACGATGCCAACCCCACGACCAATCCCGGCGCGACGCTGATTGCACGCGTCGAGCGCATCGACGCCAGGATCGAGGCGATGGCCGATGGGGGCTCCGGCTCGGGCATGGGATCGGGGGGCATGGTCTCGAAGATCGCCGCCGCCCGGATCGCGACCGCCGCCGGGGCGCATCTCGCCATCGTCTCCGGACATGCGACAAGCCCCCTCTCCGCCTTCGCGGATAGCGGCCACGGCACCATCTTCGTCGCGGAAAAGACCGCGCCTGCCCGCAAGGCCTGGCTGGCCGGCGGCCTGACCGCCAAGGGCGAGATCCATATCGACGCCGGCGCCGCCCGCGCGCTGGTCGGCGGCAAGAGCCTGCTCGCGGCCGGCGCCGTCCGGGTCGAAGGCAAGTTCCGCCGCGGCGATCTCGTCGCGATCTGCGGACCGGACGGCAGGCCGCTGGCACGCGGGCTCGCTGAATATGACGCAGCCGACGCCGCGCGCATCACCGGCAAGCGCAGCGACGCGCTCGCTGCGATCCTCGGCTATGCGCCGCGCGCCGCGCTCGTCCACCGCAACCACATGGCGCTGCTGTGAAGCTGCTGGCGATCACCGGCGGCACCGGATTCGTCGGCCGCAAGCTGATCGAGCTGGCGGTCCAGGCCGGGCATGAGGTCCGCGCCCTCGCCCGCCGCCCGCAACCCGATCTCCCGCGCGTGACCTGGGTGTCCGGCGCGCTCGACGCATCCATGGCGCTGAGCACCCTCGTACGCGGCGCCGATGCGGTGATCCACGTCGCGGGCATCGTCAATGCTCTCGATCGCGCCGGCTTCGCGGCGGGCAACATCGCCGGCACCCAGGCGATCGTCGATGCGACCACCGATGCCGGCGTCCGGCGGTTCCTTCACGTCTCCTCGCTCGCGGCGCGCGAGCCGGCCCTGTCCGACTATGGCTGGTCCAAGGCCGGTGCCGAACATGTCGTGGCATCGTCCAGCCTCGACTGGACCATGGTGCGTCCACCCGCGATCTACGGCCCCGGCGACATGGATATGCGCGACATGTTCCGCATGGCCAGGTTCGGCCTCGCGCTGCTGCCCCCGCCGGGCAGGATGTCGGTGATCGAGGTCGGCGACCTCGCTCGCCTGCTGCTCGCGCTGGTCGACAAGGATCCGGGCCGGGTCATTCTCGAAGCCGATGATGGCGTCGAGGGCGGCTGGAGCCATCACGATTTCGCGCGCGCGATCGGTGCGGCGGTGGGCCAGCGGGTGCTGCCCCTTGCCCTCCCCCGGGCGCTCCTGTCGCTCGCGGCAAAAGGCGACCGGCTGTTACGCGGCGACAAGGCCAGGCTGACCGCCGATCGCGTCGATTATTTCTGCCATCCCGACTGGACGATCGATCCCGCCCACCGCCCCGATCCGGCGCTGTGGCGGCCCCGGGTCGCTACCCCGCAGGGTCTCGCCGATACCGCGGCATGGTACCGGGCGAACGGGCTGCTCTGATCACAGATATTGCGCGACGAAAACGATCGCGGACGCCACCAGGCCGGTCAGGAACACCTTGTAGGCCAGCTCCAGATAGCGATATTTCTTCCGGTGGAGCACCTGGCCGTTGCCGTAGAGGTCGGCGGCCACCGTCCGCAGCATCGTTTCCGGATCGGTCATCGCGTCGACGATCCGGTCGACATAGACCTCCTGCGGCAATTGCGTGAACGATCCGAAGAACATCAGGTTGATCGGGGCATCCGCCGGCATCCTGGTCTTTGGAATGATCGCCAGCACGGTCAGTATCGCACTCACAAAAGCGAAGCTGCCCAGTACGAGCAACGGCAGCGGCGGCAGGGTTTCGTGGCTCTGGTTGATCGTGATGGTGAAGATCACGAAGCTCGCGCCCATCAGGATGCTCGCCTTCTGGTCCGCCATCGCACTCAGCTGCACGTGAATCGTCTGGACATTGCGGAGCACATTGGCCGCATTGGGATCGAAACTGCGGGGCGTCGGTGCCTGTTCCATCCGCGCAACCTGCCACGAGCACCCCGCTTTGCCAATCAGTCGACCCTTTCTGACAAGCGGTCCGAAAAGGGGTTGGAGTCATGTATTGCCGGTCGCGACAGCTCATCCGTTGCTTGATTCAATCATCCGCCCGGTCATGTCAGTGTCTTTGGTCATGGTTCGCAGGATTCCCTCCAGGATCGCTCTCCTCCGCAGGCCGGCCCGGTTCCGGCTTGTTCCGAAACGCGATTTCCCTGTTCCGGCCAGGAATTTTCCCTGCTCCGGGGCCGAAATTCCCTGTTCCTGGATAACAGGGAAAACCAGATATAATACACTGATTATACAGGATAATATTACCGCCGAATCGCCCGGGAATTGCCCGAAAAACAAAATTTCCCTGTTAATTTCCCTGTTATTCGCGCGGAACAGGGAAATCCGGACCAATGTGACCGTGCGGTGGCATCGTCGGGCCAGCCTGCTATAGGATCGTCAGAAAGCCGCCGCATTTTCTTGGCAGGGCGCGGCATCACTCTTCCGGGGATATGTTTTGAGCGACCGCGCACACGTTTTCGATACCGTCACCGGCCTGATCGAACCCTTCAACAAGAAGGGCGTCGCGCTCTCCGATGCGACGACCTTCCAGGGCGATCTCGAATGGGACAGCCTGACGGTCATGGATTTCGTCGCTGCGATCGAGGACGAATTCGAGATCATCATCACGATGAACATGCAGGCGGAGATCGAGACGGTCGGCCAACTCGTCGACGCGGTGATGAAGCTGAAAGGCTGAACCGATGACCGATTCCGCCCAGACCGCCGACGCCCCGCCGATCGATCCGCCGGTGATCGCGCCCGAGCGCGACCTGTTCACCAAATACGACGCGCTGATCGCCGAGCGCCAGGCGCTGCTCGACACCGGCGTGCGCGACCCCTTCGCCATCGTCATGGACGAGGTGAAATCGCCGACCGTCGCGGTGATCAAGGGCAAGGAGACGATCCTGCTGGGCACCTATAATTACATGGGGATGACGTTCGATCCCGACGTGGTCGCCGCCGGCAAGA
>NZ_JAQGLC010000281.1 GCF_028293085.1 Sphingomonas bacterium
CTCTCGCTGCTGCTGGTGGTCGGGCGTGGAGGTGTCGTCGCCCTGTTTCCGGCGACCGGCGAGGTCCATCTGCTCGCGCTGGCGATGGTGCCCTTATGGGCGCCCTTCATCCTGTTCGACGGGGTGCAGATCGTGTTCGTCTATGCGCTGCGCTCGCTCGGCGACCAGGTGGCGGCGGGGGCCAACAGCATCATCGCCTTTTTCCTGGTCACCGGCGGCGCGGGCTGGTGGCTGATCCATCACGGCGCGGGGCTGACCGGCCTGGTCTTCGCCTCGGGCATGGGCATGGTCGCCGCGACCTTGCTGCACGGCGGTCGCTTCGCGCTGGTTACGGCGCGGCTTCGCCGGAAAAGCTCAGCACCAGCTTCTTCGAATTGACCGGCACGTCCAGCTTCGCGCTGTTGAACTCGATCGATCCGCGCGGCGCCAGCGTCACCGCCTCGGGGCGGATCGTCCAGCTATAGACGAGGCGATCCTGCGAATCGGTCAGATTGGCGCGGATATCGGGCACGGGCTGGCGCTGGTCGGTCGGATTGACGATCTTGCCGCTGATCGCGAACATCTCGCTGCCATTTTCGAGGTCGCGGCGCTCGATCGGATTGTTTACGATCTGCAGCGGCGTTTCGGCGGCGCCGATCGGCAGGCCGAACTGCTTGGCGAGCCCCGGCGCGCCCGAATAGAGGATCGCGGCCGCGCCCACGAGCATCGCAAAGCCGGCCGCGAATGCCGCCATCGTCCAGCGCCGGGCCGGGTTGCGGCGCGGGCGGAAGGGCGGCTGATGCGCGAACGCATCGTAATCGGGCGCGGTGCCGGGCGTCGCGATCTCGACATCGGGGGCCTGGGGCGGGCCGGGGCGCTGGGCCGGCGCCTCGGCGCGGGCGACCAGATCGAGGATCAGGCCCGGCTGGAACCAGCTATGCTTGCAACTTGCGCACCGCACGGTCCGCCCTTCGGACCCGATCGCTGAATCGGGAACGAGGTACCGCGTCCGGCATTGGGTGCATTCGAGGATCATCTTGGGCCGCTTCCGGCATTCCGGGCCGCCCGGCGCCTGTCCCGAAACTAAGCACGCACCGGCGGCCCGTGGCAAGTGTTTCGGCCGCTCACGCTTGTCGCACGCGCCCGGAACGTGCGATGGCGATGGCGGGGCATAGGCAGGAAGCGAGCATCGCGCCGATAATGGCGAATATCGTCCAGTTCGAGAATGTAGGGCTGCGCTACGGCACCGGCCAGGAGACGTTGTCCGACGTCAGCTTCACGCTGTCGACCGGATCCTTCTACTTCCTCACCGGCGCGAGCGGTGCCGGCAAGACGTCACTGCTCAAGCTGCTCTATCTCTCGCAGCGCCCGACGCGCGGGCTGATCCGGCTGTTCGGGGAGGATGCGGTGACGCTTCCCCGGAAAAGGCTGCCGGGTTTCCGCCGCCGCATTGGCGTGGTGTTCCAGGATTTCCGGCTCGTCCCGCACCTGTCGGCCTATGACAATATCGCGCTCCCGCTGCGCGTCTCGGGCGTGTCCGAAAGCGATGTCGAGGCGCCGGTGCGCGAGATGCTCGCCTGGGTCGGCCTGTCCGACCGGGTCCATGCCAAGCCGCCGACCCTTTCGGGCGGCGAGCAGCAGCGCGTCGCC
The DNA here is from genome assembly GCF_028293085.1 of Sphingomonas bacterium. Lineage (GTDB taxonomy): Bacteria > Pseudomonadota > Alphaproteobacteria > Sphingomonadales > Sphingomonadaceae > Sphingomonas. The sequence continues at coordinate 1,630 of NZ_JAQGLC010000281.1, forward strand.
ATCGCCCGCGCGGTGATCGGCCGGCCCGAGATCCTCGTCGCCGACGAGCCGACCGGCAATGTCGATCCCGACATGGCGGAACGGCTGCTCCATCTGTTCGATTCGCTCAACCGGCTTGGCACCACCGTGGTCGTCGCGACGCATGATTTCCATCTGCTCGGCCGCATCCCCAACGCCCACATGATGCGGCTCGACAAGGGCCGGCTGCTCGATCCGACCGGATCCCTGCGCTTCCCGCCCGTCCAGCCCGCCGATTCCGACGCATGAGCGTCCGCCTGATCACGTCGGCCGCCGATCGCCGCCTGCTCGACGAGAGCCGGGGCACGCGCGCGATGATGTGGATCATGGCGATCATGCTGTTCCTGACGGTGCTCGCCGCCGCGCTCGGGCTCGGCACGCTGAGCGCCGCCAATTTGCTCGACCGCCAGCTCGCCGGGCGGCTGACGGTGCAGATCGTCGAGCCGGGCGATCGCGCGCGGGAGGCGCAGACCGCCAAGGCGCTGGCGGTGCTGCGCGGCCTGCCCGAGGTACAGCGCGCGGCCGAGGTCGACCGCGTCGAGCTCGCCCGGCTGCTCCGTCCCTGGCTCGGCCCCGACGGCGCCGATCCCGATCTGCCGGTGCCCGCAATGATCGACGTCGATCTGGGCGTCGGCACCGATGCGGCGGTCGCGCGGGTGACGAGCGCGGTCCAGGCGGTCGCGCCGGCCGCTCGGATCGACCGGCATGAGGCCTGGATGTCGCCGGTCAGCAATTTCATGAACATGGTCACCTGGCTCGCGCTCGGGCTGGTGCTGCTGATGGCGGGGGCGACCGCGGCGGTCGTCATCCTCGCGGCGCGGGCGGGCCTCGAGACGCACCGCGACACGATCGAAGTGCTGCACATGCTGGGATCGACCGATGTGCAGGTCGCGCGGCTGTTCCAGCGCAGGATCGCGCTCGATACCTTGTTCGGCGGGATGCTCGGCACCGCTTTCGCGGCCGGGCTGGTCGGACTGGTCGGGCTACAGCTCGCGACCCTGGGCTCGGACCTGCTTGGCGGCTTGCAGCTTTCGACGCGCGACTGGCTGCTGCTGGTGATGCTGCCGATCGCCTTCGCCTTGCTCGCGACCTTCGCGGCGCGCACGGCGGTGCTCGGCGCGTTGAGGAAGATCCTGTGATCATTCGCATCCTTGGCGTCATCGCGCTCCTCTGGGCGCTCGGCTTCGCGCTGTTCCTGCTCGCCATGCCCGGGCCGCTCCAACATTCGAACACCGATGCGATCGTGGTGCCGACCGGCGGGGCGGGGCGGATCGATCGCGGCATCGAGCTGCTCAAGGCCCATGCGGCGAAGCGCATGCTGGTGACCGGGGTCGCGCCCGAGGTGCGGCCGATCGATCTCGCGCTCGAATATCACGAGACGCCCGCTCTGTTCGCCTGCTGCATCGATCTCGGCCGCGAGGCGGTCGATACCCGCTCCAACGCGGAGGAGACCGCGGATTGGGTGAAGCGGCACCATTATCGCTCGGTCCGGCTGGTCACCTCGGACTGGCACCTCGCGCGGGCGACGCTGGAGCTGACCCATGCGCTCGGCAGTGACGTCACCGTGCTGGGTGACGGCGTGCCGAGCAGCCCGCGCTACGGCCTGCTCGTCGCGGAATATAACAAGCTGCTGCTCCGCCGCGTGGCATTGTGGCTGGGGATCGGCGCATGAACTGGGTTCGCACGATCCTGTTCATGATCATCTTCTACGGCATCTCGGTGCCGATCGTGCTGCTGACGCCAGTCACCGCGCTGTTCGGCCGCAAGGCGCTGATCGTCCACACCCATATCTGGACCAAGTTCCACGGCTGGGCGACCGAGCATATCCTCGGCATCCACCGCCGGATCGAGGGCGAGCAATTCTCCGACGGCCCGGTGATCTACGCGGCCAAGCACCAGGCGATGTACGAGACGCTCGAGCTCGGGCGGATGCTGCGCACGCCGGCGATCGTGATGAAGCAGGAGCTTGCGTCGATCCCGGTCTGGGGCTGGGCGGCGCGACGCTATGGCGTCATCGTCGTCGATCGCGAGGCGTCGGCGGGCGCGCTGCGCCGGATGGTGCGCGAAGGGCAGACTGAACTGGCGCTGGGCCGCTCGATCCTGATCTTCCCCGAAGGCACCCGCGTGCCCCCCGGCGAGCAGCCGCCGCTCCGCGCCGGCTTTGCCGGCCTCTATCAGATGCTCAAGATCCCCGTCGTCCCGATCGCGATCGACAGCGGGTCGGTCTGGCCCAAGCACGGCCCCAAGCATGCCGGCATCGTGACCTTCCGCTTCGGCGAGCAGATTCCGCCGGGCCTGCCCCGCGCCGAGGCCGAGCGCCGGGTGCATGAGGCGATCAACGCGCTGGAGAAATAAGGACGGCTCTTTTCTTCTCCCTCTCCTGCATGCGGGAGAGGGTGAGGGAGCAGCTTAATCGTGCGTCCGGCCGAAATCGGGTGCCGGATCGTCCTGGCCCTGCTCGATGATGCCGCGGCGGATCGCCCGGGTCTTGCTGAACAGCTCGAACAATTCGTCGCCCTTGCCCCAGCGGATCGCGCGTTGCAGCGCCGACAGATCCTCGGAGAAGCGCTGCAGCATGTCGAGCACCGCTTCGCGATTGGCGAGGAACACGTCGCGCCACATCGTCGGGTCGGATGCGGCGATGCGGGTGAAGTCGCGGAAGCCGCCCGCCGAATATTTGATCACCTCGCTCCGCGTCACCTCCTCCATGTCGGAGGCGGTGCCGACGATGGTGTAGGCGATCAGATGCGGCAAATGGCTGGTGATGGCGAGCACGCGGTCGTGATGGGCGGGCTCCATGATCTCCACCTCGGCGCCCAGCCGGCGCCAGAATTCGCTGACCCGCTCGACCGCGAGCGGATCGGCGCCTTCGGGCGGGGTGACGATGCACCAGCGCTTGTGGAACAGGGTGGCGAAGCCCGCCTCGGGCCCGCTCCGCTCGGTGCCGGCGACGGGGTGCGCCGGGATGATCGTCGCGCCGGGCAGCGCCTCGGCCAGCGCGCGCGCCACTTCTTCCTTGCACGATCCGACATCGCTGACGATCGCGTCGGCGGGCAAATCGGCGGCGATCTCGGCCGCGGCGGCGCCCATAGCGCCGACGGGCACGCAGAAAATGACGAGATCGGCGTCGATCACCGAGGCGCCGGCGGTATCGGTGACGTCGTCGAACAGCTGGAGTTCGTCGGCGACGCTGCGGACCCCGGCATCGGCGTCATAGCCGGTCAGCCGCACCGTCGGCATCTCGGCACGCACCGCACGGGCGATCGAGGACCCGATCAGGCCGATGCCGATGATGGTGATGCGGGCAAAGGGCAGCATGGCCGCCCGCATGGCTCATGGCTTTCGCTAAGGCAAGCTGGCGCTCGGCCGTACAACTGGTAGGAAGCGCGAAACCGGGGAGGCTTGATGCGGGGAAGTTCGACTTTCTGGGGGGCGCTGGAATCCGCGCGCCGGATGAACCTCGCTTCGGCCGGCGAGAAGCCGCCGGTCGAGGGCTCGCCCGGGCTCAGTCGCCGCGCGCTGCTCAAGGCGCTCGGCGCGGCGGGCCTTGTCGCCGCCATTCCCCGGCCGCTCCGCGCCGCACCGATCCACGGGCCGGTCGCGATCATCGGCGGGGGCATCGCCGGGCTGACCGCGTTGTGGCATCTGACTCAGGCCGGGATCGACGCGCGCGTCTATGAGGCGCGCCCCCGGCTCGGCGGCCGCATGTTCACCCACCGGCCGGCGGATGGCGGCGTGCCGATGGAGATTGGCGGCCAGCTGGTCAACACCGATCATGACGACATGCACAAGCTGGCCAGGGCCTTCGGCGTCGGGCTGATCGACCGCAAGGGCGAAGCGCACCGCACCATGGTGCTTGCGGACGGCACCGAGCTGCCGCCGGCCGCGCTCGCCGATGCGCTGCGCCCGATCGCGGCGCAGATTGCCGCGGATTCCGATCGCCTCGACAAGAATTATGCGCCCACCGCGCGCGAGCTCGATCGCCTGTCGATCAGCGCCTATCTCGACCGGCACGCCAGCAAGATGACGCAACCCTGGGTGCGCCAGCTGATGGAGGCGACCAGCCGCACCGAATATGGCGTCGAGCCCGGCCAGGCATCGGCGATCGAGCTGATCTTCAACCTGCCGACGGTCGAGGGCGAGCGGATCGACGTGCTCAGCCACAGCGACGAGCGTTTCCTGATCGAGGGCGGCAGCGGTGCGCTGATCGCGGCGATGGCGGCAAAGCTCGGCGACCGGATCGAGAGCGGCAAGCGCCTGCTCCGGATCGAGCCGCATGGTGCGGGGGTGAGCCTCCACTTCCTCGACGGTACGGTCGCGCTTGCCGGCGCGGTGATCGTCGCGGTGCCGGCGCCGCTGATGCGGCAGATCGATTTCCGCGTGCCATTGCCGCCCTTGTGGCGGCGCTTCATCGCCGAGGTGGATCTCGGTTATAACGAGAAGATCCAGGCCGTCATGACGTCACGCCCCTGGGAAGGGCCGATCGGGCGCGGCGGCGAATTATGGCAGACCGACGCGCAGGCCGGCGCGGCGCTCGGCTGGGACGGCGGCGTCCGGCCGGGCGAGGCGCCGGGCAGCGTCTGGACCTGGTTCCTCGGCGGCGACGAGGTCACCGCGGCGGACTCGGTCGATCCGGTCCAGCTCGCGCGGCGCTTCGCCGGCCTGGCCGAGGGCGGCGTACCGGGCTTCGGCGCGGCGATGAGCGGTGCGGTGCGCCGCACCGGCTGGCACCGCGATCCGCTGACGCTCGGCGCCTATGTCAATTTCCGCCCCGGCCAGCTCACCCGGTTCGGCGAGCTGATCTGGGTCGAGGGCGAGAGCGGGCCGAAGCATCACGCGCTGTCGGGCCGGCTGCAGTTCGCCGGCGAGCATCTGTCTGATGCCTATCCCGGATACATGAATGGCGGCGCCCAGACCGGGCGGATGGCGGCCGAGGCGATCATGGCGGTTCATGCCCATGCTTGAACGGCTGGCGCTCCACGCCTAACGCCGCGTCGATGCCGGACGATACGCGCTTCGGGCTTGCCCGCCACGTCACCCTGCCCGGGCCGCTCCGGCTCGATGGCGGCGCGCTGCTGTCGCCGGTCGATATCGCCTATGAGACCTATGGCACGCTCGATGCGGACGGCGGCAACGCGATCCTGATCTGCCACGCGCTGACTGGCGACCAGAATGTCGCGAGCAACCACCCGATCACCGGCAAGCCCGGCTGGTGGGTGCGGCTGGTCGGCCCCGGCAAGCCGGTCGATCCGGCGCGCCACTTCGTTATCTGCGCCAATGTGCTCGGCGGCTGCACCGGATCGTCGGGCCCGGCCACGATCAATCCGGCGACCGGACAGCCCTGGGGCATGAGCTTTCCGGTCATCACCATCCGCGACATGGTCCGCGCCCAGGCGATGCTGCTCGATCATCTCGGCGTCGGGACGCTCGCGGCGGTGATCGGCGGCTCGATGGGCGGCATGCAGGCGCTCAGCTGGTCGGCGACCTTTCCCGATCGCGTCCGTGCGGCGGTGGTGATCGCGTCGGCCGCGCGCCACACCGCGCAGAACATCGCTTTCCACGAAGTCGGCCGCCAGGCGGTGATGGCCGATCCAAACTGGCGTGGCGGGGATTATTACGCGTCGGGCGACCCCCCGGCGGCCGGTCTGGCGGTTGCGCGGATGGCCGCGCACATCACCTATCTGTCCGAGGCCGGCCTGACCGAGAAATTCGGCCGCCGCCTCCAGACGCGCTCGGCCAAGAGCTTCGGCTTCGATGCCGATTTCCAGGTCGAAAGCTATCTGCGCCACCAGGGGATCAGCTTCGTCGACCGGTTCGACGCGAACTCCTATCTCTACATCACGCGGGCGACCGATTATTTCGATCTGGCCGAGGAGCATGGCGGGCATCTCGCCAACGCCTTCCGGGCAAGCAAGGCGCGCTTCTGCCTGATCAGCTTCGACACCGACTGGCTCTATCCGACCCCCGAATCGCGCGCGATCGTCCATGCGCTCAATGCGGCCGGCGCGCCGGTCAGCTTCGTCGAGCTCAACAGCCCGTTCGGCCACGACGCCTTCCTGCTCGATTCGCCGGGGATGAACCGGGTGATCGACGGTTTCCTGAGGGCGGGCGCCTGACCGCCGTCCGTCTGACCACCGATCGAGCCGAGATGCAGGCCGAGGCGATCCATGCCTATCTCGTCAGGAGCTATTGGGCGGCCGGCATCCCGCGCGATGTCGTGGAGCGGGCGATCCGCGGTTCCTTTTGCGTGGGGGCATTCGACGGCGACGCCCAGATCGGCTTCGCGCGCGTGGTGAGTGACGGGGCGACCTTCGCCTATCTCGCCGATGTCTATGTGCTGGAGGCGCATCGCGGCCAGGGCATCGCCCGCGCGATGGTGGCGGCGCTGCAGGGTCTGTCCGAGCTCCAGGGACTGCGGCGCTGGATCTTGGGCACGCGCGACGCGCATGGCGTGTACGAAGCGCTTGGCTGGGAGCGGGTAACCGATACGACTTTGTTCATGCAGCGCTATTTCCCCGGCGTGTACGAGGCGGCGGCGTGAGTCTCCGCCCCGATCTCGCCGTCATCGCCGACAATGTCGCGCCGGGCAGCCGCGTGCTCGATGTCGGCTGCGGCGACGGCGCGCTGATGGCGGCATTGCGCGACGCCAGAGGTGTCGATGCGCGCGGGCTCGAGCTCGATGCGGGCAATGTCGAGGCGGCGGTGTCACGCGGGCTGTCGGTGATCCAGGGCGATGCCGATTCGGATCTCGCCGATTATCCCGACGCCAGTTTCGATTACGCGATCCTCAGCCAGACGTTGCAGACCACGCGACGTCCTGACGTCGTCCTCGATCACCTGCTCCGCATCGGCCGGCGCGCCTTCGTCTCCTTCCCCAATTTTGCGCATTGGCGCGGCCGCACGTCCCTGATGTGGGGCGGGCGCATGCCGGTGACGCGGCTGCTGCCCGAGGAATGGTATGACACGCCCAATATCCATCACCTCACGATCGACGATTTCCGTGCGTTCGTGAAAGGCCGCGGCATCACCGTCGAGGGCGCCTGGTTCCTCTCGGGCGACAAGCGCACCACCTCCGCCGCGGCCAATTTCTTCGCCGAGCATGCGGTGTTCCTGCTGAAAAGTTGATCTGGATCAGGGAACCTGAGGCCCTGTCGGCGTGTTGAAGACAGGAACCTCGGAAGAATCAATGTCCAAGACCGCCCTCATTGTTGAAGACGAGATCTTCGTCGCGCTCGATCTGGAGAGAATCCTGACCGACGCCGGCTATCGCGTGAAAGCAATTGCGGCCGATCGCAGCACGGCGATCGAGGCGGCGGACGACTGTCATTTCGCGCTGGTCGACGTCAATCTGCGCGACGGGCCCACCGGTCCCGCGCTCGCAACGACGCTGGCGCGCGATTACGGTGTGAAGGTGATCTTCGTCACCGCCAATCCGGCGCAGATCGGCGCGGCCGAGGGCGCGATCGGCTATATCCGCAAGCCTTTTTCCGAAGCGGCCATCCTCGCCGCCGCGGCGATGGCCAGTGCCGGGACGCCGCATGGCGGCGCCGCCAACGACGATCTGATCCTGCTCGATCGCGGCGTCAGCGACGGCTGAACGCGGTTCGCGGCACCTCGATAATCATCACCAGCCCCTCGGGCAGCCACTCCCGCGTCACCGTTCCACCGAGCTGGCGCACCGCGCTCATCTCCACCAGTTGCGATCCGAACCCCATGATCGCGCTGGGTGCGGTAACCGGCGGTCCACCGGTTTCGCTCCAGCGCAGGACGATGGTTGGTTCTCCCGTGGAGATGTCGAGCCCGATCCGGCCATCGTCCCTCAACAGCGCGCCATATTTGGTCGCGTTGGTGGCAAGCTCGTGGAACAGCAGAGCGAGCGGCGTGGTCGAGCGGTCGTCGATATCGACATCGGCGCCGGTGATGACGATCCGCGGCGTGTCGGCGGCCTGATAGGGGCGGAACAGCTCGCCGAGCAGGCCGTGCAGGCTGTTCTGCGCCACCGCCGGCCGCGATTGCGCGCTGTGCGGCCGGACGAAATCATGCGCGCGGCCCAGCGCGGTGATCCGCTCGCGCAGATCCTCGGTGATGCTCGCCAGCTCGGGCTTGGCCCGCGCGGCGAAGCCGACCAGCCCGGCAATCACCGCGAAGATGTTCTTGATGCGGTGGCTCAGCTCCTGCGCGATCACCTCGCGCTCCTCGCTCGCCTGCTTTTGCTCATGGATATCGGTGCAGGTGCCGAACCAGCGGACGATCGTATCGGTTTCATCGCGCAGCGGAAGCGCCCGGCCCAGCGTCCAGCGATAATCGCCATCAGCGCGCCGCAGCCGATACTCGATCTGATAGGGATCGCCGGTCGCCAGCGAATGTCGCCATGTCTCCCAGGCGCGTTCCTGATCGTCGGGGTGGAACATGCCGTTCCACTCCTCGCCGTCGGTCGATCCTTCCGGCATGCCGGTAAACTCGTACCAGCGGGCGTTGTAATAATCGTGATAGCCGTCGGGCAGCGTCGACCACACCATCTGCGGCATGGAATCGGCGAGCACGCGGAAGCGGCTATGGCTCTCGTTGAGCGCACGGTGGGTGGCATTCTCGGTCGCGCGCCACGCCGCGGCGTCGCGGCTGTCCCGCAGCCGCGCCATCACCGCTTCGGCGAGGGTCGCCAGGCCCTGATACTGCAATGGCGTCAGTCCGTCGCGCGGGGCCGTATCGATCACGCAGAGCGAGCCGAGCGGAATCCCATCGTCCGACAGCAAGGGCGCGCCGGCGTAGAAGCGGATGAACGGCGCGCCCGTCACCTGGGGATTGTCGGCAAAGCGCGGATCGCGCGTCGCATCGGGCACCACCATGATCTCGGGCTCGAGCATCGCGACCGCGCAGAAGCTGGTCTCGGCCCGCCCCTCCGGCGCGTCATAGCCGGTGCGGGCGATGAAGGTCTGGCGGCGCTGCTCGACGAGATTGACCAAAGCGACCGGCGCCTCGCACAAAGCGGCGGCGAAATCGGTGATCTGCTTCAGCCCGTCGCTGCCGTGCAGCGATTCGATGTTGTGGGCGGCGATGGTTTCGGCGCGTGCCGCGTCGTCGATCCGCCAGCCTGACGTCGCGACCGATCTGGCCGGAGAAGACTCACACATGCCGGATCAACGCGCGAAACGCTCAGAAGGGCACGTCGTCGTCGAGATCGTCCGCAAAGCTGCTGCTGCCGCGGCTCGGGGCAGCCCCGCCGCCACGGCTCGCGCCGCCGCCGAATCCGCCCGGGGATCCGCCGCCGAAATCGTCATTGCCGCCGAAATCGTCGCGCTGGCCGCCGCCACCGCCGCCGGATCCGCCACCGGCACCCGGAGCGCCGTCGAGCATCGTCAGCACGGAATTGAAGCCCTGCAGCACGATCTCGGTCGAATATTTGTCCTGGCCCTGGGCGTCCTGCCACTTACGGGTCTGGAGCGCGCCCTCGATATAGACCTTGCTGCCCTTGCGCAGATAGCGCTCGGCGACGTTCGC
>NZ_JAQGLC010000282.1 GCF_028293085.1 Sphingomonas bacterium
CGGCCGTGCATGATCAGCACGGGAATGCTGAAGTCCGCGGCAAAATTGATCGGCGAAACGCCGCGCAGATCGGGGGCCTGGGACCGGAACCAGTCCTTGCTTTGTCCACCCGTCAGGAACTTGCCGTCATAATGGATCATCGCCGGAAGATCCGACACCCCGGCATAGGAGACAGCGCAGCGATAGACGCCGCGGTCGCGCTGCGCCGCGCGGAGCGCCGCGTAGCCGCCATAGGAAGCGCCGACGATGCAGATGCGCTTCGGATCGGCGATGCCCTGCTCGGCCGCCCATTTGACCGCATCGGTCAGGTCGTCCTGCATCGCCAGGCCCCATTGCCCGCGACCCTTGTCGGCGAACGCCGTCCCGAACCCCGAGGAGCCGCGATAATTGGGCTGCAGCACGGCATAGCCGCGGCTGGCGAGGAACTGCGCCTGCCAGTCCCAGCTCTCGTCGTCTCGCACGGCAGGGCCGCCATGCGGCATCAGGATCAGCGGCAGGCCCTTCGCCGCCTTGCCGCGCGGCAAGGTGAGGACGGCGGAAATATCCAGGCCGTCGCGCGCCTTGTACCGGATCGTGCTGACCGGCGAGGATGCCTCGGGGCCGAGATCGGCATTGGTCTTGGCCAGGATGTGCATCGCCCCCTCGGCGGTCCGGAACACATAATAGGTCCCCGGCCGGTCGGCGCCCGTCACCAGCACGAGCAGGACGGTGAAATCGCGGTTCCAGGAGACGATGTGCGCCTGTCGGGACCCGACGCTCTTGTCGATCTGCTCCTGGATATTGGCGAGATCGGGATCGAACCAATGCGTGCGCGGCCGCGTATCGCTGTAGCGCACGCCGATCAATTTGGTGCCGCCGTCACCGGCGATCAGCTCGCCCAGGTCGTAGCCGGCAACGCCGAACAGCTTGTCGCCGCGCTGCAGCGTCGGCAGGTCGAAACCGTAGAGCGCGGTGAAGCCCGCCTCGTCGTCGCTGAAGGTGATCGCCTTGCCGGGCTCGGGAAGGAACAGGGCCGGCACGTTCGCGGGCGAGGCGCCGGGTCCACGGGCGCGGCTCAGGGTCCGGAACACCTGGTCGCGATTGTCGCGGTAGAGCGTTTTGTAGGTGCGGGTCGTATCGTTATAGGCGATGCCCATGCGGACTACGCCGGTGCCGTCGGCGACCCAGTTCCTCACGTCCTGGGTGGAGGACATGGCCGTCTTGAACTTGCCGGTCGAGATGTCGAAATCATTCACCTCGGGCCAATATCCGCGATTCTCGTAATAGACCGATGTCTGCATCGACAGCAGGATATGCGGCGATCCGTCATGCGCGATCCACAGCACGTCGTCCGCATTCTGTGCCGCCGCGCGCGCCGCCAGCGGCACCATCTTCGTCCCGTCTGCACTGACGCCAAAGGCGCGGGTGGCGTACCAGCTGTCGCCCTCGACATCGCTCGGCGCGCCGACGCGCAGGATCAGCCATTCGTCATTGACCCACTCCCAGCCGCGCACGTCGGACTCGCCGGGATCGATCAGCACGGTATGCTTCACATCGCCCAGCGGCACGATCGCCAGCCGGGATTTGCCCTTCACAGCCATCCGCACAGCGATCCTCGTGCCGTCGGGCGACAGTTCGGGCTGCTCCATGAAGGGAAGCTGCGCATAGCTTTCGAGCGGCACGAGCGTGGCGGGGGCGGGTGCCGGCGCGGTTTGCGGCACGGGTGCCGCAACGGCCGTTGCAGCCAAGGACAGGAGCGCGGTCGCACTCCACAGCAAATATCGCAAACGACTCTCCCCCGAACGCCCCACATCCGTATCGGTCGATCCCCTCAACCGGCGCAATCGATATTCCATCCAGATCCGTGCCAAAACTGCTTTCGAAGCAATTCCTTACGAGCTCGGTCGACGGATTGTGCGGCGCCTATCATGCAAAAAACCCGCCCGGTGCGGGACCGGGCGGGCTTTTCGAAGATCTCGCTCCGGACTCGATCAATCGAGCCCGGAGGGACAAGCTCTGGATTGGATCAGCCGGCCACGCCGTGCGCCGCCAGCGCCGCGAGCAGCAGCAGCGCGACGATGTTGGTGATCTTGATCATCGGGTTCACGGCGGGGCCCGCCGTGTCCTTATAGGGATCGCCGACCGTGTCGCCGGTCACCGCGGCCTTGTGGGCCTCGCTGCCCTTGCCGCCGTGATTGCCGTCCTCGATATATTTCTTGGCATTATCCCATGCGCCGCCGCCCGAGGTCATCGAGATGGCGACGAACAGGCCGGAGACGATCACGCCGAGCAGCAGCGCGCCGAGCGCCGCAAAGCCGCTCGCCTGGCCCGCCACGGCGGTGATGATGAAATACACCGCGATCGGCGCGAGCACCGGCAGCAGCGACGGGATGATCATCTCCTTGATCGCCGCCTTGGTGACGAGATCGACGGTCCGGGCATAATTCGGGCGAACCGTGCCCTCCATGATCCCCGGATTGTCGCGGAACTGGGCGCGGACGTCCTCGACGACCGCACCCGCCGCCCGGCCGACCGCGGTCATGCCGAACGCGCCGAAGCTGAACGGCAGCAGCGCGCCGAGCAGCAGGCCGACGATGACGTACGGGTTGGAGAGCGAGAAATCGACCGCGAGGTTGGGGAAGTATATCCCCAAGTCGGTCGTGTAGGCGCCGAACAGCACGAGCGCAGCGAGGGCGGCGGAGCCGATCGCATAACCCTTGGTCACCGCCTTGGTGGTGTTGCCGACCGCATCGAGCGCATCGGTGCGGTGACGGACGTCATCGGGCAGGCCGGCCATTTCGGCGATGCCGCCGGCGTTGTCGGTGACCGGGCCGTACGCGTCGAGCGCAACGACCATCCCGGCGAGCGCCAGCATCGCGGTGGCGCCGAAGGCGATACCGATCACGCCGGCGAGCTGATAGGACGCGATCACCGCGATCGAGATGACGATCGTCGGCAAGGCAGGGCTTTCGAGGCTGACTGCAAGGCCCTGGATGACGTTGGTGCCGTGGCCGGTCTCGGACGCCCTCGCGATCGAGCGGACCGGGCGGTAATTGGTGCCGGTATAATATTCGGTGATCCACACCAGAGCGCCGGTGAGCGCGAGGCCGATCATCATGCACCAGAACAACGCCATGCCGGTGAAGCCGGTGGTCACCGCGGCGCCGCCGTCGAGGAAGCTCCCGCCACCGATCACGGCGTTCATGTCGCCCAGGACATATTGGGTCGCGACATAGATTGCCGGGATCGACAGGATCACGGTGGTCCAGAAGCCCTTGTAAAGCGCGCCCATGATCGAGCCGCTCTTGCCGAGACGGACCATATAAGTGCCGATGATCGAGGTGATGATGCACACGCCGCCGACGATCAGCGGCAGGGTCATCAGCTTGAACAGGTGGTCGGCGTTCGGCAGCAGCAGCGCGATCGACGCCATGGTGACGCCGATGGTGACGACATAGGTTTCGAACAGATCGGCCGCCATGCCGGCGCAGTCGCCGACATTGTCGCCGACGTTATCGGCGATGGTCGCGGGGTTGCGGGGGTCGTCTTCCGGGATGCCGGCCTCGACCTTGCCGACCAGGTCGGCGCCGACATCGGCTGCCTTGGTGAAGATGCCGCCGCCGAGACGCGCGAAGATCGAGATCAAGGACGCGCCGAAGGCCAGAGCGACGAGCGAGTCGACGATGACGCGGCGATCGGCCTGGACCGCCAGGTCGTAGTGACGCAGCTCGATCATGAACCAGAACAGCCCGGTGATCGCGAGCAGGCCAAGGCCCGCCACCAGCATGCCCGTGACCGCGCCCGACCGGAACGCCATGGTCAGGCCGCCCTGCAGCGAGGTGCGTGCGGCCTCCGCGGTGCGGACATTGGCCTTTACCGACACGTTCATGCCGATGAAGCCGGTCGCGCCCGACAGGATCGCGCCGATGGCGAAGGCGGCAGCGGAGATCGGGCCGAGGAAATAGCCGACCACGATCGCCACGACCACGCCGACGATCGCGATGGTGCGGTATTGCCGGCCGAGATAGGCTTTGGCGCCCTCCGCAATGGCGGAGGCGATGTCCTGCATCTTCTCGTTGCCGGGACTGGCAGCGAGAATCTGTCGGCTGGTGATGATTCCATAAAGTACGGCAATCAGGCCGCAAATCATGGCCGCATAGACGATCGTCATGTAGCTCTTCCCCTCATGTGTCCTGGCTGACTCGGCCAAAGCCTTCGCCGCCAACGGTTTGCGGGGTTGTATAAAGGGGCAGGCCGCGAGCGCAAGCCGCTCAGGCGGCGTGTTCGAAGCCGAGGCGCGGCGGCAGCGGGACAGGGTCGGCGCCGTCGTGCAGGGTCAGGCCGGTGCCGGCCGCAAAGCTGCCGACCCGGGTGGCGGGAACCGGAAGCGCGAAGCCGGCCGGCGCCGCGAACAGCAACTGATAATCGTCGCCCGCGGTGGCCGCGGCGAGGCGGGTATCGCGGGTGTCGCCGGCGAAGCGCCGATAGGCGTCGGACAGCGGGACGGCGGCGAGATCGATGGTGACGGCGAGCCCGCTGGCCTCGGCCATGCGCGCGGTATCGAGCAACAGGCCGTCGGACACGTCCATCATCGCGTGGACGTGCGGCGCCAGCGCCCGCCCGTCGCCGGTGCGCGGCATCGGGCGGCGATAGGCGGCGAGGAGCTCGCCCGGCCCCCAGGCGCCCTGGGCGATGGCGAGCCCCGCCCCGGCGTCGCCGATCGTGCCGGTGACGTAGAGGTGGTCGCCCGTCCGCGCGCCGGAGCGCGGCGGCGCGGCGGCATCCACGCCGATTGCGGTGAGGGTGAGCACGCGCGGTGCGCCCGCGGGCAGCGACACGGTGTCGCCACCGATCAGATTGCAGTCGAGTTGCCGCAATCCGGCGATGAACGCCGCGTCCCAGGCGTCGTCGCCCGCGAGCGTATAGTTGAGCATGATCCCCAAAGGCAGCGCGCCCTTGGCGGCGAGATCGGAGAGATTCACCGCGCCGAGCTTCCAGGCGATATCCTCGGCGGGGTCGGTGGCAAGGAAATGCACCCCCTCGACCATCGTATCGGTGGTGAGGACGAGCGGGCCGGTGACATCGAGCAGCGCCGTATCGTCGCGCAAGCCCCGCGCCGCCGGGTGCAGCGGCAGGGTGCGGAGCGCGGCGAGGAATTCGGATTCGGTCACTTAACTCCCTCTCCCCTCCGGGGAGAGGGTAGGGAAAGGGGTAGTGTGTCAGATGGACCGAGCAACACTGCCCCTCTCCCGACTTCGCTCCGCTCGTCTACCCTCTCTCCGGAGGGGAGAAGGCTTTTAGACCCGAACATCCTTCGCGATCGCATCGAGCAACCCGTTCACGAACCCGGCCTCGCGCTTGTCGAAAAACGCGTGCGCCACATCGACATATTCGGTGATCACCGTGGCGGTCGGCACGTCCGGCCGCGCCATCAGCTCGTACGTCCCGGCGCGCAGGATCGCCCGCATCGATCGGTCCAGCCGCTCCAGCGCCCAGCCTTTCGCCAGCTTGCCCGCAATGGCGACATCGATCTCGGCCTGGCGCGCGGCCGCGCCCTTGACGATATCGTCGAAGAAATCGACTTCCGCCTCGGCATATTCGGCGTCCTCGATCGTCGCGCCGAGCCGATGCTGATGGAATTCGTGCAGCAGCTTGGCGATCGGCGTGCCCTCCATCTCATGCTGATAGAGCGCCTGGGTGGCGGCGAGCCGCGCGGCGGCGCGGGCCTTGGAGCGGGCGCCGGAGCGGGTGGGGGTTCGGCTCATAAATTCAATTCCGTCTGGTCGCCCGCAAGGCGGAGCGCCACTGATTTCGCATGGGCAGGAAGGCCCTCGGCCTCGGCCAGCGCCACGGCGGCGGGGCCGATCGCGCCGAGCGCGGCGTGGTCGAGTTGCAGGAAGCTGGTGCGCTTCATGAAGTCGAGCACCGACAGGCCGGAGGCGAAGCGCGCGCGCCGGCCGGTCGGGAGGACATGGTTGGGCCCGGCGACATAATCGCCGATCGCCTCGGGCGTATGCCGGCCGAGGAACACCGATCCGGCATGGCGCACCCGGTCGAACAAGGCTTGCGGATCGTCACAGGCCAGCTCGAGATGTTCGGGCGCGAGGCGGTCGACCAAAGGAATCGCCTCGAACAGATCGGCGGTGACGATGATCGCCCCGTTCGCGTCCCAGCTCGCCCGCGTCACCTGGGCGGTGGCGAGTTGGCCGATCTGCAGGTCGACGGCCTCGGCCACGGCCTTGCCGAACGCGGCATTGTCGGTGAACAGGATCGACTGGCTGGTCGGGTCATGCTCGGCCTGGCTGAGCAGGTCGGCCGCAATCCAGTCAGGATCGTTCTTCCCGTCCGCGACCACGACGATCTCGCTCGGCCCCGCGACCATGTCGATCCCGACCACGCCGTAGAGCTGCCGTTTCGCCTCGGCGACCCAGGCATTGCCCGGCCCGGTGATCACGTCGACCGCCGCGATCCGTCCGGTGCCGTAAGCCAGCGCCGCGATCGCCTGCGCGCCGCCGATCCGCCAGATCTCGTCGACCCCTGCGATATAGGCGGCGGCCAGCACCAGCGGATTGACCTCGCCGTCGGGTGTCGGCGTCACCATCACCAGCCGCTCGACCCCGGCGACCTTGGCCGGGATCGCGTTCATCAGCACCGACGACGGATAGGCCGCGCGGCCGCCGGGGATATAGATGCCGGCATTCTGGATCGCGTTCCACCGCGCGCCGAGCCGGACGCCGGCCGAGTCGGTGGTGTCGCTGTCCTCGGGCTTCTGTTTCAGATGATAGGTCGCGATGCGCTCGGCCGCGAGTTCCAGCGCGGCGCGCAGTTCCGGCTCCAGCCCGTCCAGCGCGGCCAGCCAGTCGGCCTTCTCGATCCGCCACCCGGTTTCGTTGAGATCGTGCCGGTCGAGCTTCTTCGTGAACGCCTGCAGCGCGGCATCGCCTTCGTCGCGCACGCTGGCGACGATGGTGCGCACGTCCCGCGCGACATCGGCATCGGCCTCGCGCCGCGCGTTGACGAGCGCGGTGAACTCACGTTCGAATCCGGGATCCGAGGTGGAGAGGCGGATCATTACTTTCTCCCCTCCCGCAAGCGGGATGGGAGGCGCTGAACGTCAAGCCGCATCGCGCATCGCCACAGCTCGCCGGAACGCTTCGACCAGCGGCACGATCTCGGCCCGAGTCTTGAACGCCGCCCGGTTGACGATCAGCCGCGAGGTGACCTCCGCGATCACCTCGACCTCGACCAGCCCATTTTCCTTCAGCGTCTTCCCCGACGACACCAGGTCGACGATTCGTGGCGCCAACCCCAAAGTCGGTGCCAGCTCCATCGCCCCGTTGAGCTTCACGCATTCCGCCTGCACGCCGCGCGCCTCGAAATGCCGCCGCGTGACATAAGGGTATTTCGTCGCGATCCGCACATGGCTCCAGCCGCGCGGATCGTCGCTCTCGGCCATGTCGGCTGGCTCGGCGACCGACAGCCGGCAATGCCCGATGCCGAGATCGACCGGCGCGTAGAGCTCCGAATAGTCGAACTCCGCCAGCACGTCGGATCCGACGATGCCGAGTTGCGCCGCGCCATGCGCGACGAAGGTCGCGACGTCGAAGGCGCGCACCCGGATCAGGTCGATGCCGGGGTTGCTCGTCGAGAAGCGCAGCGCGCGGCTGTCCTCGTCGCTGAACGCGGCTTCGGGCACGATCCCGGCGCGCTCGAGCAGCGGTACGGCCTCGGCGAGGATGCGCCCTTTGGGGACGGCGATGATGATCGGATCGGCCATGAGTGAGCGGGGCTTTACTTGCGGCCCTTCGCGGGCGCAACAGACGCCGCGAGGAGGCCCTATGACCGAGGAAAATGTTCGCGGCGCATTCCTGATCCAGGAACATTATTGCAAGGCAATGGCCGCGCCGGCCTATGCGCGCGTCTGCGCAGCGCTGGCCAAGGGCCTCAACCGTGACAGCAGGGTGGGGACGACGCTCCTCGACTGGCCGGGCGAACCGACCCGTGCCGCCCTGCCGCTGCGACTCGTCGGCGGGCTGCACGCGCTGGTGCTCGCCGGCAAGGATGCCGGGCTGGCGGCGGTCTTTGCCGGCACCGTCGCCGATCCCGAAGCGATCGAGGCCGAGCTGGCGCGCGTGCTCGTCGAGCATGACGCAGAGCTGCTGCCCTGGCTCGATGGCCCGCCCCAGACCAACGAGCCGGGCCGCTCGGCCGCGCTGATGACCGGCCTGATCGAGATCGCGCGGCGGCACGGGCCGCGGATCGAGCTCCTCGAGATCGGCTCGAGCGCCGGCCTCAACCTGATGATCGATCGCTACCGCTTCGATCTCGGCGGCACGCTGGCCGGTCCCGAGTCGTCCCCGATCACGATCATTCCCGAATGGCGGGGCCCGCCCCCGCCGGACGTGCCGATCGAGATCATGAGCACCCGAGGGTGCGACATCCAGCCGATCGACGCGACCGATCCGGCCGCCGAAGCGCGGCTATTGGCCTATGTCTGGGCCGAAACGCCCGATCGGGCGGTGCGCCTGAGAAGGGCGATCGCCCTGCAGCGCGAACGCCCGGTCCGGCTGGAGCAGGCCGACGCCGCCGACTGGATCGAGGCCCGCCTCGCCGAGCCCCAGGCGGAAGGCGTCACGCGGGTGCTGATGCATTCGGTGGTCTGGCAATATCTGCCCGAGCCGGTCGCCGAGCGGATCAGGGTCGCGATGAAGGCGGCGGGGACGCGCGCGACCCCGGAGCGCCCGCTCGGCTGGGTGATGATGGAGCCCGATCGCGCGCTCGCGCACCAGGCGATCCGCGTGCGCAGCTGGCCCGGCGACGGCGCGTGGCAGACCCTGGCGACCTCGCACGCCCATGCCGCCTGGATCCATGTCGGCCAGCCCGAACGCGACCGGGCCGGCATCGCCCTGCCCGAAGCGGCGAAGATCTCGGTCTGATCCCGCGTTCGGGACCATAGAAGAAAGAAAGCCATGACCCTTCCGCACTTCGACCTGCCCACCATCGCCGTTGCGGGAACGGACGATCGCTTCCCCGTGCGCCGAATCTATTGCGTAGGCCAGAATTATGCCGATCACGCCCGGGAAATGGGCTCGGATCCGACGCGCCAGGCGCCCTTCTTCTTCACCAAGCCCGCCGATGCGGTGGTGGCGGACGGAAGCGTCTTGCCCTTCCCGTCGCGCACCGCCGATCTCCATCACGAGGTGGAGCTGGTGGTGGCGCTGGCGGCTGGCGGAACGGATATCCCGGTGGCCGGGGCCGAGGGTCTGATTTTCGGTTATGCCGTCGGGATCGATCTCACCCGCCGCGATCTCCAGGCCGAGGCCAAGAAGGCGGGAAGGCCATGGGACATGGCCAAGGGCTTCGACCGGTCGGCGCCGATCGGCTTGCTGACGCCCGGGGCTCCCCCTGCGCGCGGCGCCATCGACCTGACCGTGGACGGCGAAATCCGTCAGCGCGGCAATCTCGACCAGATGATCTGGAGCGTGGCCGAGATCATCGCGAACCTCTCGACCTTCGTCGAATTGCGCGGCGGCGATCTCATCTTCACCGGCACCCCCGCGGGCGTGGGGCCGATCCGTCCCGGCCAGACGGTGCGGGCCGCGATCGAGGGCGTGGATTCGCTCGAGATACGCTTCAGCGGCTGAGGCGTCACCAGATCCGGACGCGATCCTCGGGCTTCAGGTAAAGCCTGTCCCCGGGCCTGGCGCCATAGGCCCCGTACCATGCATCGACATTGCGCACCGTGTCGCTGCGATATTGCCCCGGCGCATGCGTGTCGGTCGTAACCTGGCGGCGTAACGCGGCCTCGCTCTGGGCAAGGCGCCAGCGTTGCGCGAAGGCCAGGAAGAAACGCTGCTCCCCGGTCAGCCCACCGATCACGACGTCCGGCTTGCCTTTCAGCGACAGGATATAGG
The DNA here is from genome assembly GCF_028293085.1 of Sphingomonas bacterium. Taxonomy (GTDB): domain Bacteria; phylum Pseudomonadota; class Alphaproteobacteria; order Sphingomonadales; family Sphingomonadaceae; genus Sphingomonas. The sequence goes on from NZ_JAQGLC010000282.1 coordinate 9,894, forward strand.
CATCATGCGCCACCAGCAGTCCCGCCAGGTCGGCGACATTCTCGCTCACGATCCGCTTGCCGTCGAGGCACAGGCCGGGAAGCGGGCAATAGCCGTCGAACTGTGCCGCCAGCTTCGCCGTCGCCGCGTGATATCGGGCCCGGTCCGCGGCGGTCCACCAGTCGCCGAGGCGACCGCGCGCGTCATAGATATTGCCTAGTTCGTCGAAGCTGTGGCTGATCTCGTGCGCCATGCCCGCGCCGGCCGATCCGTAATTGGCGGCATTGTCGCCCCGGCTGTCGAAATAGGGCGGCTGCAGGATCGCGGCCGAGAAGAACTCCGCATTGGGGCTGAACATGATCACCGCGCCGGGGACGTGCGGGTTCATCGGCCATTCCATCGGATCGACCGGCCGCTTCAGCCGGGCGAGGTTGCGCGCGCGATTGAACGCCTCCGCTCGGCGCATATTGCCCAAGGCATCGCCGCGCGCGACGGTCAGCGTCGCATAGTCGATCCATGTGTCGGGATAGCCGATGCCGATCCTGAACGCGGCCAACTTGGCCAGCGCCTTGGCTTTGGTGCCCGGCGACAGCCGGGCGAGCTTCGCGATGCGCGTGCGATAGGCAGTGAGCAGGTCGCGGCTCATCGCCTCGGCTCTGGCCTTGGCGGCGGGCGGAAAATAGCGCCGCGTATAAAGCTGGCTGACCGCCTGGCCCAGCGCGCCGCTGGTGGCGGCGATGGCCTCCGCGCTGCGATCGGGCGCCTGCGCCGCGCCCGACGGGAAAGCGGCATGCTCGGCGCGCACCGCCCTTGGCAGCACGCCGGCATAATGCTCGATCAGGTGAAAGCGGAGATAGTCCTTCCAGGCAGGGATGCCCTCGCTGGCGACCAGGGCGGCGGTGCCGGTCACCGCTGACGGCTGCCACACGATGAAATCGCGCTGTCCTGACAGGCCGGCCGCCGCGAAATAGGCCGTCCAGTCCATGCCCGGCGCCTTGACGGGGAAGTCCGCACGCTTCCACGGATTGTCCTGCTTGAACACGTCGGCGGCATCGGAATCGGGGGCGTGGGCGCGCGCGATCCGCGTTTCGAGCGCCAGGACATGTGCCGCGCGCGCCTCCGCGTCCGTCGCGCCGGCCAGTTTCAGCATCGCGGCGATGTGCGCCCGATAGCGGGCGCGGAGCGCGGCCATGTCGGGCGACGGGTCGAGATAGGCCTCGCGATCGGGCATCCCCAGGCCGCCCTGCCACAGATGGGGAAGCGCATGGTCGGCGTCCCGGAAACCCTGATTGATCCACAGGCCGACGACATGATCGGCATTGGCGGTGAGTTCGTCGGCCTCGCTGTTCAGCGTGGAACCGAGATAGGTCGACAGCGCCGCCCTGTCGCTGATCGCCGAGATCCTCGCCATGTCGTCGGCCAGCGGCGCCAGTCCTTTGGCCTCGATCCGGTCTTCGTCCATGACGCTGGCATAATAGTCGCCGACCTTCTGCGCGGCGCTGCTCCGGCCGGGGCGGGCCATGGCCGCGCCTTGAACGAGATCGCGCACCAGCAGGCGCGTCCGTTCGTTCACAATGTCCCGCGTGCCATAGCCGTGCGGGCCGCCTGGTACCTCGACTGTCTTGAGCCAGGCCCCGTTGGCATAGCCGTAGAAATCGTCGGCGGGCCTGATCGAGGGGTCGATGTCGCCAGAGGGGGTGCTGCCGGACGCCAGGCCGGCGGCCAGCACCGCGCAGATGGCGATCAGCCCGCCACGCAGGAATCTGGCGCGACGCTCAAGCATGACCCGCCTCCCTGCGCGTCGCGGTTTCGACGGCGATCTCGCTTTCGGGGCTACCAAGCGCGGCGATCAGCCATGCCGTGTCGACGATCTGCGCGAACTCGTCCTGCAGGTCGCTGAGTGCAGCCTGGTGGACGTCCTCGGCGCGGCGGATCGTCCCGTCGAGATTGGCGCGATCGAACGTCGCCGTGGCATCCGCCGCCACGAAGGTCTCGAAGCCGAGATTGCCGGCCATGCGCGCGGTCGTCGACACGCAGTGGTTGGTGGTCAGGCCGATAATCGCCAGCGTCGTGATGCCCAGCGCCCGCAGGTCAATATGGAGGCTGGTGCCGATAAAGGCGCTGTTGACCGACTTTCGATAGACCCATTCGTCCTCGCGTGGCCGCGCCTCGGGCTTTGGCGCATTGCCGGGCGTGCCCCGCCGCAACAATCCCTCAGGGTCCGGCGAATCATGGTGGACATGGACCACCAGCGCACGCGCCGCGCGCCACGCCGCGATCAGGGCCGCGACCTTGGCCTCGGCGCCGGGATTGTTCCGCGGCCCCCAGGCGGGATCGTCAAAGCCCTGTTGCATGTCGATCACCAGCAAGGCGGCGTTGTGGCGGAGGTTCTTCAAGCGGCGTTCCTTCTGCTCGTCGGGAGCTTGACCCTCGTGGCCGGGCCAGCCAAAGCGACGATGGAGGCATCGGAAATACCGATGGGTTGGCCATGACAAGGGATCTCGAGGTTCGGCACTGCCGCGCGGTGGTCGCGGTGCACGACCATGGCGGCGTCGGCGCTGCGGCGCGGGCGCTGGGCGTGGCCCAGTCGACCGTGTCCGAGACGCTCCTGTCGCTGGAAAGGCTGCTCGGCGCCCCGGTCACGCTGCGCCGCGCCGGTCGCGAGGCGATGCTCGCTCCCGCTGCCGAAGCGCTGCTCCCGCACGCCCGCGCGCTGATTTCGGCGTCGGAGGGAGCGTTGGCCGCCAATGCCCGGCAACACCAGGCGACGATCCGGCTCGGCACCGTCGAATCGATCAGTTCCTTCCTGCTGCCCGGGCCTTTGAGCGACTTTCGGCTTTTATGGCCCCAGGTCGATGTGCGGATTACCATCGGGCTGTGCGAGGATCTCCGGAAGCGCGTCGCACGGTCGGAGCTAGACGCGGCGCTGACGATCGAAGGCGCCGACCGCGCCCGGGACGGTGCCGAAGAAATCTGGCCGGCCCGGCTTCGGCTGATCGCATCGCCGCATCATCCCTTGGCCGGCCAGATCGTGCGGCGCCACGATCTGGAGGCGCGGACCTGCCTCCTCACCGATTCCGAGGGCGCCTTCAACGACCTGCTGAAATCCTGGGTCGGCAGTGTCGCGCATCCGCCGCGGCTCGAATCCGCCGGCAGCGTGGACGGGGTGAAAAAAGGCGTCCTGAAAAGCGACGCGATCGGCGTCCTGCCCGACTATGCCGTGGTCGAGGAACTTGCGGCCGGAGCGCTCGTCGCGTTGGAAACGCATGATCCGCTGCCACCCGTCTCGCTTCGCCTCACGGTGCTGAAGGCGCCCGAGGCAGCATCGCCGCTGGAGAGCCTGATCGGAAAAATCGGCGACATGCTCCACAGGCCGGATAGTGCGACGACGACGGGTTGAGGGCGGCCATATCCTGGCAAACCCTTCCGACCAGGGGTGCCAAAATTATCCAACCCCCGCGGCCCGCTTCCGCCGTTCCGTTCTCCTGAAACCCCATCACGGCACCAGATAAACGCCCCGAATTTTGTCACACACGCCTTTTCAGGCCAGCCAGTCCCGGATCGCCTCGGTCACCGCCTCGGGTGCTTCCCACGGCACGAAATGCCCCGCATCGACCTTCACCAAAGTCATGTCGGGCACCAGCGCGTCGAGCCCGTCGAGCTGGCTCGGCAGCAGCGCCTTGTCGCCCATGCCCCAGATCACCAGCGTCGGTTGCCTGATCGGCGGGAAGGGCGCGCTCAGAAAGGCCGGGCGCTCCGGCGTCTCGTCCATCGCGGGCACGACGATGCTGCTCGCGCGGTACCAGTTGAGCATCGCGGTCATCGCGCCGGGCTGGCCCCATTCGTCGAGATAGGCGGCCTTTTCGCCCGCGACCTTCTCGAAATCGGTGTGCCGCATGAAGCTGCCGTCGAAAAAGGCCGAGAGGCCGATACCCTCGATATGCTTTTCGAGATCGGGATTGCGGAAGGCGCGGATATATTGGCTCGCTTCGCGCTGCCCCAGATCGTCGAACATCGTCTTCTGGAAGACGAAGGGATGCGGCGCATTGACGATGATCAGCCGCTCGACCCGGTCCGGCCGCGTCAGCGCTGCCATCCACGCGATCGCGCCGCCCCAGTCATGGCCGACAAGGGTGAATTTCCCGATCCCGAAATGATCCGCCAGCGCGATCAGGTCGCCCACCATCTTGTCGGGGGTATAATCGCTGACCTCGGCCGGCTTGGAAGACCGCGCGAACCCGCGCTGGTCCGGCGCGAGGACGAAATGGTCCTTCGCCAGCTCGGGGATCTGGTGCCGCCAGGTGCGGTGCGATTCCGGGAAGCCGTGGAGCAGGATGATCGCTGGGTTGGCGGGGTCGCCCGCGACGGCGACGTCCAGGGTGACGCCGGTGGGTAGCGGAATAGTTTGCAGGTCGAAGGCGTCGGGCATTCTTCTCTCCTTCACCCCTCCCCTTCAGGGGAGGGGCAGGGGGTGGGGGAGTCACGCGGACGTCCGAGTTTGTCCCCCACCCCAACCCCTCCCCTGAAGGGGAGGGGCTTTATGTTTTTACGGATAGCTCACGGTCTTCGGGATTGCCGGGATCGGGATGAACTCCTTGTCGTCCCCCGGCACCTTGGGGAATCGCCCTGCGTTCCAGTCTTCCTTCGCCTGGTTGATCCGCTCCCGCGACGACGACACGAAATTCCACCACACGTGCCGCGGCGTGGAAAACGCATCGCCCCCGCACAGCATCACCCGCCCGCCGCTCCGCGACTTGAGCGAGGTCGCGATCCCCGGCTTCAGCACGTACAGCGTCATCGGCTCCAGCGGCACGCCGTCCAGGCTCGCCTCGCCCAGCGCGAGATACACCGCGCGTTCGTCGGCATCGGCATCCACCGGCACCTCGCCGCCCGGATCGAGCACGATGTCGGCATAGATCGTCCCGGCATAGGTCGTGGTCGGCGCGGTCGCGCCCCAGAGGCTGCCCATGATGATCCGCGCCCGGGCACTGGGCGTCTCGATCACCGGCAACGCCGTCTTTTCGACATGCTCGAACGCCGGGTCCATCTCCTCGTTCGCCTCGGGCAGCGCGATCCAGGTCTGGATCCCCGACAGGTCCGGCCCTTGCGCCCGCTGGCTCGCCGGCGACCGCTCCGAATGGACGATGCCATGCCCCGCCGTCATCAGGTTGACCGCGCCCGGCTCGATCGTCGCGAAGGTGCCGATCGAGTCGCGATGGTCGATCGCCCCCTCGAACAGATAGGTCACCGTCGCCAGGTTGATGTGCGGATGCGGCCGCACGTCGATCCCGGTGCCGACCTCGAGATGCGCCGGCCCCATCTGGTCGAAGAACAGGAACGGCCCCACCATCGTGCGCGGCCTGGAGGGGAGGGTGCGGTGCACCTTGAACCCGCCCAGATCGTGCGTGGTGGGCGTGATGGTCTGCAGGACGAAATCGTCGATCATGACGCGGCTCCGTTCAGGCCCGACAGGATCTCCGCCAGATCCTCCGGATAGATCAGTTCATGGTGCGCGGCGATCGCCTCGCGGTCAAACCATTGCCAGTGCTGCATCACCCGGCGTTCGAGCTCGGTATGGCCCGCCGTGTCGATATCCGCGCTGTCGACCCGCACCAGGAAATAGCGCTCGTCGGCGGTCACCGGCACGCCCTCCAGCGTGACGAACTCGACCAGCCGCTGGAAAATCTCCGGCCCCGGATCGGCATGGATCCCCGTCTCCTCGATCAGCTCGCGCCGCGCCGCCTCCTGATAGCTTTCGCCGGGATCGACCGCTCCGCCCGGCGTCGCCCAGAAAGGCGGGCGGTCGGCCGCGACGAAGCGGAACAGCAGCACGCGCCCGGCGGGATCCATCAGCAGGATACGCGCCGCCGGGCGCTCGGCCAGACTCATGCGGCGTCGAGCTCGGGATAATGCCGGAAGATGCCGTCCTGGTTGAACGGGATGCGCCGCTCGCTCGCGAGATAGGCGGCAATGCCGGGCAGCGCGGCGACCCGGTCGTGCAGGGCGATCAGCCCCGGATAGTCGCTCTCGACCGCCGCCATCCGCTTCGGGACCATGTAGCGCAGCCCCTCGACGATCTGGAACAGCGAGATGTCGGCATAGCTCCAGCGCGCGCCGGTCAGCCAGTCGCCCGGATTGGCACCGGCGACCGCCTCGAAATGGGTGAAGAATTTCGGAATCCGCTCCTCGCGCATCGTCGTGGCGGCGCGGGCGGCCTCGGGCTTCTGGTCGCGATAATAGTCGGAGACGCTCACCGGATGATGCACATTGTGCACTTCGGCAACGAGGTCGGCGACGGTCAGCTGCAGCTGGTTGACCCAGTGGCGATCCCTGGCCGGCGCCAGGTCATGGCGCTCGCCCAGATAGAGCAGGATGTTGGCGACCTGCGCGATCGTCCCGCCCTCGATCTCGAGATAGGGCGGCGCGAACGGTCCGCGGCCGCCATAGCGGCCCATATTGGCGACCAGCGCCTCCTCGTCCCGCTCGCGCGCGCAATCCGTATAGGCGATCCCGGCCGCTTCGAGCGGCAGCCGGACGAACTCGCCGCGGCCCTGGATCGAGGGCCAATACCAGAGCCTGTAGGCCATGCTCACTCTCCCGGCGCGCGCGCCCGGATCGCGAGCGCATGGATGCGCGAGGACAACAGATCGGCGAGCGCATTGTTCACCAGCCGCTGGCGCTGCACCCGGTTGAGCCCGGCAAAGGCGGGGCTCTCGACGATCACGGTGAAGTGCGATTCGCCCGTGCCGTCATCGCCCATATGGCCGGCATGCTTGCCGCTGTCGTTGATCACCTCGAGATGCGTCGGATCGAGCGCCGAGGCGAGACGGGACGCGATGTCGGACGCGACGGAGCCGGTGGCGAGATTGGTCATCGCGACTATATAGGCCGCTTTGTCGACTTCGGGGAGCCGCGTGGCGCGGGATAGTGAAAAGAAGGATCGGCCCAATGCCCGCTTCCACGGTCGCGTGGAAGGGACGGGCAGGCTGTGCGTGGAGCCGGGCTGCGAAGCGCCGGGCGAATTCCGCGCGCCGCCCGAGGAAGGCGCGCCCAACGATTATGAGGGGCCGCGGCCCTATCGCTGGTTCTGCCTCGATCATGTCCGCGCCTTCAACGCGCGCTATAATTTCTTCAACGGCATGAGCCCCGACGAGATCCACGATGCCCAGCGCCCCTTTGCCGGCTGGGAACGCGAGACCCGCGCCTTCGCTCAGGCCGGCGGTGCCGATCGCCCGCCCAAATGGGCCGATTTCAGCGATCCGCTCGACGCGATCGGCGCGCGCTTCCAGCGCCGGACGGAGGAAGCGCGCAAGGACGGCCGTCCCTTGTCGGAAACTGACCGTCGCTCGCTCCGGATCCTCGGCCTGCCCACCGACGTGGACCGCCGCGGCCTGCGCCAGCGCTACGCCGAACTCGTCCGCCGCTACCACCCCGATCGCAACGGCGGCGACCGCAGCCACGAAAAGGCCCTGCAGGAAGTGATCGCGGCCTACACCCAGTTGAAAGGGGCGGCGGCGTTCGCCTGATTGCTCCTCCCGGCCTTGCGCGGGAAATTCAGTAACTCAGCTTCGGCTGGAAATCGCCGCGGCCCTCGGGCGTCGTATCGAGCAAGGCCCAGAGCGGGTCGAGCAGATCGTTGTGGCGATAATCCTGCCCCGGCTCGGTCGGCACGTAGAGCATCTCGCTGCCCCAGAAATGGCGGACCGTACCGCCGTCGCGCCGGAAGACGTTGAGCATGGGCATGTCCCATTCGACGCCCGGCTTGAAATCCTGCTGAGCGCGCATCGCCTCTGTCAGGCCCAGCGAGTCGCCGTAATAATCGCGATCATAGTCATTGCCCGCGGTCGACAGGAACTGGAGGTGCGTCCAGCCGCGATCGCGCGCCCAGGCAAGCAGCCGGGCGAGAGGCGATTTGGCGACGATGAACAGATTGATAACCTGCGCCGCATGCCGTGCCACGCCGTCGAGGCTGTCGAGGAAATGGGTGCAGCCGGGGCAGGGCTTCTCGCGGTCGGACCCGTACATGAAGCTGTAGAGGACAAGGCTCTTCTCGCCCTCGAACAATTCCGACAATTTCACCATCGCGGGATTCTCGTCCGGACCGATCCGCTCGAAGACATAATCCTCCTTCACCGCGCCGCCCGGCGGCAGCGCACGGCGCTGCGCCGCGACCGTCTCGATCTGCCGGCGCAGCGCCATTTCCGCATCGAGCAACGCGTTGCGCGCCGTCCGATAATCCCGGCTCTCGTTGGGAAAGGCGAGATGCTCCATGACGATGGTCCTCAGGCTACGGCCTTCTCCGTCTCGGCCAGCGCGGCGAGCTGCTCGGCGACCTTGCCCCAGCCCTCGACGAAACCCATCGCCTCGTGCTGCTTCAACGCTTCCTCTGACCAGTGCCGCGCGCCGGCGGTGTAGCGGGTCCTGCCGCCCTCGTCGGCGAACTCGAAGAAACCGACCATGAAGGCGGTCTGCGGAATCCAGCCGGCCTTGAACGCATCGGTGAAGACGAAGCGCCGGTTCGGCGTCACCTCCAGGAACACGCCTTCCATCGGATGTTCCTCGCCGTCGGGGCCGCGCATGATCATCGCGGAGCGGCCGCCCGCGCGCCAGTCCTGCTCGACGATCTCGGTCGTCCATGGTTTGGGGCACCACCATTCGGCCAGCCGCTCGGTGGCGATCCGCCACACCCGTTCGACCGGCGCGTCGATCAGCCGCGTGACCGACAGCTCATGCTCGGCGCTCATGCCGTGACCTCCCCGGCCAGCGCCCGTTCGATCGTCGCGACGTCGATCTTCCGCATCGTCATCATCGCCTCCATCGCGCGCGCGGCCGCTGCCCGGTCGGGGTTGGTCATCGCGTCGGTCAGCACGCGCGGCGTGATTTGCCAGGACAGGCCCCATTTGTCCTTGCACCAGCCACATTCGCTCTCGGCGCCGCCATTGCCGACGATTGCGTTCCAGTAGCGGTCGGTCTCCGCCTGGTCGTCGGTATGGACCTGGAAGGACACCGCCTCGTCGAATTTGAACATCGGCCCGCCGTTGAGCCCGAGGAACCGCATGCCGAGCACCGTGAAATCGACGGTCAGCACATCGCCTTCATGCCCGCCGGGAAAGTCGGCCGGCGCGCGGTGGACCGCCTCGACCCGCGAATCCGGGAAGGTGGCGGCATAGAAGGCCGCGGCCTCTTCGGCCGTGCCGTCATACCAGAGGCAGGGGGAAATCTTTGTCATGGCACTCTCTCCTTGTTGCTGGCCCGGCTGTTACTGGCCCGGCCCGACCACGCCGAACATCACGCCGTGCGGGTCGCTCGCGACGATGATCCGGTCGCCGCCGGGCACCTCCATCGGGCCGGCATGGACCGTCCCGCCGCTCTTCGTCACCTTGGCCGCCGCTGCCTCGATATCGGGCGCGCGGAAATAGAAGCGCCAGGCCGCGGGCGGGCTGTCGGCGGGGCGGTTCATCGTCGCGCCGATCGTCTGGTCGCCGGCCTGGACGAAGATGTAATCGCCCATGTCGCCCATCGGCATCTTATCGGGATAGGTCCAGCCGAACACCGCCGCATAAAAGGCGTTGGCGCCGGCCTGGTCGGGCGTCGACAGCTCGTTCCAGTTGCACTTGCCCATGCCCATCCGGTCGAAAGCGGTGCTGCTGTCGTCGGACGCGCCGCGCATCACGTAAAAGGGGATGCCCTGCGGATCGGTGACCATCGCGATCCGGCCGACGCCGGGGATGTCCCAGGGCGGCATCATCACCTTGCCGCCTTCCGCCTTGATCTTCTCGACCGAGGCATCGACATCCCTGACCCCGATATAGAAGAGCCAGGTCGGCTTCGCGCCACCGGCGATCATCTCGTCGGTCAAGCGGAATACGCCGCCGACCATGCCGCCGTCAGCGGTGCCGATCATGCGGTAATCCATCTCGCCGGACGGCTGGGCCTCGACCGTCCAGTCGATCACCTCGTCGTAAAATGCCTTGGACGCGTCGGGATCGGCGGTCATCAGCTCGTACCAGATCGGCGTACCTTCGGGATTCGGCATCGTCTCTCTCCTTCGGGGCAGGGTTCAGGCGTCGAGGATAGGGGCGAAGCCGCCATAGACCATGCGCTTGCCGTCGAACGGCATCTCCTGGTCGGCCGACGGTTTCATCCGCTCGTCTTCCATCACCTTGGCCATGCCGGCGTCGCGGGTCGCCTTGTCGGGCCATTCGACCCAGGAGAAGACCACTTTCTCGTCGTCCGTCGCCTGCACCGCGCCCTTGTAATCGGTCACCTTGCCGTCCGGCAGATAGTCGCCCCAGGCTTCGACCACGCGGGTCGCGCCATGGTCGCGGAACACCGTGGATGCCTTGGTCGCCATATCGCGATAGGCTTCTTTCCGATCGTCCCCGACCGGCACGAGATAACCGTCGACATAGCCGATCGTTCCGCCGGGGCCGTCATCGAGCAGCGGCGCGAAGCCGCCGAAGATCATGCGCTTCCCGTCAAAGGGCATCTCGCCCATCGCGGCCATGCGCGGATCCTCCATCATCTTCGCCATGCCGTTCTCGAGGACGTCCCTGGAGGGCCATTCGATCCAGCTGAACAGCACGACTTCGTCCTTCTCCGCCTTCACCGCGCGCTTGAAATCGGTGACTTTGCCGTCGGGCACCTCGTCACCCCAATTTTCCACCATGCGGGTCGCGCCGAATTCGCGGAACAACGGCACCGCCTTGGTAGCATGATCGATATAGGCCTGCTTGTTCGCCGCCGGCACCGCCAGCACGAACCCCTGGATATAGCTCATCGTCTCTCTCCTCTGTCGTCACCTTGTTCCGGGCGTTCAGGCGTCCACCGGCTCCCCGCCGCCCGACATCGCGGCCATCGCCGCCTCGACGTCCATCCAGGTCAGCTCGATGATATGGCCGTCGGGATCCTCGAAGCTGCGGCCATACATGAAGCCGTGATCCTGGGCCGGCGTGGGATCGGCCCGGGCCCCGGCGGCAACCGCCCGGGCGAGCGTCGCATCGACTGCATCGCGGCTATCCTCCGTCAGGCAGATCAGCACTTCGCAAACGGTACGCGCATCGGCGATCGTCTTGGACGTGAAATCGGCGAAGCGGGCATGACTCAGGACCATTAGGCTGATCGTGTCGGAGAACATCAGCATCGCCGCCGTGCCGGCCTGGCAGAATCGCGCATCCTTCGTCGCACCGACCGCCTCGTAGAAAGCGGCCGAGCGCTCCACATCGGCAACCGGCAGGTTCACGAAGATCATCTTGGGCATGGCAAATCCTTTCCTTCGTCGCTTTTCGCGAATCGCTGTTTGACCGTGATGCCTTATTCGGTTATTAAAAACAACCATGGAGTTAGAAAAAATAACTGATATGCCGAAGGCGACGGAAAATGCGTCGAAAAGGGCGGAAAAGCGCTGGTATGACGATGCGTGCGGCACCGCGCTTGCGATGGAGCTGGTTGGCGAGCGCTGGTCGCTGCTGATCGTGCGTGAGCTGATGTTCGGCCCGCGCCGCTTCGGCGAGCTGAAAAAGGCCCTTGGCGGCATCAGCGCCAATGTGCTGACCCAGCGGCTCGAAGGTATGGAAGAGGCCGGGATCCTGACGCGCCAGAAGCTCCCGCCGCCCGCCTCGGTGCAGGTCTATGGGCTCACCCAATGGGGCTATGCCAGCGAGCGCGCGATCCAGGAGCTGGGCCGCTGGGCGGTGCAGTCGCACAGGCACGACACCACCCTGCCGCTCAGCGCGGCCTCGCTGATGCTGTCCTTCCGCACGATGATCGACCGGTCGCGGTCGGGGACCGTCAACGCCATGATCGGCTTCCGACTCGGTGACGAGGATTTCGTCGCGCTGGTCGATGCCGAAGGGATTGCGATCCGGCGAGCCGATCGGCGCGAAGCCGCAACGGTCTTTGCCAGCGATCCGGTGACGATGGCCTCGATCGTCTATGGCGGGCGGCCGATCGCCGACGCGGAAGGGGCGGGGAGCCTGTCGCTGAGCGGCGATCGCGCCCTGGCGGAGACGTTCGTGACGCTGTTTCCGTTGCCGCCCAAGACCGGTTCGGCTTGACGCGGCCCGTTTCCGTTCGCAGTGAGCCTGTCGAAGTGCCGTTCTTCCTTCTCGCTCGTTGAAGAGGAGCATGGCTTTTGCAGATCAGCCCGAACGGTACCGAGATCATGACCGACATCCCCAACACCCAGCCCGACAGCCGCGAAACCACGATCATGGACGCGCCCGACAAGATGCTGAGCGTCCGCGAGGTGTTCGGCATCGATTCGGACATGCAGGTCCCCGCCTTCAGCGAAGCGGACGAGCGCGTGCCCGATCTCGATCCGGCCTATGTCTTCGACGGCGACACCACGCTCGCGATCTGCGCCGGCTTTGCCTATAATCGCCGCGTGATGGTCCAGGGCTATCACGGCACCGGCAAGTCGACTCATATCGAGCAGGTCGCGGCGCGCCTCAAATGGCCGTGCATCCGGATCAACCTCGATGCCCATATCAGCCGCATCGATCTGGTCGGCCGCGACGCGATCGTGCTGAAGGACGGCCAGCAGGTCACCGAATTCCGCGAGGGGCTCCTGCCCTGGGCGCTGCAGACGCCGACCGCGCTCGTCTTCGACGAATATGATGCCGGGCGTCCGGACGTGATGTTCGTGATCCAGCGGGTGCTGGAGACCGAGGGCAAGCTGACCCTGCTCGACCAGAACCGCGTGATCCGCCCCAACCCCTGGTTCCGCCTCTTCTCGACCGCCAACACGGTCGGTCTCGGCGACACCAGCGGCCTCTATCACGGCACGCAGCAGATCAACCAGGGCCAGATGGACCGCTGGAACATCGTCGTCACGCTCAACTATCTGCCCGCCGCGGTCGAGGCGCAGATCGTGCTCGCCAAGTCGGGCGAATATGACAAGCCCGAGGGTAAGCAGGTCGTCGACAACATGGTCCGCGTCGCTGACCTGACGCGCCGCGGCTTCATGAACGGCGACATCTCGACCGTGATGAGCCCGCGCACCGTGATCACCTGGGCGCAGAACGCGTTGATCTTCGGCGATGTCGGCTTCGCCTTCCGCCTGTCGTTCCTCAACAAATGCGACGAGGCGGAGCGGGCATTGGTCGCCGAATATTATCAGCGCGTCTTCGGCAAGGACCTGCCCGAGAGCGTGGTCGGCAAGGCTTGATTCCGGGATTGATGCCGGCGCACAGATGGACTAAGTTGACTAAGTCTATTTGAGGGCTGGTTCATGAACGCCATCGTCAACATCCACGAAGCCAAGACGCATTTCTCGAAGCTGATCGAGCGGGCGCATTCGGGTGAGGAAATCGTCGTTGCAAAGGCGGGCAAGCCATATGCGCGGCTGGTGCCGCTTGAAGTGGAGCCGAAGCCCGATCGGAAGCCGGGCGGGTTGAAGATTCTTGGTGATATTCCCGACTCGGTCTGGTTCGATCCGCTACCCGACGATGAGCTCGACGCCTGGGAAGGCAAATATTCGAATATCGTCTGAGGCGACGGACAGATGCGATTGCTGCTCGATACCCATGCGCTGATCTGGTGGTGGACCGATGCGCCACAATTGAGTCCGGAGGTGCGCCGGATATTGAGTGCCGGCGATAACGAAATCTTCGTCAGCGCGGCGTGCATCTGGGAGATAGCGACCAAATGGCGGATCGGAAAATTGCGGGAGATCGCCGATCCGGCGAGCCAATATGCTCCATTGATGACGGAGAACGGGTTTGTCGGGCTGGCCCTGACGGAGGAGCACGCAATGAAAGCCGGTTTGCTCCCCGGCGAACATCGCGATCCCTTCGATCGGATGATCGCGGCGCAGGCGTTGATCGAAGGACTGGTCGTGATTACGCGAGACCCTGCACTGGCGGCTTTCGGTTGCGACGTGATCTGGTAGGGGTCCGGGATGACAGGCACACCCGGCACCTTTTCTGGCATGCGCATGGCGGGGCTCGCGGCGATGCTGCTGCTCACCGCCGCCAAAAACACCGACTATAAGGTCGGCCCCGCGCCGCTGCCGCTCCTTCCCGGCCGGACGCCCGCCGGCGAGCAGCTGGCGCGGCCCGGCGACGTGGTCGCACAAAGCCGGTTCGGCCGGGCCGAGACGATCCTGCTGGTCGATCCGATCGCGCTCGACCGGCTCGGCCAGAAGCGCAATTTCACGAAGGAGACGGTGTTCGAATCGGCCAGCGTCCCCGGCGTGCCGGGCGATCCGCCAGTGCTGTTCTGCGAGGCCGAGCAGCAGCCGTCTCTGGCCAAGGCGATGGTCGGATCCATGGCGTTCGGCATGGTCGGCGTGCTCCGCCCGACCCGGCTCGTCACCCGCTACTGCCTGTACGATACCGACCATGACGAGAAGCTCGATCACGCCATCCTGATCGGTGCGAAGGGCGATTCGGGGCATGCGCCCTTCGCCATCACGCCGGCGCGCTACGGCCTGATCACCGGCATGCTGCTCGGCGGCGGCAGCGAGCTGCGGCTGCGCTATGCGGGCAACGCCGGCGAGAAGGACAGCGTATCCTTCGATACCGAGGTCACCATGTTCGGCATGGTCCGGCCCTTGCCGGGCGCGCGCCACGCGATCCCGATCGCGAAGCTGCCCGCTTACGCGGTCATCGAGGGCGCGGTCGTGACGGTGCTCGGCTATGATCCCGAAACCCGCATCGCCCGGGTGCGGATCGATCGCGATCTTGCGCCGGGGCATTTCGTGATGCCAGAGCAGAAATAATGACGACCGAAACGCCCCTCGATCGCTTCAAGTCGGTGCTCGGCGGCGCCGCGCGCGCGATCGCGCGCGAGCCCGAGATCGAGCTCGCCTTCACCGCCGACGCGCCGACTCAGTCGGGCAAGCATATCAAGGTGCCGATGCCGGCGCGCACCCTGCCGGCCGATCAGGTGGCGGAGGCGCGCGGCTTCGCTGACGGCTTCGCGCTCCGGCTGCGGCATCACAATGCGGCGGTCCATGCGAAACAGGCGCCGGGCGATGCGGTGGCCCGCTCGGTGTTCGACTCAGTCGAAAGCGCCCGGGTCGAGGCGCTCGGCGCGCGCGGCTATGCCGGCATCGCCGCCAATCTCGCGACGGCGCTCGATCTGAAGCTGCGCGCCGATCCGATCACCCGCGCGCGCAACCGCGACGAGGTGCCGCTGTCCACCGCGCTCGGCCTGATGGTGCGCCAGCGGCTGACCGGCGCCGAGGCCCCGGCGATCGCCGCGCCCGGCCTCGCGCTGGTGCGCGACTGGATCGAGGAGAAGGCCGGCAAGGATCTCGACGCGCTGCCGCTCGCGATCGACGATCAGCGCGCCTTTGCCCATCTCGTGACCCGGCTGCTCGAGGATCTCGAGCTGGTCGAGGGCGACATGATCCCCGACGAGTCCGATGAGGGCGGATCCGAGGACGAGGGCACTGACGAGCAGAATCAGGACGAGGGCGAGGACGGCGAAAGCGAGGGCGAGCAGGGCCAGGGCGAGATCGAGGCGCGCGGCTCCGAACGCGACGCCGAATCGCAGGACGGCGAAGGCGCGACTGACAGCGACAGCGATTTCGACGACATGGACGGCGAGCCCGGCGATGACGGCGACGAGGGCATGCTTCCGGTCCGCCCCAACCGCCCTTTCTCCGATCTCTCGCCCCAGTTCGAATACAAGGCATGGACGACCAGTTTCGACGAAGTGATCGCCGCAACCGATCTGTGCGACGCCGACGAGCTCGTGCGGCTGCGCTCCTATCTCGATCAGCAGCTGGTCCATCTCCAGGGCGTGGTGACCAAGCTCGCCAACCGGCTGCAGCGCCGGCTGATGGCGCAGCAGAATCGCAGCTGGGATTTCGATCAGGAGGAAGGACTGCTCGATGCCGCGCGCCTCGCGCGCGTCGTGGTCAACCCGACTCAGTCCTTGAGCTACAAGATCGAGCGCGAGACCGATTTCCGCGACACCGTCGTCACCCTGTTGATCGACAATAGCGGCTCGATGCGCGGCCGCCCGATCTCGATCGCCGCGATCAGCGCCGACATCCTCGCCCGCACGCTCGAACGCTGCGGGGTCAAGACCGAGATACTCGGCTTCACCACCCGCGCCTGGAAGGGCGGCCAGTCGCGCGAGACCTGGCTCGCCGCGGGTCGCCCGCCCCAGCCGGGCCGGCTCAACGACGTACGCCACATCGTCTACAAAAAGGCCGACGAGCCATGGCGCCGCGCGCGCACCTCGCTCGGGCTGATGATGCGCGAGGGGCTGCTCAAGGAGAATATCGACGGCGAGGCGTTGCTCTGGGCGCATTCGCGGCTGATCGCCCGGCCCGAGGAACGCAAGATCCTGATGGTCATCTCGGACGGCGCGCCGGTCGACGATTCGACGCTCAGCGTGAATTCGGGGAGCTATCTCGAACGCCATCTGCGCCAGGTGATCAACTGGATCGAGACCAAGTCGCCGGTCGAGCTGGCGGCGATCGGCATCGGCCATGACGTGACCCGCTATTATGCCCGTGCCGTCACGATCATGGACGCCGAGCAGCTCGGCGGCACGATCATCGAGCAGCTCGCTGCCCTGTTCGACAGTGATTGAGCCGCCGCCGGGCGGGTTCGAAGGGCCGGTCAAACGGTCCGTGACGATCGCCGGGCACGCCACCTCGATCAGCCTGGAGCCCCTGTTCTGGGACGCGCTCGAGGCGGCCGCGGCGGCACGGACGCTCCCGCTCAATGCGCTGATCGCCGAGATCGACGCGCTGCGCATCATGGCGGAGGAGCCGCCCAACCTGGCAAGCGCCTTGCGCACCTGGCTTCTGGCCCAACTCGCACCCTGATCCCATCGTCATGCCGGTAGTTCCGGCATCCACTGTCCCGCACGCTCGAGCCCGGGGTGACGACCGGGTTTGGCAACCTCTTCCACCTCTCACTCGGCTTCTCCGGCCACAACTGAGAATTACTCTCAATAGCGTTGACAATGAGAGTGACTCGCAATAGCCGATTCCCCGACACCAGAGGGGACCTGTCTTGCGCACTACCAGCACCGCCCGCCGCTCGCCCATCGCCACGCCGGCCTTCCTGGCTCTGTCCTGCGTCGGCGCCTTTGCGACCGGCCCGGCCTTTGCCGCGGACGGCCCCGATCCCGTGCCGGCCAATGACGAGGACGTGCAGAACCGCGACGACGTGCTCGTCACCGGCCAGCGCGAACGCAGCCCCAAGGACGTCGCGCCGCTCATCAACACCCCCAGGTCGATCGTGGTCCTCCCCAGGGAAGTGATCGAGCAGACCGGCTCGGCCAGCCTGCAGGATGCGCTGCGCACCGTGCCCGGCATCACCTTCGGCGCGGCCGAGGGCGGCAACCCGATCGGCGACCGCCCCTTCATCCGCGGCTTCGACAGCCAGGGCAGCATCTATGTCGATGGCGTGCGCGATCTCGCCTCGCAAAGCCGCGAGGTCTTCGCGATCGACTCGGTCCAGATCGTCCGCGGTTCGGATTCGACGCTTGGTGGCCGCGGCAGCGCGGGTGGCACGATCAACATCCTGTCAAAGATGCCGGCGCTCGACACGTTCGGATCGGCCAGCGCCAGCTATGGCAATGGCAATTACAAGCGTGTCACCGGCGATCTCAACCTGAAGATCGGCGATACCGTCGCTTTCCGGGTGGAGGGGCTGTGGCACGATCAGGATGTGGTCGATCGCGATGCGATCTGGTCGCGGCGCTGGGGGTTCGCGCCGAGCGTGACGATCGGCCTCGGCACGCCGACCCGCCTGACCGCAAGCTATTATTATATCCAGAGCCATGAGCTGCCCGACAGCGGCCTTCCCTATCTCTACACGATCGCGAACGCGCCCGGCACGGGCAACATCTTCACCACGCCGGCGCTCGGCAAGGTCACGACGGCGGACGGCCAGACCGGTTTCGTCGCGCGCTCGAACTTCTATGGTCTGGTCGATCGCGATTTCCGCGACGCCACCACCAACCAGGCGACGCTCCGGGTCGAGCATGATTTCGGCTCGGTGACGCTGCGCAACACCGCGCGCTTCACCCGTAGCGACCAGGCCTATAATTTCCTGCTGCCCGACGACAGCCAGGGCAATGTTTATGGCACGGCGGCGACCAACCCGACCACCGGCGCGGCCGGCGCGCGCGGCGACATATTGACCGGCGGCCTGGTCTGGCGGCGCGGGAATACGCGCTACGGCTATACCGAAAGCATCGTCGATCAGACCGATCTCAGCGGCACCTTCGAAACCGGCGGGATCAGGCACAGCGTCGCGTTCGGCACCGAATTTTCCTGGGAAAAGGCGCGGCGCGGCGCATTGGTGTCGGCCAATGGCTCCACCGTCGGCCCGCGCTGCAACACCGCGACCATCGCGCGCTATTATTGCACCAGCCTGTTCACCCCCAATTATAACGATCCCTGGGTGAATTATACGAGCGACACCTCGACCGTGGCGACGCCGATCGTCCACGGCGCGCCCAACACCGAAACGCAGAACGATGCGCAGACCCAGGCGGTCTATGCCTTCGATTCGATCACGATCACGCCCGCGCTGATCCTGAACCTCGGTGCCCGCTACGATCGGTTCAAGTCGGTCATCACACCGCCCTTCGCCACCGGGGCCACCGCCGTCCAGCTGTCGCGTACCGACAATCTGTTCAACTGGCAGGCCGGTCTGGTGTTCAAGCCGGTGAAGGAAGCCAGCCTCTATGCAAGCTACGCGACCGCGGCGACGCCACCGAACAGCCTGCTCGGCGAGGGACGCGAGGACAATGCGCTGCCGACGACGAACACGGCGCAGAACCTGGCGCTGCTCGATGCGCTCAAGGTGCAGAAGACCAGATCCTATGAGGTCGGGGCGAAGGGCAGCGTATTCAACGAAAAGCTCGCGCTTGGCGTCGCTATCTTCCAGACCGACATCGACAATGCCCGGGTGACGATCGACGCGACCACCACCCAGTTCATCGGCAAGACGCGGATCCGGGGGATCGAGCTTACCGCCAACGGCGCGATCCTGCCCGGCTGGACGGTGTTCGGGGGCTATACCTATCTCGATCCGAAGATCGTCGATGGCGGTTTCAGCGCGCTCACCGTGCCGGCCAATGGCGCGGCGCCGGTCCAGACGGTCTATGTGCCTTCGGTCAACAACGGCAAGCAGGTGCCGCAGACGACGAAGAACAGCTTCACCCTGTCGACCAACTATCAGGTCACCAGGCGCTTCTCGTTCGGCGGCGGCGCCTATTATATGGATCGCCAGATCGGCGGCTATGCCGACAACCGCTCCGCGACCCAGACCTCCACGGGTGTGGTGACGATCGTCCCGGCGACCAAGGTGCTGACACGCGGCACGCCCAGCTATTGGCGCTTCGATGCGCAGGCGCGCTATAAGCTCACCGACCATGTCGAGATCGGCGTCAATGCGCAGAATCTGACCAACGAGACCTATTTCAACCAGACCTATGCGTCGCACTACGCGTCGGTCGCACCGGGCCGGACGGTGTTCGGCACGCTGACCGTGAAATATTGAGGACGTGACGGCGATCGGGCTCGACGAGCTCAACCTTCTTTCGCCCGAAGACATCGCCGTGCGCCTCTCGGGTCCCCCCGGGGAGCGCGCGGCGCTCGTGCGGGCGGCGGCGGAGGCCGGCCATGCCGAGGCGCAGGCGGTGTTCGGCCAGATGCTGCTCGACGGTGCGGGCGTGGCGCAGGACGCGCCCGCCGCGCTCGGCTGGTTCGTCCGGGCGGCGGCGCAGCAGCATCTGATGGCGATCAACATGGTCGGGCGCTGCTACGATCTTGGCTGGGGCACCGCGGCCGACAAGACGCGCGCCGCCGAATGCTACCGCATCGCCGCCGCGCGCGGGCTCGACTGGGGCATGTATAATTATGCGACCCTGCTCGCGCTGGGCGAGGGCGTGGCCGAGGACAAGGCGGCCGCGCTCGACTGGTTGCAGCGCGCCGCGACCCTCGGCAACGCCAAGGCGATCAATTTCGTCGGCAGCTTCCATGAGGATGGCTGGGTCGTGCCGCGCGACCTCGCCGGGGCCGCACGCTGCTATGCCCGCGCCGCGCAGGGCGGCGATTTCCGCGGCTGCTTCAACCATGCCCGGATGCTCGGCGCGGCGGGCAAGACCGAGGAAGCGATCGGCTGGCTCAAGCGTGCGGGCGAGACCGCGACACCGGCGTTCGTCGACAAGGCCAGCGCCTGGCTCGCGGCGGCCGATCTGCCCGCCTTCCGCGTGCGCGGCGTGCAGGCGATCCGGATGGGGGCAGGGCAATGCTGATCGCCATCCCCGATCTCGTCTCGGCCGATCAGCTTGCGGCGATCCGCGCGACGATCGACGCCGCCGAGTGGATCGACGGCAACGCCACGTCGGGCGTCCAGTCCGCGCTCGCCAAGCGCAACGAGCAATTGTCCGAGGAGTCGGACGCGGCGCGCCGTGCGGGCGGCATCGTGCTGGATGCGCTCGCTGCCTCGCCCCTGTTCGTGGCGGCGGCGCTGCCGCTCAAGGTCTTCCCGCCTTTGTTCAACCGCTATGGCCGGGGCCACGGCTTCGACACGCATGTCGACAATGCCGTCCGAATCAAGCGGGGCAGCGATTTCCGCCTGCGCAGCGACTTGTCCGCGACGCTCTTCCTCGCCGATCCCGAATGCTATGACGGCGGCGAGCTGGTGATCGAGGGGCAGTTCGGCGAGCAGCGGGTGAAGCTGCCGGCCGGGCACATGATCCTGTACCCGGCATCGAGCCTGCACCATGTCACCCCGGTCACGCGCGGCCTGCGCGTGGCCTCCTTCTTCTGGATCCAGTCGATGGTCCGCGACGAGGGCGCGCGGCGCATCCTGTTCGATCTCGATTCCGCGGTGCAGTCGGTCGCCGGCGACCGGGGGCAGGGCGATGCAGCCGTGGTTCAGCTGACCGGGGTCTATCACAATCTGTTGCGCCGCTGGGCGGACGCGTAAGCAAGGAATGACGATGAGCAAGCTGGCGCTGCGGCGCGCCTGGTTCCAGGTGCATAAATGGATCGGCCTGATCCTCGCGATCCTGATCATTCCGATCTCGGTCACGGGCTCGGCGCTCGTCTGGGACGAGGCGCTCGATCGCGGGATCAACCCCGGTCGCTATGCCGTGAGCGGCGGGACGATGATCGATCCCGAGCTCTATGTCTCGGCCGCGCGCGGCGCGCTGAAGCCGGGCGGGGCGATCCTGTCGATGACCATGCCCGACGGCGAGGGGCCGGTGATCGTCACCGCCAGCCAGCCCGGCCCGTCGATCAGCGGCCCGCCGCGCACCATGATCTATCTCGATCCGCCCACGGCGCGCGTGCTCGAGGTGACGAACAACCGGTCGGGGATCCTGCGCGCCTTCCACATGATCCATGGCAGCCTGATGCTGCCCGCCGTCGGGCGGCAGATCGTCGGCTGGATCGGCGTGGCGATGATGGTCTCCTGCTTCACCGGCCTGTGGCTGTGGTGGCCGACCGTCGGCAAATGGGTGCGGGGCCTGCGCTGGCGGCGGCACGACAATCTCGACACCAATCTCCATCATCTGCTCGGCTTCTGGGTCGCCTTGCCGCTGTTCGTCCTGTCGCTGACGGGCGCGTGGATATCCTTCCCGCAATTCTTCGGCATGATCGGCGGAGGGGGGCAGCCGCGCGGGGCGGGGCCTGATCGTGCCGCGATGGCGCGGGCGAAGCCGCTCGAGGCGCCGCATCTGTCGCTCGATACCGCGGTCGCCAGCGCGCAGGCGGCATTGCCCGGCGATCTGCGCCAGGTGACCTGGCCGACCGACATGAAGCCCGAATGGCGCATCGCGCTCGACGGCGATCCCCAGCCTTCGGTCACGATCGACGACACCAGCGGCGCGGCCAAGATCGGGCGTCGGCCCAAGGAAGACACCGCCCGGCTGATGCGCCGCATCCATGACGGCACGCGGATGGGCCTGTTGTGGCAGGTCCTGATCTTCATCGGCGGCATCCTGCCGGCGATCCTCGCGGTGACCGGCATCATCATGTGGTGGCGCGCGCGGGTCTGGAAAGGCGAGCTCAAGGCCCGGCAGCGCGCCCGTATTACCCCTTAATATCTCGGCAAGGTCCGGCATCCTATCTTCGAGCCTGGAGGGTGGCATGTCTCAGGCACGACACAAGGCGTCCGGTCCGATCCGGCACGACGACGACAGCGACGACACGGGTTCGGTCCATGGCCTGATCTACGCCGTGCCGCTCAGCCTGATGCTGTGGGGCGCGATCCTGTTCTGGCTGTTCCTGTACCGCTAGAGCGAAACGGGGCGGGGTTGAATCAACCCCGCTTTGTTTTCTACCGCCCCAGCAAAACCCGCGCCTGACCGGCGATCTGCGCCAGCATCGCGGCGTTCGGCGAGGGCGCAAGCCGCGCCCGCTCCACCACCGACTTGAACTGCGCGACCCGCCCGGCATTCGCCGCCAGCCATGCCTCGACCAAAGCCTGCGGATCGCCGCCGCCGCGGCCGAGAAATTCGAGCCGCAGCTGCTGGAAATCGCGCGCGAGCCCCGCGATGAGCAGCCGCTCCCACGGATCGCTCGACGAGATGCGCGCGGCATTGGCCTGCGCCCAGTCGAGCCCAAGCGCCTGGCCGAGCCGGGTAAAGGCCCGGGTCAGCACCGCTTCGTCCAGCCCGAGCCGCTCGCCGAGATCGGCGAGGCCGACCGCGCCGTCCAGCTCGAACAGCCGCACCACCTTCTGCACCAGTTTGCGCGGCGCGCCCGCATTTTCCAGCGTGGCGGCGATGCGCGCGCTCTGCGCGCTCGCTTCCTCGAGCAGCAATGCCTTGGTCTGCTTGTCGAGCTGGACGATGCCGCTCGCCAGCCGCGCCATTGCCACGCCCGGCCCAGTGCCCGATCGCGTGACGCGCAGCAGGTCCGCGATCTGCGAGCGGGTCGCCACCGCGACCTCGTCGAACAAGGCGAGCCGCGCCGCCTCGGGCATCACGGCCGTCTCGATTTCCGCCCAGAGCGCGGGCAGGCCGAACAGCCGCTCGGTCACCACGAACATCGCCGCGATGTCGCTCATCGCGGCGCCTTCCTCCTCGGCCAGCTCGAACGGGTGGAGCACGCCCAGCCGGTTGACGATGCGGTTGGCGAGCTTGGTCGCGACGATCTCGCCGCGGAGGCGATGCTCGTCGATCGCCCTGGCGAACTTCTTGCGCATCGCCGGCGGAAAGGCGGCATGGAGATCGGGCGCGAGATCGGGATCGAGCCCGAGCGTGCCCTGCTCGATCGCCGCCTGCAGCGCGAGCTTGGCGGTGGCGAGCAGCACGGCGAGCTCGGGCCGGGTCAGGCCATGCCCTTCCTGTGCGCGGCGCAGCAGATCGTCGTTCGAGGCAAGCCCCTCGACCGCGCGATCGAGATTGCCCGAGGCCTCGAAGATCTCGATCAGCCGGACGTAACTCGGCACCGAATGCGCGCCGTCATTCTCCATGATCGACAGCGCCAGCGTCTGCAGCCGGTTATCCTCGAGCACGATATGCGCGACATCGTCGGTCATGCCGGCGAGGAAGACGTTGCGCTTCTCGTATGCCAGCCGCCCCTCGATCATCTCGCGGTTGAGCGCGATCTTGATGTTGACCTCGTTGTCCGAACAATCGACGCCCGCCGAATTGTCGATGAAGTCGGTGTTGATCCGCCCGCCCTTCGACGCGAACGCAATGCGCCCGGCCTGGGTGACGCCGAGATTGGCGCCCTCGCCGATCGCGATCGCGCGGATGTCCTCGGCATTGACGCGGAGGCGGTCGTTTGCCGGATCGCCGACCTGGATGTTGTTCTCGGCCGCCGCCTTCACATAGGTGCCGATGCCGCCGAACCAGACCAGGTCGACCGGCGCCTTGAGGATCGCCGAGATCAGCGCCCCCGGCTCCATCTCCGCCGCCTCGATGCCCAAGGCCGCGCGCACCTGCTTCGACAATTTGATCGTCTTGTCGGTGCGCGGGAACACGCCGCCGCCCTTCGAGATCAGTGACGCGTCATAATCCGCCCAGCTCGAGCGCGGCAGCGCGAACATGCGCGCGCGCTCCGCCCAGCTCTTCGC
Source organism: Sphingomonas bacterium (assembly GCF_028293085.1). Lineage (GTDB taxonomy): Bacteria > Pseudomonadota > Alphaproteobacteria > Sphingomonadales > Sphingomonadaceae > Sphingomonas. The sequence goes on from NZ_JAQGLC010000282.1 coordinate 33,887, forward strand.
TGGATCGGGTTCGGGATCGAGGAAGATGTGGCGGTGATCGAACGCCGCGACGATCTTCAGCGTCTTGGACAGGAGCATGCCGTTGCCGAACACGTCGCCCGACATGTCGCCGCAACCGACCACCCGGATCGACTGGGACTGCACGTCCACGCCGCGCTCGGCGAAATGGCGCTGGACCGAGACCCAGGCGCCCTTGGCGGTGATCGCCATCGCCTTGTGATCATAGCCGACCGAGCCGCCGCTGGCGAAGGCGTCGCCCAGCCAGAAGCCGTGTTCGAGCGCGATCGCATTGGCCACGTCGGAGAAGGTCGCGGTGCCCTTGTCGGCGGCGACGACGAAATAGGGATCGTCGCCGTCATGGATCACGATGCCGGCCGGATGGACGATCCGGCCCTCGACGATATTGTCGGTGATCGACAGCAGGCTGCGGATGAAGATCCGGTAACTCTCGGTCCCCTCGGCCAGCCAGGCGTCGCGGCTGGAGACCGGCGGGAGCTGCTTGGGATAGAATCCGCCCTTGGCCCCGGTCGGCACGATCACCGCGTTCTTCACGCGCTGCGCCTTCATCAGGCCGAGGATCTCGGTACGGAAATCGTCGCGCCGATCGGACCAGCGAAGCCCGCCGCGCGCCACAGGTCCGGCGCGCAGATGGATGCCCTCGACGCGCGGGGAATAGACCCAGATCTCGCGCCACGGCACGGGGGCGGGGAGGCCCGGGATCAGATGGCTGTCGAGTTTGAACGCGAGCGCCGTCGCCCCGGCGGGCGCAAAGGCGTTGGTGCGCAAGGTCGCCGCGATCACGTTGCGCAGCGCGCGCAGCACGCGGTCGTCGTCGATCGCCGAGACCGCATCGAGCCCCGCATCGATCGCGGCATCGGCGGCGAGCACCGCATCGCTCTTGGTCTTGCGCGCCGGATCATGCGCCGCGCCGAAGCGCTCGATCAGCGCCGCCGCCACCTTCGGCGCGCGCCGGAGCGCATCGACCACGGTGACGAGCGAATAAGGCAGCCCCGCCTGGCGCAGATAGCGGAACCACGCCCGGAACAGCACCACCGAGGTCGGCGCCATGCCGGCATCGACGATCAGCCGGTTGAACGCGTCATTCTCGGCATGCCCCTCGAGCACCGCCGCGATCGCATCCTCCAGCACTACCGGGTCCTTCGCAGCCCCCGCGCTCTCGACCAGGAACTCGTGCACGAAGCCTTGCGCGTCGTCGGCCAAAGCGGTCGGCACTTCCTCGATCACGCGGAAGCCGAAATTCTCCAGCACCGGCACCGCATCCGACAGCGCGAGCGCGCCGCCCACGCGGTAGATCTTCAGCCGCGTCGCGCCCTGCGCATCGCGGAACAGCCGCACCGATCGGTCGCCCGGCGTATCCAGCCGGCACAGCCGCAGGATGTCGCGCGCCGCCTCATCGGCATTGCTGCCGGTGCGATAGGCCTGGGGGAAGGTCGCCGCATGGCGCAGCGCGAGGCGCGTCGCGCGCGCCGGCTCGACGGCCTCGGCCAAAGCCGCCTCGACCGCCGGCACCCAGCCGCGCACCATCCGCGCGATCCGCTCGTCGAGCGCCGCCACATCGGGCATCACGCCCTCGCCGCGCAGATCGATCGTGTAGCGGATCTGGGCGACGATCCCGTCCTCCATCGCGATGCCCCAGTTGAGCAGGCTGCCCTTCGCCGCCTCGGCCAGCAGATCGCCGATCGCGATGCGCCGCGCGGTGGTCAGGTCGTCGCGCGGCAGCCACACGAACGCGAACAGATGCCGCCCCAATATGCTGCGCACCAGCACCAGCTTGGGCCGCGGCCGATCGGCCAGCGACATGGCGGTCAGCGCGACATCCTCGAGCGCGGCGACGGTGAAGGCCGTGATCAGGTCATGCGGCAAGGCGGCCAGCGCATGCGTCAGCGCCTTGCCGGTATGCCCCCTGGGATCGAAGCCGAATTTCTCCTCCAGCGCGGCCAGCCGCGTGCGCAGCACCGGCACTTCCTGCGGCGGCGCGTTGAGCGCGGCGCTGGTCCACAGGCCGGCATGGATCGAGAGCCCCACCACCTTCTTGCCCTCGCGCACCGGCACCAGCACGAGGTCGAGCGGCACATGGCGGTGCACGCCGGAGATCTGGTTGGACTTGAGCAGCAAAGGCGCTTCCCCGCCTTTCTCGAACCACGCCATGGCCAGCGTGCGCGAGGCTTCGGCCAGGATCGGCACGTCATGCGCATGGCGCGCAATGCCGAGCGGCGCCTCGTTGCGGTCGCCGCGCCAGGCCTCATGGCCGAGCTGGGTGAAGTTGCGATCGAGGAACCAGCGCAGCAACGCCGCGCCCTCGCTCTTGCCGAGCGCCTCGGCGTCGGCGGCGAGCCGCGCCTGCATCGCCGGCCAGTCGGCCACGGCGGAGCGCACATCGGCGAGATTGGCGGCCAGCGCGGCCATCAGCTCGCGCCGCTCGCGCGAATCGGCTCGCTCCATCTCGATATAGATCATCGATTCGGGGGCACCGTTATCCCCCACGGCGGTGAGCGCGCCCGCCGCATCGCGCGTCACGCAGACGACCGGATGGATGATCCGGTCGATCACCACATTATGCGCGCCGATCGTCGCCGCGATCGAATCGACCAGGAAGGGCATGTCGTCATTGACGATGGCCAGCCGCATCCGCCGGCGCGGATCGGAACCGGCCACGGGCTCCAGCGCGAGCACCGGCTGGCCCGGCGGCCTGGCCTCGGCGGTGGCGGCGACAAAGGCGGCGGCGTCCGCCCGCTCGGCCTTTCCGAACCCCTGCAATTCCCCCGGAAGTGCGCCCTTGGTCAGCCGGGCGGCGAGCGCGTCCGACAGCGATTTCAAAGTGGTCTTCGCCATCGCCGCCCTATGCGCCCGGCGCTGGCGGGCTTCAACCCTTGTGGCAGGTGCGAAGGGTTTGCCGCGGTGCGAAACCATGCTCTCCCTCTCCCTTCAGGGGAGAGGGAAGGAGGAGCGAAGCGACGGGAGGGTGAGGGGCAGTGAGGCTCGAAACCCGGGCCCTCACCCTCCCATTGCGCCGCAATGGGCCCCTCCCTCTCCCCTCCAGGGAGAGGGATTTGCGGCCCCTCAATACGGAAAGGGCTCGTTCAGCACCGCATAGATCCGCGCATGCGCCTCCTCGTCGGTCTCCTCCCGCTCCACCCGGTATCGCCCCGGATCGAGCCAGGCCGGATTCTGCGGCATCACCGGTTCCGCAAAGGTCAGCGCCAGCGCGTCGGCATCGTCGGGCGAGGCGAGCCCGCGCGCCTTCATATGCTCCTTCTTCTCCAGCAGGATCGATACCTGGTCGGCCGAATAGCCATATTCCACGCCGGTCAGGTCGGCCGCCAGCATCTCCTCGTCCGGGATCGCCCCGCCGGAAAGCCAGCCGCGCATGTTGGTCCACATCTCGGATCTCTTGTTGGCGCATTGCACCCGCATCTCGCCCGCCCAGATCGCCTCGCGGCCCTTGCCGCCGAACCACACTTCATAGACGTTCGGCACGCCCAGCTGGCGCAGCCGATCGATCACCGCCGCGCCGATATTGCCCGCATCGACGAAGATCGCATCGGGATGGAATCCCTGCACCTGCAGCGCGACGTCGCCGGCGAGCGTCATCGCATCCACGCCCTGCCAGCGCTTCCACGGCCGCGTCCGCGCATCCCGCCCGCACCGGATCGCCAGCGTCGAATGATCGTCGCCGAAGCGCGCGCAATCCAGCCCGAAGATCACCGGATCCCAGGTCACGCCGCCGAACAGCTCGCGCGCCCGTGCCGCATCGACCAGATCGTGCCCGATGAACTGCATCGAGGAGGCGCTGGGGAATTGCCCGCGCACGCGCACCCGCACCAGATCGCTGTCCTCGCCGTACGTCGAAACCAGCTCGTCCAGATAGGCGCGGTTCACGCCCTCCACCGTCCGGCTGTCGATCTGCCTCGCGTGCCACAAATGCCGGTGCCGCCCGAAACATTCGCGGAAAGGGCCCGTATTGTGCGTCGGGTTGCCAAAGGCGAGGAAGATGATCTCGGTCTCCTCGTCGGTCAGCGCGCCCAGCGCCACCTCCCACACTTTCGGCGCGATACCCGATGCCTCGTCGAAGATCAGGATGATGCGCTTGCCCTGATTGTGCAGCCCGGCGAACGCCTCGGTATTGGCGACGCTCCAGGTGACGAGGTCGCTGCGCCAGCTCAGCTCATGCCCCGGCGTGGTGGAGACGAGCGAACTGGCCGTCACGCGGAACCAGTCCTGCGTGATCGACAATTTGTGCCACTTCGCGATCTCCGGCGCCGTCTTGGTCAGCAACTGGGTCTCGGTATTGGCGGTCGTCACGATCCGCGTGTCGATGCCGGTATCCAGCCCCCATTTGATCAGCATCGCGATCAGCGCCGATTTGCCGATGCCGTGGCCGGAGGCGCGGGCGATGCGGCACGGCATGTGCCGCGTGGCGGGATCGGAAAGGTGCGCGCCGATCGTCTCCATCACCTCGCGCTGCCAGGCGCGCGGGCCGGAGACTCCGGAAAGCAGGCCTTCGCCCCAGCGATAGGCGAACAGCGCATGCCCCAGCGGATCATGGACGAATCTGGCGACGCTCTCGATCGTCCGCCGTGCTGGATCAGTCGTCTCCATGCGGATCCCTCCCTTCGGCCACGCGGGCCAGCGCCGCCGCCAGAATCTCGGCCAGGTCGCCCTTCCCGCCGTCGTCCTTGGGGATGCGCCATTTGGCGGCCTGGCGGACGCGCAGCCAGTGCAGCGCCATGCGCGGGTCGCCGATCACGCGCTTCGCATAGCGCACGATGAGCGGCTTTTCCCACTGCGAGAACATGAAGACGCGCTCGGCGTTATATTCATATCCGCATACCCGCTGATACAGCGATGCCGTCACGCGCTCGTCGGCAAATGCCTTGCCGATCTCGCAGGCGGCGGTGAATTCCTTATGGGTGGCGCGCCATCGATAGAAGGTCCGGATGGTGATCTCGAACATGTCCGCAATATCCTCGTCGACCGCGCCAAGCTCATAGGCCTTGCGCGCTATCTCGGGATATTCGGGGCGATATTTGGGGGGAGCTCCTGCCGTCATGGGCGGCTGGATGCTCCGATTCGGTTGAAGTTTGAATCAAGGGTCACCGATTTTCGGTGCCAAACTCTTTGACATCGCGGCCTTGTTCCAAACAAGGTGCGCGCTGCGGGGGAGCGACCAGTTTGACCAGTTTCTACGAGCGGCCGATTCTCAATTCGCCCTATGCGGCGCCGACCCTTCACCACCCGCTCGACGATCATGGTCAGCCTCTCGCCGGGGAACCGCTTGGCGGCCGGCGTGCCTCACGAATCATCGTCCCGGTGCCGGCGTCGCGGAAAAAGGCATCGGCCGCTCAAGCCTCATTGGAGCTCGAGACCTACACCGAACATGCGCTGATCAACGAGATCCGTGGTCATCTCGAACGGTGGCGGGTCATTCCCAATCCCGCCGATTGGGGCGTGGCGTCTGCAACACAAAGGCTGCTTGAGCACTGGCGCCGCCCGAAAGAGCAATGGGCCGGCCCGCGCCCCTTCTTCTGCCAGATCGAAGCAGTCGAAACCATCATCTGGCTGACCGAGGTCGCGCCGAAACGCGCCGCGACCAAGGGGCTGCTAGATCAGGTCGCTCAGTCGAACCGGGAGGCCAACCCGGCTTTGTTCCGCCTCGCGATGAAGATGGCGACTGGCAGCGGCAAGACGACCGTCATGGCGATGCTGATTGCCTGGCAGACGGTGAACGCCGCACGCAAGGATTCGAAGGACTTCTCGCGCGCCTTCCTGATCATCGTCCCGGGCATCACGATCCGCGACCGGTTGCGCGTCCTTCTCCCCAGCGAACCCGACAATTATTACGAGACGCGCGAGATCGTGCCGGCCGAGATGCTGCCGGAAATCCGCCGCGCGGAAATCGTCATCACCAACTATCATGCCTTCCAGCACCGCGAGACACTCGCTTTGTCAAAAGTCGCGCGCAGCTACATGCAGGGCAACGAGCCCGAGCCGATCAAGACGATCGAAACCGATGCCCAGATGCTCAAACGGGCATGCGAAAAGCTGCTCAATTTCGATCGCGTCAACGTTCTCAACGATGAGGCCCACCATTGCTATCGCCACAAGGTCGACGGCGATGTCGAAGGCGCGCTCACCGGCGACGACAGGAAGGAAGCGGCCGAGAATGAGGAGGCCGCCCGCCTCTGGATCAACGGCATCGAAGCGCTCGATCGCAAGCTCTCGAAAGGCGTGCGCGCGGTTTACGATCTCTCGGCCACGCCCTTCTTCCTGCGTGGATCGGGCTATCCCGAAGGCTTCCTGTTTCCATGGGTCGTCTCCGATTTCAGCCTGATGGATGCGATCGAGTGCGGCATCGTCAAGCTTCCCCGCGTTCCCGTCACCGACAATCTCGTCGGCACCGACACCGTCGTCTATCGCGACCTGTGGAAGCATATCGGCAAGGATCTGCCCAAGACGGCAGCCGGCGCGAACAAGCTCAGCCCGTTCGATCTGCCCAACACGCTCCTGACGGCACTCAACGCGCTCTACAGCCATTATGAGGGCGAATATGATCGCTGGCAGCGCGCCGGGCTCGCCGTGCCGCCGGTGTTCATCGTCGTCTGCCAGAACACAGCGATCTCGAAACTGGTGTTCGAATGGATTTCCGGCTTCGAGCGCGGCGATGCTGAGGAGGGCGAGCGCGCCGCCTTCCACGCTGGCCATCTCGAACTGTTCCGCAATTATGACGAGCATGGCGGTCGCCTGCCACGCCCCCGTACCCTGCTGATCGATTCCCGCCAGATCGAATCCGGCGACGCGCTCGACAAGGGCTTCCGTGATGCAGCCGGCCCGGAGATCGAGCAGTTCAAACGCGAGCTCGCCGGCCGCGAAGGCGCCGGCAACGCACAAGGGGAGACGAGCGAAGGCGCCCTGTTGCGCGAGGTGATGAACACGGTCGGTCGCGTCGGCAAGCTCGGCGAGCAGATCCGCTGCGTCGTGTCGGTTTCGATGCTGACCGAGGGGTGGGACACCAACACCGTCACCCATATCCTCGGCGTGCGCGCCTTCGGCACCCAGCTCCTGTGCGAGCAGGTCGTCGGCCGCGGCCTGCGCCGCCAGTCCTACGAGCTCAACGAGCAGGGCCTGTTCGACGTCGAATATGCCGACATCATGGGCATCCCGTTCGATTTCGCTTCATCGCCCCAGGTCGCCAAGCCGACCGTGCCCAAGCCGGTCACCCGCGTCCACGCGATGAAGGAACGCGGCGAGCTCGAAATCCAGTTCCCCCGCGTCAGCGGCTATCGCCGCGAACTGCCATCCGAAAAATTGGAGGCGGTGTTCGACGAGGACAGCCGGCTCGTCATCACCCAGGCCGATATCGGCCCCACCTCGGTGGTGATGGAGGGGATCGTCGGCGCCGGCGTGACCATCACGCCCCATGTTCTCGAAAAGCTGCGCCCATCGGAGATCAGCTTCAACCTCGCCAAGCATCTGCTCTACAGCCATTTCCGCGACGACGAGGGCTTCCCCAAGCAGCATCTCTTCCCGCAGATTCAACGGCTCGCCCGGCGCTGGATCGACGAGGGCTATCTGGTGACGAAGGGCGTGCCGATCGGCGCGATCCTCTATCAGGATCAGCTCGCCCGCGCCGCCGCCAAGATCGACATCGCCTGCACCCGTGGCAGCGACGGCCGGATGATGGCGGTGCTCGATCCCTATAATCCCAAGGGCTCGACCCGCTTCGTCAACTTCATCACGTCGAAACCATGCTGGCTTACCGGCGCTCGTCCGCCGAAATGTCAGATCAGCCACGTCGTGCTCGACAGTAGCTGGGAGGAGCAACTCGCGCTCACGCTGGAGGGCCATCCGCGCGTGCTGGCCTATGCCAAGAACCAGGCGATGGGCTTCGATATCCCCTATCTCGATGGCGGGGTGACGCGGCGCTACGTTCCCGATTTCCTCGTTCGCCTCGACGATGGCGGCGACGAACCGCTCAATCTGGTGCTGGAGGTGAAGGGCCTTCGCGACGAGAGCGACAAGGCCAAGGCGCAGACGACGCGTGAGCTGTGGGTGCCGGGTGTCAATGCGCTGGGCGGCTTCGGCCGCTGGGGTTTCGCCGAGTTCACCGACTGGGCCGTGATGGAAGAGGATTTCGCCGCATTGGTCGATCGATTGTTGATTGGAGTTGCCGCCTGATGGCCCGTTCCCCGAAAAGCGCCAAGGCTGTCGACGCGCTCCGTCATAACGAAGCGTCGCGCCGCAACATCCCCACGGCGGAAATGGAAAGCTTCTTCCGCCGCGACGAGGACAGCGCGCCGATGCCGCCGCTTCATTACCCGCGCGCGCGGCCACTGGCCGAGGGCGAGACACGCACGGACGAGGAGCCGAGCGCGCCTGAGCTGATCTGGAACGGCGCGAAGATCACCATCACCGATGCGCAGATGGAGGAACTGGCGACGACCGGGAGGCTCACTCTGTCCGACGCGCAACTGGTGTGGCGCGGCAAGGATCGGCAGGACTGGACCGATCTCGTCGTCAACGTGCCGCCGCTCTACATCCAGGAGAAGATTCACCCCAAGGCGATCATCGACGATCTGAAGCGCCGCGCGGCAAAGACCCGCGAGGCCGAGACCGACGCGCCCGATCTGTTCGCTGATTTCAACGGCATCGAGCCCGACGCGCGAGCCGAATTCTACCAGCACGACCAGCATTGGTCGAACCGCATGATCCTCGGCGACAGCCTTCAGGTGATGGCAAGCCTCGCCGAGCGTGAGAGCCTGCGCGGCAAGGTGCAGTGCATTTATTTCGACCCGCCTTACGGGATCAAGTTCAACTCGAACTGGCAGGTTTCGACCCAGAGCCGCGACGTGAAGGACGGCAAGCAGGCTGATATCAGCCGTGAACCCGAGCAGGTGAAAGCTTTCCGCGATACCTGGAAGGACGGCATCCACAGCTACCTTACCTATCTACGCGACCGCCTTACCGCGATGCGCGACCTGTTGACGGAAAGCGGCTCGATCTTCGTGCAGATTGGCGACGAGAACGTGCACCGCGTGCGAGCGGTGATGGACGAGGTGTTTGGGACAGATAACTGTCTTGCCACCATCCCTTTTGCAACGACCGGCGGTACCACAGGTGATTTCTTACCGGCGACGTTCAACTATATTCTTCATTACGCTCGCAATAAGCAATCTGCTAAATATAGGCAGCTCTATTTGCGAAAATCATATGGCGGTGACGGGGCATCGGCATATAATCGATTTGAATTTATTGATGGAAGACGGATCGGAATTGCCGATGCTCGCAAGATGGGCGTTGACGAGGAAGATTTATCTCAAGGTCGTATCTTTCGAATCGACAACCTGAAAAGTCAGAGCGGAGGGCGAGCGAAGGGAGACGGAGCCGCTTGCTGGGTGCGCGTACCGTTCAAAGGTGTCAGCTTTGACCCAGGAAGCAAGGCAACATGGAAAACTCATGAGGGTGGAATTGAAAGGCTACTGAAAGCCGGCCGATGCGAATCGTCGCTGACCAATTTGTACTACGTTCGATACATTGATGATTTCCCGGCGTTCCCGTTGTCAGATCAGTGGACGGATACAACCACCGCCGGCTTTGCAGCAAACAAGCAGTATGTCGTAGAGACTTCCAGTAAGGTCATCGAACGTTGCATCCTGATGGCCACCGACCCCGGCGATCTGGTGCTCGATCCTACATGCGGCTCGGGCACAACCGCCTTTGTCGCCGAGCAATGGGGCAGGCGCTGGATTACGATCGACACCAGCCGAGTGGCGCTAGCTCTTGCTCGCACGCGACTGATGGCGGCGCGCTATCAGTGGTATCTGCTCGCCGACAGCCGTGAGGGTCGCACCAAGGAAGGCGCACTGACTCAGCGCCCGCCCGCCGATACGCCCGTCCACAATGATATCCGCCAGGGCTTTGTCTACGAGCGCGTGCCGCACATCACGCTCAAGTCGATCGCCAACAACCCGCTGATCGACGATATCTGGGAGAAGTGGCAGGCTGTGCTCGAACCGCTGCGCGTCGCGCTCAACACCGCAACCGAGGAAAGCTGGGAAGAATGGCAGATCCCGCGGGAACTGCCCGCCACCGCGCCAGCCTCCGCCGTCGAGCCGCTCGGCAAATGGTGGGAAGCCCGCATCGCCCGCCAGCGCGAGATCGACGCCAGCATCGTCGCGCGCGCCGATGTCGAGTATCTTTACGACAAGCCCTACCAGGACAATGGCCGGGTTCGCGTTGCGGGGCCGTTCACGGTCGAGAGCCTCTCGCCCCACCGCGTCTTGCCCGCGAGCGAACAGGAACTGATCGAAGAGATCGACGCCGCCGAGGGGAAACGCATTCGCGCCGACATTGATACGCCCGGCTATGATTTCGCTGCGGTCGTCATCGACTATCTGAAGGCCGAAGGCGTCAAGCAACAGGCCAAGGGCGATCGCATCACGTTCGAAAGCCTGACGCCGTGGCCGGGCAATTTCATCGGCGCCAGCGGCACGTTCATCGAAGGTGAAGACGGCCCCGAACGCCGCGCCGCGATCCTGGTCGGTCCCGAATATGGCACCGTCGGCCGGCAGGACATCGTCGCCGCCGCGCGCGAGGCAGTCGATGCGCGCTTCGATGTGCTGATCGCCTGCGCCTTCAACTTCGATGCCCATTCGTCCGAGCTGGGCAGCCTCGGCAGCCTCAGGATTCTCAAGGCGCGGATCAATCCCGACATGCACATGTCGGACGAGCTCAAGAACACCGGGCGCGGCAATATGTTCGTCGTGTTCGGCGAGCCCGACGTCGAGATCCTCGATGCCGGCGGGACCGAAATTCGCGTCAAGGTCAACGGCGTCGACGTGTTCGATCCCAACACCGGCGATATCCGGTCGAGCGACACCAAGGGCATTGCCGCCTGGTTCATCGACACCGACTATGACGAGGAAAGCTTCTTCGTCCGCCACGCCTATTTCCTCGGCGCGAACGACCCCTACAAGAGCCTCAAGACCGCGCTCCAGGCCGAGATCGACGAGGAAGCCTGGGCGACGCTCTATTCCGATACGTCACGGCCCTTCGAGCGCCCGGCAGGCGGGCGGATCGCGGTGAAGGTGATCAATCACTTCGGTGATGAGGTGATGAAGGTGTTTGGGGTATGACATTTAAGTTGGTGGATCAGGGTCCCGGCGACCCTTCGGATATCTGCAATTCTCAGGACAAGCAGTTATACAAGCCGGTCAAAATAGATTGGCAGGTGCCGATCGAACTGGACAAAGCCGAAGGCATCAGTTTCCCAGATGAATATCTCGAGCCGGGTTACCTGTATGCATTGGTTCGCAACCATGGGAATGCGCTTGTCCGCGATCGCATCGTTTATATCGGCATCACGAACAATCTTCATCGGCGATTTCAGAACCATCCAAAAGTAGACGAGATACGTAAAGCTCGTGGATCGACTGGTCTGTCTATCGGCAAGATTGACTTTGGGAGTTACCGCACGGCGAAGGGAAAGGGAGAAGGCAACAAGCTCGCCATCGAGGAACTCGAACACATTCTGATCTGGACCCTCTGGAAAGATCTTTGGAACGAGAAGAAGTGGTTCACGCTGCCGGGCATGGGCACCCATCGCGGCCGGGCTTGGGACATTACGAACGTCGGCCACAAATTCTCGGGCCGTATGCCAGAACGCATCGTTTATCCGTGGATCGTTATAAAGCCGCGCCGCAACCGGACCGTGAAAGCCTGACGTGAACTTCTTGATCGCCGAGACCTTCACCGCGTCCTTCAATCGCCTGTCCGGCGTAGATCAGAAGGCAGTCAAGGCTAGCGTCTTCGATCTCCAGATGGACCCATCCGGCAACGGCCTCCAGCTCCACCGCATCGAAAAAAGCAAGGACATCAATTTCTGGTCGGCCCGCGTCAATCGCGATGTTCGGCTGGTTGTACACAAGACAGGCGATAGCCTGCTCGTCGCCTATGTCGGCCACCATGACGACGCTTATGCCTGGGCCGAGCGGCGACGGATCGAGGCGCATCCGCGCACCGGCGCGATCCAGATCGTCGAGGTCCGCGAGCTGGTCGAGGAGGTCACCCCGCCGACCAGCTTCGATTTCGTCTTTCCCGAAGCGCCGGCCGGGGCAAGGGCCGAAGCACCAGCGCTGTTCGCCACGCTCGACGATGATGCGTTGCTGTCGATCGGCGTGCCGCCCGACTGGCTCGCCGATGTCCGCGCCGCGAACGAGGAGGGGTTCTTCGCGCTCGCCGAGCATCTCCCCGCCGAAGCATCCGAGGCGTTGCTCGATTATGCGGCGACTGGCTCGCTGCCAAAGCTGGCACTGCTGCCGGCTGCCGCCGATCCCTTCGCCCACCCCGATGCACTTCGGCGTATCCGCCCGATCGCCGATCAGGAGGAGCTCGAACAGGCGCTGTCCTTCCCCTGGGAGAAATGGGGCGTCTTCCTTCACCCGTCGCAGCGCGATCTCGCCGCGCGCAGCTTCACCGGGCCGGCGCGCGTCGCCGGTTCGGCCGGCACCGGCAAGACCATCGTCGCGATCCACCGCGCGGTGCGGCT
>NZ_JAQGLC010000112.1 GCF_028293085.1 Sphingomonas bacterium
ATCCAGGCACGGATCGACCGCGGCGAGCCGGTCGACCCGGCAGAGAATTACTTCCGACTGTCGCCAGTCTTCGAGACCGCACCGGGGCCACATGACTGGCTTACCCGAACCGTCTTTATCGGCCTCGGCGAGAAGCAGGCGGACCACTCCATCTTCGATTTCTTCGCCGTCACCTGACGGCGAAAACCCCACCCTTCCCCAAAGGAGATTCAAGATGCGCATCACTCGCGTCGAATGCATTCCCGTGTCTACGCCGCTGCTCAAGCCGCTGGTCATCGGGACGACCAATATCACCAGGATCGACCAGATCGTCCTGAAGGTCTTCACCGATGACGGCCATATCGGCATCGCCGATTCTGGCGATACCTCGGCCTTCTATCATGGCGAAACCCAGGATTCGATCGCAGGCGTCATCGCCACGCAGATCGCGCCGCGCATCCTGATCGGCGAGGATCCGACGAAAATCGAGAAGATCGTCGGCATGATGGATCTGCTCGTCCGCGACAACAACCACGCCAAGTCGATGGTCGATGCAGCACTGCACGATATCAAGGGCAAGGCGTTCGGCGTGCCCGTCTATCAGCTGCTCGGCGGCAAGACGGTAGATGCCGTTGATCTCGGCTTCGTGCTCATGGCGGGCCCGGCCGAGCAACTGATCTCGGAGGCGAAGAAGGCGCTCGACGCCGGCTTCAAGCTGATCAAGCTAAAGGTGAGCCCCGACTTCGAAAGCGCGGTGCGCGGGGCGAAGGCGGTGCGCGAAGCGCTTGGCGACGACATGCGGTTGATGATGGATGTCAACGGCATGTGGAATTACGATCAGTCGCTGAAATATCTGCGCCGCATGGAGCGCGAGAACGTCAATCTCGAGCTGATCGAGCAGCCCATGCCCTATTGGGACATCGAGGGCATGGCGCGGCTCCGCGAGAAGGTCGGCACACCGATCTTCGCCGACGAGTCGGCGCGCGAGCTGCAGCATCTGAAGGAAATCATCGACCGGCGGGCCGCGGACGGCCTGTTCATCAAGGTCCAGAAGGCCGGCGGCCTGCTCAAGTCGCAACGCTGGCTGACGCTCGCACGATTGTCGGGCCTGCCCGTCATGTGCGGCTGCATGCCGGGCTCGGGCCTCGAGGCTGCGCCGGCCGCGCATCTGCTCGTCGCGGATCAATGGGCGTCGCAATATGTTCAGGAGAATTGCGGCCCGCTGACGATCCATGACAGCTTCGAGCTCGACGGCCCGCTGGAGAACGAGGTCGCGCTTAACGCGCCGCGTTACGCGGGCGGCAAGATGTATGCGCCGGAAGGGCCGGGCCTGGGCATCGAACTCAACGACGATTTCATCGCCGGCCACATGACCCCGGGCGGTTCGACGCGCGTCGTGACGACGTAACCCCACCAATATCGACTAGCCGTCGCCCTTGCGGGCGGCGGACCTTGCTGGAGGCATGAATGTCCGTGCGCGTCATCGATCACCACGTCGCGGGATTCCGCGGCGACTGCTCCGGCCGCACGGCCGAGGTCTTCGATCCCAATACCGGCCGGGTCCAGGCGAGCGTGGTCCTGGGCGACCAGGCCGTGCTCGATGCGGCGGTCGCGGCGGCACAGGCCGCGCAGCCCGGCTGGGCGGCGACCAACCCGCAGCGCAGGGCGCGGGTGATGTTCAACTTCAAGGCGCTGCTCGAACGGCAGATGGACGAGCTCGCCCATCTGCTCGCCTCCGAACATGGCAAGGTCGTCGCCGATGCGCGCGGCGACATCCAGCGCGGGCTCGACGTGATCGAGTTCGCCTGCGGCGTGCCGCATCTGCTGAAAGGCGAATATACCCAGGGCGCAGGGCCGGGCATCGACGTCTATTCGGCGCGCCAGCCGCTCGGCGTGGTCGCCGGGATCACGCCGTTCAACTTTCCCGCGATGATCCCGATGTGGATGTTCGGCATCGCCATTGCGGTGGGCAATGCCTTCATCCTGAAACCCAGCGAACGCGATCCGTCGGTGCCGGTGCGTCTCGCCGAACTGATGCGCGAGGCCGGTGCGCCCGAGGGCATCCTGCAGGTCGTGCACGGCGACAAGGCGATGGTCGATGCGATCCTCGATCATCCGGACATCCCGGCGATCAGCTTTGTCGGCTCGTCGGACATCGCGCATTATGTCTATCGGCGCGGCGTGGATGCCGGCAAGCGCGTTCAGGCGATGGGCGGCGCCAAGAACCACGGCATCGTCATGCCCGATGCCGATCTCGACCAGGTCGTCGACGAGTTGATGGGCGCGGCGTACGGCTCGGCCGGCGAGCGCTGCATGGCGCTGCCGGTGGTCGTACCGGTCGGCGCGAAGACGGCGGTGGCGCTGCGCGAGCGGATCATCCCCGCGATCGCTGCACTGCGCGTCGGGGTCTCGACCGACAAGGACGCGCATTACGGCCCGGTAGTGAACGCCGCGCACAAGGCACGGGTTGAGGCATGGATCCAGACCGGTGTCGACGAGGGCGCCGAGCTCGTGGTCGACGGCCGTGGCTTCAAACTGCAGGGTCACGAAGAGGGCTTTTTCGTCGGCCCGTCGCTGTTCGATCACGTCACCACCGATATGCAGTCCTACAAGGAAGAGATTTTCGGGCCCGTCCTGCAGATCGTCCGGGCGGCGGACTTCGAGAAAGCGGTCCGCCTCCCGAGCGAGCATCAATATGGCAACGGCGTCGCGATCTTCACCCGCAACGGCCACGCCGCCCGCGAGTTCGCGGCGCGCGTCAATGTCGGCATGGTCGGCATCAACGTGCCGATCCCGGTGCCCGTCGCCTATCACACCTTTGGCGGCTGGAAGCGCTCGGCGTTCGGTGACACCAACCAGCACGGCATGGAAGGCGTGAAGTTCTGGACCAAGGTCAAGACGATCACGCAGCGCTGGCCCGACGGCGGGGTGGGCGATGCCGCCAACGCCTTCGTCATCCCGACCATGGGGTGAGGCACCGGTCCGCCGTGCGCGTCCGGAAACGGACCGCACGGGAGGACCGCGCTTGATTCACTTTACCGCCCAAAGGCGCAAAGGGATTGCGGCCGGCCCTCATCCCCCGGCCGCCGGAAGAAATACGAAATAATAAATAAGCGACTCGCATATTGCGCAAGTAAAAATGAAGAAGAGATAAAATCCAGCGTCACGACAGTTGAAATAGGGCCGAACTATGTGTGGACGGTGAAGAAAGAGCAGTCCAACAATCCGTCGATAACCTGCGATGCGCGAGGGGTCAAAAAAACGTAAACCGACTCGCACATTCGAATCTGTTCATCAGGAAAAAACGATCAGGATCGCCAGTCCCCGCACGAATACCACTCGCTCCGCGCCGTCAGCGCGGCGCTTTACTATGTCAGGCCGTCACGGCCTCGCCGCTGCGCGCACGCCGACCCGCGATATTCTCGAATCGCGCATGATATTTCGGATGTTCGGTGCCCATCCAGCGGTCCCACCAGGTGAAATAGAGCCCGAAATTATGCCGGCCCTCGCTGTGGTGCAGGTCGTGATGCGTGGTCGTCGTCAGCCAACCGGTCAGCGGCGAGCGGGTGAAGCCCGACCAGGCA
>NZ_JAQGLC010000113.1 GCF_028293085.1 Sphingomonas bacterium
AGGTAGAGAGCCCGCTGCTCGAAACCCGTATCTTGACCAATCTCGCCCTCGCACAGGTCGACGCAAAGGATCTCGCTGGCGCGGACATGTCAGTGTTTCAGGCTACGCGTCTTTCCGGATCCGGAGAGGCGCGCGGGTGGCAACCTTTCGTTTTTGGCGCAGCGGCGAAGGTCGCGGCGGCACGAGGAAGATATGCCGATGCAGCACGCTTCCTTGAGCGTGCCTTCGCCGGAACGGACATCACCAAGACGCCGATGCCGTATCGCGAGTTTCACGAGCTCGCCGCCGTCGTGTACGAAAAGCTGGGTAACGGGACGGCCGCCCTTGCCAACCTGCGGGCCTTCCAGCGGCTTGACGACGATGCCCGCAAACTTACTGCGTCAACCAACGCCCAGCTGATGGCAGCCAGGTTCGACTTCACCAACCAGAACCTCAAGATATCGACGCTCAAGCAAGGTCAGCTTCAGCGTGACATCGAGATTGAGCGGCAGCGCTCTACCTTCCGAACCGTTGTTCTGGGCGGATTGCTGGGCGCCGGAGCTATCGTTTTCGGGTTGCTGCTGACCGGATACTTTTCCATCCGCCGCAGTCGCAACGAGGTTCGGGCCGCAAACGACACCTTGACCAGCGTCAACGGCAAGCTCGAAAAGGCTCTGAAGGCCAAGACCGAATTCCTGGCAACCACCAGCCACGAGATTCGGACGCCTCTGAACGGCATTCTGGGAATGACCCAGGTCTTGCTCGCCGACAAGCGCGTGGATCCGGACGTACGCAGCAAGGTCCAGGTGGTGCACGGCGCCGGGGAGGCAATGCGGGCACTGGTTGACGATATCCTAGACGTGGCGAAGATGGAAACGGGCGAAGTCACGATTGCACACGAGGAGACGAACCTTGCGGGCATCCTCAGCGACGCGATCCGCCTGTGGAGTGGGCAAGCCGAGTTGAAGGGACTCGAACTTTCCCTGGTGCGACCGTCACCTGCGGTTCCGTCGCGCATCATTTCCGATGAAACCCGCCTACGGCAGATCGTGTTCAACCTGATGTCCAACGCGGTCAAGTTCACCTTGCTGGGATCCGTGAAGCTTGAAGCGGACGTCGAGGCTAACGGGCCCGACGAAGAACTCATCATTCGTGTAAGCGACACTGGCATCGGCATCGCCGAGGATCATCAGGACGCTATTTTCGAAGCGTTTCGTCAAGTCGACGGCGGCACATCGAGACAGTTCGGCGGCACGGGACTGGGGCTGGCGATTTGTAGCCGGCTCGCGATCGCCCTTGGTGGCGCCGTAACCGTAAAGAGCACGCCGCATGTCGGGTCGACCTTCACCCTCCGCATCCCGCTCGAGCGCGGTGAGGCTCCGAGCGTTGCCTCGGGCGGCGCATCTTCGAAAATACCTACGCTAGCGTCCGCCAAGCTTCTGCTGGTTGAACGCAATGCGCTCAGCCAAAGCATCATGCGCGCCGTGCTCGGAAGCCGGGTTGGCAGCATCGAGGTCGCCGAGAGCGCGCGTGACGCAATCGCCGGCCTCGGCACCCAGGATGTTACACATCTGCTCGTGGACGCGGCTTCCGCTCCGGAGGGCGGACGGGACATTGTCGAAGCGTTGCGTGACCTAGCGGCCGCCGCGCGAGACCATGGCGCCCTATGCTCAATCCTTTTCACCCCCAGCGACTCACTCAGTCTGGCGGACCTGATCGGCATCGGGGCTACCCAGATCATCGCGAAACCAATCGATGGAGCGACACTGATCGAGACCCTGAGCACGATTTACCCGATAACGCGGGACGCGGAGCCGGCGTTCGAGGTCGCACCAATGCCTCAGAAATCGGCGGCCTGATCGGCATCCGTAATCAGCCGTTTACCTTGGTGCCCTATCCCGGAAATGGTCACGCGGGATAATCACATGCAAATCTTGTTCGTTGAAGACGATCCTATGAACCGGCGTGTCGTGAAAGACATGCTGCACGTCGTCGGGGCTGACATGGACGAGGCTCCAGATGCCGAGACCGGATTGAAGATGATCGATGACGGCGCCTACACCATGATCCTAATGGATCTGCGTATGCCCGGAATGGATGGGCTCACCGCAATTCGCCACCTGCGCGCTCGCGCTGACGGAAAATCCGGACTGCCCGTGATCGTTGTGACCGCGGATACGGCGATCGACCTACGGGAACGTTGTTTGGCCGGGGGCGCCGACGAAGTGATCCTCAAGCCAGTTGCCATGGGTGCACTGCTCGATGCCATGGGGCGCATGATTGCCAAATCCACCGGTGCGGGCGGCGTCGTTCTGTCATGAACGGGCGCCAAGCCTGAGCGCGGCACAGCACGCTCCGGCGCGCTTCGCATCAGTTCAGGCGTCGATTGAGTATGCGGGCCAGACGCGCCCCGCCGAGGGTGACGCGCTGCTCGGCCGTCGTACCAGCAATCGCAACATATTGCGTCGTGAGCCGATACGGGCCTTTGCCGGGACCCACCGGAGCGGCGTACGCGACATTCCTGGCAAGCTCGAAGCTTTCGGCTACCCATGCTCCCGGTGCGCTGTCCGTGACCGCCGCGGCGAACATGGTCTTTTGCAAATGCTCGGCCTTGTCGACCGCCGACTGAGGGCTCGAGTTCGTGCCCGCGGCCCCATCCCAGAATGAGTGGAGGGCCTTTGCGTGGGCCTCATCGCACGTGCCGGAGCCGGGGAGGCATATCTTTACCGCGTTTCCGCCGCTATCGCCGCTCGGGGTGGTGGTCGTGAAGCGCGACACCGCATGGAGCGGCTGGTGCACGTCGCCCACCATGTGGAGAAGCCAGGCGAGGTCGTACGACTTTGCCCCGTCGCTCAGGCTCGCATCGCCCAGCGCCGTATCAAATGCCGCGATCTGCGTTTCGGCATTGAAGGCGAAGGGCTCGTTGATCGGGGTGCCGTCGGGCGAGAAGCCGAGATCCTCGAAATGCCAGTATTTGCGCAGGCGAAGATCAGCGTACCCGGTGTTGATGCCAGCGCCAGCGTCGGGTGGGGTGTATCCGTCGTCGCGATAGCAGGGGGAGGGGGTTCCTTGGGTGCAGACCATGTTGCGCAGCTCGTCGGGCCAGGTCGCCGCCTTGACGAAAGCGACCTCGTCGCGCTCGGCATTTGCCACGCCTCGTGTCCACTCGGCATATCGGGGATTGAGCTTGAGGAGCGCGGTTGCACGGGCCCTGGCCGCAGGCGTCATCTGGCTCCATGCCACGGCCGCTACCATCATGTGGCCGCGCGCGTTCCAGGCCGCGGCCGGCGCCGACGCCACTACGAGCGCGGTTATTGCGGCTGCTATCGAGAATTTCATCTAAAGAGCCCCCATCGAACGAGCGAACCCGACTCGGCGCCGAATGCAGCGCCTAAGCGCAAGTTAGCGCGCCATAATACGAACTGCGAATCCAGTTTCCGCATAGATAGGCGGCAATTGAGTAAGATCGAATAATCCAACGCGCCCAGAGAATTGGGTCTGCGCAGTCAATTTACATCGGGATTAGAGGGTTGCGACCTTCTTCTGGGTTAGTCGATATCGGCTCAATCTGGCGGTTGCCTTTGTTGGGGAACGGCGCAGACTGAGGACAGATAATCGACTGGGCGAGGGGGCTAGCAATGGGCGCACTTCAGAAGGTGGCGGGAGCAATGCTCCTTGCCGTTAGCGCCACGCTTCTCGCGCCTGCCGCCTGGGCACAGACCCCGCAGCCCGCACCGACACCCTTGGAAGCCACGGGCAAGCCCGTCGACTGGGTCTTTCTTTTCAAGCTCAATGCCGGCGTCTTTCCCTCGGACCCCAAAGCCGAGCGGCCGTGCCCGTTCGGCGGCACGGCGCAGGCATATACGTCATCATTCAGCCAGGATTACATCTGGGCCGACAGCGCGCAGCATGAGCTTCAGCAAGGCACGGGTCTCGTCGGCACTGGCGGCGATCCCCTCGGCGCGACCTTCGCCCAGGTCTATGCAGGCGGCTACCACTATGTCGTCTGGAACGACCAGTTCTACCGGCACCCCAACATTGCAGGCTGCGGCGACAGCTGCGCGAGCCCATGGGGCCACTCAAAGGGCCTTCTGGCCTGGAACGAGCACGGCGAGGGTCTCGTCTTGCAGGTGACCACGCCGTCCTGGCCGGCAAGCGGGAGTGCGAGCCACCCGCGCCAGGGCGACGGGAACACGCTCGGCTGCGGCAAGAACAACAACGTCAAATTCAGTCAGCACTTCTTTTCGCTGAAGCTGTCGGAGCCCGACGTCGAAAACGTGCTTGATGCGATCGCGAACGCAAGCGTGGTGACGAACGTGAACGATGCTCAGCTGGTCAATAATGGCGGGCCGCAGGGCATCCAGGAGCGGGTCGCAAAGCTGGGGCGCAAGTCGGCCAGCGTGAGCGTCCTCAAGTTCACGCTTTCCTCCGGCGTCCAGCTCATCTCGAAACCTTCGGCGCTTGCGGTTCCGCCCTGGCAGCTTGTCTCGGCCGAGCTTGGTGGCGTGGACCTGCGCGCCGCGACATGGTGGACGGTGCCGGCGATCCCGTCGACGCTTTCGACCACGCCGATCGGCTGCTGGGACCCCGGCCTTATCAAGCCCGGCGCAGTCCAGATCGCCACCACCGGGCGCTGGCCCATCACCGGGTCGGTGGCGGGGAAAGTGATCGCACTGGGCGCTGGCCCCGCCGCAAACGGAAACCACGCCAAGATCGGCGTCTCGACGTCAGGAACGGTTCCGTTCACGATCTTCGGAGACATGAACCAGCAGGGCGCGCTGTCGGGCAAGTGCTCGAGCAGCCAGAATGGGCGTGGCGGGCTATTCTTCGTCATCAGTGACGCGGCTCTTCACGACTCGGTCGGAGCGCTCATTGCAGGCGAAAGCGCGCCGCTGACGCTTCCGGTTAAAGCCAAGGCGCCCAAGAAGGCAGTGAAGCCGTAGGCGACCCGTAGCCGGCGACGCGCGGCCACGCGGTAGGGCTGAGACGGCAAAAAGAGGGGGATAGGATGCATAGATATCTTCGAGCGATCGCGGCCATCATGCTGGCGTCGAGCACCCTCATTGGTACCGCTGCAGACGCCCGCCACCATCCGCGCCACCACAGCTCCCGCTCGTCCAGCTCAGGCTCCGAATACTACACGGCTCACAGCGGGAACCGTGTGCACCGGCCGGTTCGTGCTTCGCGCGCGCCGTCTGGCGCGAGCGCTCGGTGCCGCGACGGCTCCTGGAGCTTCAGCGAAAGCCGGCGCGGAACCTGTTCTCACCACGGCGGGGTTGCGACCTGGTTGTAAATTTTTTGCAGGACTCCGACAGTTCGCCGCACGCAGATTGCGCGGCGATTTTACCGCTAAGTGCAAGGACGGCAGCTTCGAAGGTCGTGGTCGCCAGCCGGACGCCAACTTTCCACCGTGGCACCTCACAATGCAAGTTTCAGCTGATTGGGATCTGGTATCAACCCATTACCGCAACTACCCGCGCGCTTGGCGGCGTAGCTCGGGGGCATTTATCGGCTAACAGGGTGACGGGCAGAGCGTTTGCCCGTCGTGACCTGCAGGCACCCTTTATGTACGCGAGCTAACCTAAGTGCTCTTCTTTGGCCGTCCGCGTGGTGCCTTGGTGGCCGACGCTGCCACTGCCGCAGGCGCCGCAACTTTACGGTATCCGGGCTTGCGCCCCAGGCCGATCGACTTTGCTATCTGCCGGCGCGCTTCCGAATATGCGGGCGCAACCATGGGATAGTCGGACTTGAGGCCGTAGCGGGCGCGGTACTCGTCAGGCGTGAGGCCGTGGCCGGACAGATGGCGGCGGAGCGTCTTGTACGGCTTTCCGTCGATAAGCGAGATGATGTGCTACTTGGACCCGAGCGACTTGAGCACTGTTACGGCTGGCTCATAC
>NZ_JAQGLC010000308.1 GCF_028293085.1 Sphingomonas bacterium
GACTGAGTCAGCGCGGTATCAGGCGCGATCCGGTTCGCATCCAGCGGCTTGAGCGCCTCGACGAACCCGGTGTGGCGATCGACCAGCAACGTATAGGGCTCGACGGTCTTGAGCGGCATCAGCACGATCAGCGCGATCGCCTCGCACACCGCGATCGTCCCCGCCGCGGCCGCGACCATCCAGGCAGTACGACGCGACGCACGCAGCATATCCTGCCGGTCGGTCGCCCAGCTTTCCGCCTCGCGATAATAAGCGTCGAGCGATTCTCGTGAGGTCTTCTTCATGCGTTCCTGTCCCGCCGGGAGGCGCCGGCCGATACGCGCCCGCGCGTGCGCCGCCGATAAGTTTGGCCAAGCGGCATCGGTGCCGCCACCGGAATATCACGCGCGACCGCCTGGGTCGTGCCCTGATAGCTGAGCTGCGCGGCCGGCGGCGGCAGCGCGCTCGCCTCACGCCGCTGACTGGCCGCGACCGCATCCGCGACGGCGAAGGCGCGCGAACGCTGGTCTGCCGCCACGGGCTGTTCGCCCGCAATCGCCGGTTGCAGACTGTGATCGCGCAGCGCCTCGGCCCAGCGCGACGGCACGGTGCGCCACGCCGCCGGCATGCGGAACCCCTGCGCCACGCGCGCGGTCGCGACCAACGCGGCCAGCAGGGTCAGCGCGAAGACCAGGGTCATCACCAGCATTTCGACCGGCACGGAGGGCGTGGGGATATTCTGCCGCCGTTGATCGAGGATCGCGATCAGCCAGGGCTCGACCATGGCGAGCTCTACACCGAGGATGATCGCGGTCGACAGGGCGCCGAGCGCCGCCCCCGCGACGCCGCGCACCCAGCCCTCGAACAGGCCGCGTGTATTGTCGAACAGCAGGAACAGCGCGAACAAGGGCCCGAGCGCCAGCAACAATCCGCCGATCAGCCGCACCGAGGCGAACGACGCGATCGCGCCGGTCAGATACAAGGTGCGCGCCTGGCTCAGCATCGTCGCGTCGCGCGTCGGATCCCATTTCGGGCGCTGCTGCAGCGACTGCAGCTTGCGATATTGCTCCTGTTGCTGCTGCGGCGTCAGCGGCGTCGTCGGCCCGACGATCTCGTCGGCATTGTCCGGCTTGCCGGTGCCGAGGATCTGCAGCTCGGCCAGGCCATTGTCGACGCCCTGGAGCCGCGCCACGAGCCCGCCACTGGTGCCCGGCAATCCCGCCGGGGTACCAATGCTCGCGGCCAGTTCGGCAGGGCCGTGCATGACCACGTCATAAGCGAGCGTTCGGAACGCCGGCCAGCTCGTCGCCAGCGCCAGCACCACCCCCAGCTTGACCACCGCCACGACGCCGTCGCGCGCATTCGGCACCTGGCCAAAGATCATGCGATAGCCGAACAGGGCGACGAAGATCGTCAGCAGCCCGGTCAACGCCACCGCCACGACCGATCCCGATGCCGCAAGCGCCTGATAGCCGCCCTGCCCCAGCGCCTGCGCCTGGCAGTCGACATAGCTCAGCACGCCGGTGAGAAAGGCGCTGCCCGGGGCGAGCGTCGGGCATGCCATCAGGCACGCTCCAACAGGCGCGGGATCCAGTCCTCCGGATCGTCGCCCTTCTCGGCGCGGATCTCGTCGAGCAGCCGCACTGTGCGCTCGCGGCCCGACAGGATCGTCAGCAGGTCACGCTCGCCCGACAGGTTGAGCCGCGCGACGACGCTGTCGCTGCCATGCTTGATCAGGAAGCAATGCGAATCGTCGGGCAGCGTCCGCACGATCTCATATTCGTGCGGGGTCAGGCCGAAGCCCTCGATATAATCGGCCGCGCGCGCCTTCGGATTGGTCATGAAGATCTGCGTTGCGGCCTGCTCGATGATCGCGCTGGCGATCTTGCTTTCCAGCGCGTCCTGCGCGCTCTGCGTGGCGAAGCCGACGATGCCGTTCCGTTTCCGGATCGTCTTCTCCCAATCCTTGATCCGGCGGACGAACACCTCATCGTCGAGCGCCTTCCACCCTTCGTCGACGACGATGATCGCCGCCGTGCCGTCGAGCCGTTCCTCGACGCGGTGAAACAGGTACATCATCGCCGGCGTGCGCACCGCGGGATCGTCGAGGATCGCCGTCATGTCGAACCCGACGGCGTCCGCGCCGAGATCGGTCAGGTCCTCCTCATTGTCGAACAGCCAGGCGCGCTCGCCCTCGCCCCACCAGGGCCGCAAGCGCGCCCACAGGTCGGCGGCATGCGGGCGGTGGCCGCCGCGGAACAGCTCGGCGAAATGGCGCAGCCGGCGATGCTCGCGCGGCTGGGCGAAGTTCGCGTCGACCGCGTCCTTGATCTTCGCCATGTCGTCGATGTCCGCGCCACCGGCGAGCTGCGCGACCCAGTCGATCAGGAACTGGCGGTTGCCGGGATTGTCGTCGATCTGCAGCGGATTGAGGCCCGACGAGGCACCCGGGCGCAGCAAATCGTAGCGTCCGCCGATCGCACGGATGAACAGCTCCGCACCGCGATCCTTGTCGAAGAAGATCACGCGCGGATGGAATTTCCGCGCCTGGGCGAGGAGGAAGTTGAGCACCACCGTCTTGCCCGAGCCCGACGGGCCGATGACGGTGAAATTGCCCAGGTCGCCCTGGTGGAAGTTGAAATAATAGGGGCCCGCGGCGGTCGTCTCGAGCAACGTCACCGCGTCGCCCCAGTGATTGCCGTCGGCGCGGCCCAGCGGGAAGTTGTGCCCGCTCGCGAACCCGGCGAAATTGCCGGTCGAGATCAGGCCGCGACGGGCGATATATTTGAAATTGCCGGGGAACTGCGCCCAGAAGGCCGGTTCGAGCGCGATCTCCTCGCGCACCGCGATAATGCCGAGATCCGCGAGCGACGCCTGCACCTCGGCGACACCGGCATCCACTGCGGCGGGAGAATCGCCGCGCACCGCAACCGTCATGTGATGCTCGCCGAAACCGGCGCGCCCTGCGGCCACCTCGTCCTTCGCGCTCGAGAGCTCGCCGCGCAGGCTGACCGCCTCATCCTCGGCCGAGCGCATCCGTCTCAGCGCCAGGTTCATCTTGCCGAGCGCCGCCTGCCGGTCGACGAAGCCGAACGATTGCGACACGGTCAGCTCGAACGGCAGCCGCAGCAATTCGTCGAGCATGCCGGGTGCGGTCTGCGCGGGATAATCCTTGATCGAGACCATCCCGACGAAACTGCGCGGCGTATTGCCCGCCGGGCCGAGCTCCGCTGTCTCCTGCCCGAAGCTGACGCGGCGATAGGGAACGTAATCGCCGGCATCCTGCATCGGCATCAGCACCGGCCGCATCTCGCCATTGTAGAGCGCCGAGAGGAATTCGAGCGGCTCCGAACATACGCCCTGCTTGGTCTCGTAGACGCCGAGCAGTCGCGGTGCATAGCTGCCGAGCTGCGCGAGCAATGCATCGCGCGCGCCGTCGAGCTGGCGCAGTTCGTTGGCCGACACGGCTTCGGGCGCGGTGGTGGCACGGCCGAGCAGGCCCCGCACCCGGTCGGCGAGGCCGACGCGTCCCTGCAACGGCCGCCGGATCAGCGTCACGAACAGGTCGTTGACGTAAAGCTGCTTGGTCGACAGCCGCGCCCGCCATGCTGCGTCGAGCTGGGCCGAAAACTGGTCGGGAAACTTCGCCGGCAGTTCGACCTCGGCCCGCCGCCGGATCACATGATGGTAGAGCGCGAAACGCGACGATCCGATCGCCTGCAGCATCGCGTCGCGCAATACCTTGCGATAGTTGATCTCGTCGGTATCGGCGGTCTCGAACAACAGGCCGCGCAGGTGGATGAACTGCATCAACAGCCCGTCGCGCGTCTCGATCGTGTGATCGTCGACGTGCCTTCCGTAGGGAAGATGGGCCCCCGCGAATTTCTCGCGGGCGACCGCCCGCGGGTCCAGGGTCAGGCGCGGTAGGAGTTGCATCGCCAGATCGCGTAGTTGCGCACTCGCGGACAGCGGCCGAGGCGCGTCAGCCACAAGTCGAAGACGCGTGGCTCACGCACGCACAATACCACGCCGACGAGATGGACGATCACCGCCACCGCCAGCACCCAGAAAGCGTGGAAGATCAGGAACAGCTCGGTCGCGATCACGCCGTTGAACACGAAATAGCTGTAGGTGACGCCGGCGAACATCTGCGGCCGCGTGAGCGCGACGAACAACGGATCCCGGTCGAGCCCGTTCATGTCAGTATCCGGCGCTGGCGGTGGACTGGATGCCCGCGACGATGCTGGCCGCGCCGAACAGGATGAAGCAGCCCAGGATCACGGTGGCACCGTAGCGCCAGTTGATCCGTCCGGTCAGCATCAGGAACCCGACCGAGGCGACTGCGATCACCGCGACGACGGTGGCGACCGTCCCGAGCAAAGTGCCCTGCAGCCAGCGTACCGCCGAGACGATCGCGCCCGAGCCTTGAGGATCGGCGAGCGAATCCTGCGCCATCGCTGCACTCGACTGGATCGTCGTCCATGCGGCGGCCAGCCAGCCGACGCTGCGTAGTTTCTTGCCGTTCAACCCGTATATCCCCGCGTAACCGTCTGATTCGCCCCAAATGACATTGCGCGCTCGCATGGCGCTTGCCAACAGCTTTCGATCCCACCGATTCGGTCCTTTTCCAGTCTAGGGACGGAATGCACCGATTGCGAATCGCGCTTTTGGCAGCGGGATGATAGGCCGCGCGGACTCCAGGAACCATCAGGCGCGACTGCGATTACTCCGAAGGCCTCTCCCGAATTCGCACTCGTCTGCGCGTGTATCGCGCGGCCTGTTTCGGCTGAGCGCATCGCGCGGATCGCCGCCGATATGGCGCCGGGCGTCGATTGGGGATGCGTCGAACGAATCACCGCGCGGCATCGTGTGGCCGGCCTCGTCCGCGAAGGCCTGATCCGCGCGGGGCTGCCGGTTCCCGAGGGCGTGGCGCGGGGCGCACAGCGCACTCTTGCCGCGGCGTTGCGACATGCCGGGGAGGCGCTGCGTCTGCAGGGGCGGCTGCATCGGGCGGGCATCCGCCCGTTGTTCCTGAAAGGGTCCACCCTCGCCGTCAGGGCCTATGGCTCGATCGCAGTGCGCGATTCGGTCGATATCGACATGGTGATCGCGCCCGGCGACGTCGGCCGCGCCTGGCCGCTGCTCGAGGAAGCGGGCTATGTGATGACCGCGCCCGCGCAGATGCTGCCGCCCGCGGCGCTGCGGACCTATCAGGCGATCTCGAAGGACAGCGTCCATTTCAATGCCGAGCGCCGCGTGCGGGTCGAACTGCATTGGCGCCTTTCCGACGCGGTGCACAATTCGGACCTGCCACCGGCAAACGAGTGGCGCACGATCGAGGTCGCCGAATCCGGCCCGCTCAGCACGCTCGCCGATCCAGCGCTGTTCGCCTATCTCTGCGCGCACGGCGCCGGCCATGCCTGGGCGCGGCTGAAATGGCTCGCCGACATCGCCGCCTTGCTTGGCACCGCCGACGATGGCGGCGACAGCCTCTGGGTGGCGGCGCGGGCAGCTGGCGCGGCGCGGCCGGCGGCGTCCGCGATCATGCTGGCAAACGCCGTGTTCGGCACACCCCTGCCGCCGGCCTTCGTTGCGCCGCGCTCGATCCGGTTACGCCTGCTCAACGCGCTCGCTTTGCGGGTGATGGCGGCTGGAGGCGGCGCACGCGAGCTTGCCGAAACCCCCTGGAATTCGGTGGTCGAGCCGAGCGCCACCCTGCTGGTCCTGTCGACCTGGCGCGACGCCTGGGCACAGCTCAGGCGTGTGGCGATACCGGCCGAGGACGTCGCGTTGCTGCGCCTGCCCGCTGGCCTGGGCATTCTCTATCCGGTGCTCCGCCTGCCGCTCTGGATCTGGAAGCGCACCCCCTGGTCGCCGCGACGGCACGCCGGCGGGCAACCAAAGCGAGCCGCCTGAAGCCTAGATCGTCTCCGCCCGGGCGAGTTTCGGCGACAGCAGGTGAATCGCGGCAAGCGCGACGAAATAGGCGCAGCCGGCAACGATGAAGATCGGCGTATAGGTGCCGATGCGCGCGAGAATCTGCCCGATATAGAGCGAGAAGATCATGCCGCCGATCGCGCCCACGGTGCCGCCGATCCCGATCACCGACCCCACCGCGCTGCGCGGGAACAGGTCCGACGGCAGCGTATAGACATTGGCCGAGAAGGCCTGGTGCGCGGCCGCCGCGACGCCGATGATCAACACCGCCAGCCAAAGATTGTCGATCCACTGCGCGAAGAAGATCGGCGTCACGCACAGGGCGCACACGAACATCGTCGACTTGCGCGCGAAATTCACCGTGCGCCCGTTCTTGATCATCCGCGACGACGCCCAGCCGCCGAGCACGCTGCCGACATCGGACAGGACATAGACCGCGACCAAAGGCGGGCCGAAGGTCTTGAGGTCGAGGTGATAGCTCTTGCCGAGGAAATCCGGCAGCCAGAAGATGTACATCCACCAGATCGGGTCGATGAAGAACTTGCCGAGCGCGAACGCCCAGGTTTCCCGGCGGAACAGCACGTTGAGCCACGGCATCGGTGCGACGGGGTCAGCCGGGTCGCTCTGGATATAGGCCAGTTCGGCCGCCGACACCTTGGTCGATTCAGTGGGCCGGCGATAGATCACCAGCCAGGCGACGAGCCAGATCATGCTCGCCGCGCCGGTGATCACGAATGCCATGCGCCAGCCATAGGCAAGCGTCAGCGCCGGCACGATCAGCGGCGTGACGATCGCGCCGACGTTCGCGCCCGCGTTGAAGATGCCGACCGCCAGCGCGCGCTCCTTCGCCGGGAACCATTCGGTCACCGCCTTCACGCCCGCCGGGAAGTTGCCGGATTCGCCGATCCCCAGGCCGAAACGCACCATGGCGAACTGAGTCACGCTGTGCACGCCGCCATGCGCCATGTGCGCGATCGTCCAGATCACGAAGGCGATGGCATAGCCGAAGCGCGCGCCGATCCGGTCGACCAGCTTGCCGAAACCGAGATAACCGATCGCGTAGGCGGTCTGGAACCAGAAGACGACGTTCGAATAACCGATCTCGGTCCAGCCGACTTCGGCGTGCAGCGTCTCCTTGAGCACGCCCAACATCTGCCGGTCGACATAGTTGATGGCGGTCGCGGCGAAGAGCAGCCCGCAGATCACCCAGCGATACCGGCCCACTCGCGCGGCCGCCGCGTCGGCGACCCCCGGCATCGTCGATTCAGCCATCATTCTCTCCCGTCGAGCCCCTTTTACGAGGCCTTTATCGTGCACGCTACGGCCAGATCCGCGCTGAAGCGCGCCTCGATCCGGTCGCCGATTCTGACCGCGTGTACTCCGGTTACCGCGCCGCTGGAAATCCATTGTCCGGGTTTCAGCGCTATGCCGCGCTCGGCCATCAACTCGAACAGGAATCGCGCGGCGCCGATCGGCCCGTCGAGCATGTCGGCGGCCTTGCCGCTGCCGATGGTCTCGCCGTCGATCGCGACCGTCAGCGGCCAATTGTCGATGTCCGCATTGCGCCAGTCGGGAATCGCAGCCCCGATGACGAGTCCGTTATTGTTGCCGAAATCGGAAACCGTCACGGCGGCGCCAAGCTCGTTGATCGCCGCCAGGGGCGAACTGGCGATCTCGATCCCGACATGGACCGCATCGATCAGCGCCGCCGCTTCCTCATGGGTGAAGCGCATCTTGCCGGCGGGGGGCGTCGCGCCGATCCGCAGCAGGAATTCCGCTTCGGCCGCGGCGAAACCGCCGACGAAGACGGGCATCGCGACGGGCTCCGCCGCCTCTTCGACGATCTGGCGGGAGAAGATCGGGCCGGCGAGCCGGTCGACACCGTCGATCGGCGGGTTGATCCGGCCGACCTTCCAGCCGCCGATCTCCGCCTCGTTCAGCGCGATCGCGGCATCCTGCACCGCATAAGCGTCGGCGAGCGCCGTCGGCACCGTCCCGGGATAATCGGGCAACGATCGTCCGGCACGCCGCGCATCGACGAAGGATTGTGCAATATGACCCACTTCATGGGCGAAATCGGTGGAATCCACCCTGGTAACCCTCCCCGTACGCACTCTCGGCGCCTGCTTGTTGGACCCTAAGGTAAACCGGTGTCAATGACAAGAACCGGTTCTCGGGCTTTCGTTGCAGCGGCCCGCAAGCTGCGCATTTGGCGATTTGCCAGGATAGGCGCTATGCCACCTGATGATGCGAAAGACCGGCCTGCCCACGATCAACGACGTCGCGCGGATCGCGGGCGTTTCCAAGAAGACGGTCAGCCGCGTGATCAATCGCTCGCCCTTGCTCAGCGACGATACGCGCAAGCATGTCGAGGGCGTGATCAGCGGGCTGGGCTATGTCCCCAACCCCCAGGCACGCGCGCTCGCGCTGCGGCGCAATTTCCTGATCGGGCTGATCCACGACAACCCGAATGCGCAGATGGTGATGAACGTCCAGCAGGGCATTCTCGAATCGCTGCACGGCACGGAATTCGAGCTGGTCGTGCGCCCGATCGACCGCGGCTCCGCGACCATGCTCGACGACGTCCGCAACTTTCTCGAGCGGCAGCGGCTGTTCGGCGTCGTCCTGTTGCCCCCGGTCAGCGAGAATAATCAGCTCGCCAAGCTCTGCAACGATATCGGCTGCCGCTATGTGCGGATGGGCTCGGCCGAGCTCGACGATCCCGCGCACATGGTCGCGTCGAACGATTGCGAGGCGGTGACGGCGGCGGTCGATTATCTGATCGACCAGGGGCACAAGCGGATCGGCCTGGTACTCGGCCCGCATGGCTTCCGCTCGGCGCGCGAACGCCGCCAGGGTTTCGAGGAGGCGTTGAGCCACGCGAAGATCACCCTGCCTCGTTCGATGATCGCCGAAGGCAATTATACCTTCGAATCCGGGGTGATGGCGGCCGACCGCCTTCTCGATCTGATGCCGCGCCCGACCGCGATCTTCGCCTGCAACGACGAGATGGCGGCCGGCGTGCTCCACGCCGCGCGCCAGCGCGGAATCGAGGTACCGCGCGATCTGTCGATCGTCGGATTCGACGATACGCCGATCGCAGCGCATATCTGGCCGCCACTGACGACGGTGCGCTGGCCGATCATTTCGATGGCCCGCTCCGCTGCGCTGAAGCTCACCGCCGATGGCGACGAAGTAGTCGAAGAACCGTCGATGTTCCGCTCGACGCTGATCCGCCGCGGATCGGTCGCCCCCCCGCGCGACTGATATTGCACGCGGCGCTGACACCGGTTACCGGGGAGTCATGCGCGGCGACGGCGCTGCAGGAGGGAATCTGATGTTCGACCGGACCTATTACGCGACCCATCCCGACATGATGGAGTGCGTCTCGAACGACGAGCTGCGCGATCGCTATCTGATCCAGGGTCTGTTCCGGGCCGGCGA
>NZ_JAQGLC010000376.1 GCF_028293085.1 Sphingomonas bacterium
TCACCGGTCATCGCGACGAGGTTGCAGCCGGCCTGCTCGCTCTTGATCAGCGCCATCTTGTCCTCGGGTGTCGCCTCGGCGAGGAACCCGTCGACACCCGCCTCCTCGGCGATCGCAGCGGCGGTCAGCGGGTTGTCGCCGGTGATCATCACCGTGCGGATGCCCATCTGGCGCAGCTCGCCGAACCGCTCGCGGATGCCGGCCTTGACCACGTCCTTGAGTGCGATCGCGCCGAGCAGCCGGCCGTCGCGGGAGACGGCGAGCGGGGTGGCGCCGGACCGGGCGATCTCCTCCGTCACGCGGCGCAGCTCGGCCGCGACGGGCGTGTCGCCGAGGCCGGGCTCGGTGCGGAGGATCGCGTCGACCGCGCCTTTGCGGATGATGCTCGCGCCCGTCTTGATCCCCGAAACGCGCGTCTGGGCGGTAAAGGGGATGATCTCCGCGTCCGCAGGCATGGTCCGCGTCGCAACGGCGTGGCGCTCGCGGGCCAGCACGACGATCGAACGGCCCTCGGGCGTCTCGTCGGCGATGCTCGCGAGGCTGGCGGCACTGGCCAGGGTGTCGACGTCAATGCCGCCGACCGGAAAGAACTGGCTCGCCTGGCGGTCGCCGATCGTGATGGTGCCGGTCTTGTCGAGCAGCAGCACGTCGATATCGCCCGCCGCCTCGACCGCGCGGCCCGACTTGGCGAGCACGTTGAAACGCACGAGCCGGTCCATGCCTGCAATGCCGATCGCGGAGAGCAGCGCGGCAATGGTCGTCGGGATCAGCGTGATCAGCAGCGCCGCGAGGATCGCCACCGGCACACCGCCGCCGGCATACATGGCAAAGCCCGGAATGGTCGCGACCGCGATCAGGAAGATGATGGTCAGGCCGACGAGCAAAATGGTCAGCGCGATCTCGTTCGGCGTCTTCTGCCGCTCGGCACCCTCGACCAGCGCAATCATGCGGTCGAGGAAACCGTGACCCGGCTCCTGGGTGATACGCACCTTGATCCGGTCCGAGATGACTCGGGTGCCCGCCGTCACGGCAGAGCGGTCGCCGCCCGCTTCGCGGATGACCGGCGCGCTCTCGCCGGTGATAGCGGCCTCGTTGACCGAGGCGACGCCCTCGACGACCTCGCCGTCGGCAGGGATCAGGTCGCCGGTCTCGACCAGGACGATGTCGCCCTTTTCGAGCAGGGTGGCGAAGGCGATCTCATAGGTCTCGCCGACGCCGAGCAGGCGCTTGGCCTTGAGATCCGCCTTGGTCGCGCGGAGCGAGGCGGCCTGGGCACGGCCCCTGCCCTCGGCCAGCGCCTCGGCGAAGGTACCGAACAACACGGTCAGCCACAGCCAGACGATCAGCTGGAGCTGGAAGCCGAAGCTGAGCGGTTCCCCGCCGATGATCAGCAACAGGGTGAGCAAGGTCGCCACGACGGCGGTGGTGAACATCACCGGGTTCTTGATCAGCTGGCGCGGATCGAGCTTCTTGAATGAGTCGCCGATCGCCGGGACGATCAGGCTCGCGGTGAAAATGGACGTTGGTGCGGACATTGTCGTGATCCGATCAGGAGAGGTGGCCGCTGATCATCGCGAGATGATCGGCGATCGGGCCAAGCGCGAGGCTGGGAAGGAAGGTCAGGCCACCCATGATCAGGATGACGCCGATGAGCAGCCCCACCCAGAGCGGACCGGTCGTCGGGAAGGAGCCTGACGAGGGAGGCGTATATTTCTTCGCCGCGAGACTGCCGGCGATCGCCAGCATCGGCACGATCATGAAGAACCTGCCGCCCCACATGCAGATGCCGAGCAGCGCGTTGTAGAAGGGCGTGCCCGCGGTCAGGCCGGCAAAGGCCGAGCCGTTGTTCGCGACCGCGGAGCTGAAGGCATAGAGGATCTCCGAGAAGCCGTGCGGGCCCTTGTTGAGCGGCCCGGCGAGCCCGGCGGTCGACACCGACGCAATCATCGTCCCGCCCAGGATCAGCAGCGGCAGGACGGCGATGGCCAGCACGGCGAACTTCACCTCGCGGCCCTCGATCTTCTTGCCGACATATTCCGGGGTGCGGCCGACCATCAGCCCGGCGACGAACACCGCGAGGATGGCGAAGAGCAGGAAGCCGTAGATACCCGCGCCGACGCCGCCGACGACGATCTCGCCCAGTTCCATGTTGATCATCGGGATCATGCCGCCGAGCGCGGTGAAGCTGTCATGCATCGCGTTGACCGCACCGCACGAGGCGGCCGTGGTGACGCTGGCGAACAGGGCCGAGGCGGCGATGCCGAAGCGGACTTCCTTACCCTCCATATTGCCGCCGGCGACCTGCAGGTGATGAAGCACGGGATTACCCGCGGCTTCCTGCCAGTAAGCGACGCTGGTGCCGGCGAGGAAGATGATCATCATCGCGGCGAGGATCGCCCAGCCCTGGCGGGTGTTGCCGACTGCCTTGCCGAAGGTCCAGGTCAACCCGACGCCGATCAGGAAGATCGAGAGCATCTGAACGAGGTTGGTCATCGCGGTCGGGTTCTCGAACGGATGCGCGCTATTGGCGTTGAAGAAGCCGCCACCATTGGTGCCGAGCATCTTGATCGCCTCCTGGCTCGCGACCGGGCCGAGCGCGATCGTCTGCTTCACGCCTTCCAGCGTGGTCGCGTCGATGCTCTGCACGAGGGTCTGCGGCACGCCGCTCCAGATCAGATAGACGGCGTAGACGACCGAGATCGGCAGCAGCAGATAGAGCGTGATGCGCGTGGTATCGGCCCAGAAATTGCCGATCGCCTTCGCCTCGCGCCGCGCGAAACCGCGGAACAGCGCGAAGGCCAGCGCGATGCCGGTGGCCGCACTCACGAAATTGTGGATGACCAGGCCGAACATCTGCGAGAAGTTCGAAAGCGCCACCTCGCCCGAATACCATTGCCAGTTGGTATTGGTGGTGAAGCTGATCGCGATATTCCACGCGCCATCGGGCGCGATGCCGGGATAGCCGCGCGGATTCATCGGGAGCAGGTCCTGGAAGCGGACCACGAAATAGGTGAGGAGCAGCAGCGCGAGGTTGAACGCGATCATGTGCACCGCGTAGCGGCGCCAGCTCTGCTCGGCGTTCGGATCGATCCCGCCGAG
The DNA here is from genome assembly GCF_028293085.1 of Sphingomonas bacterium. Taxonomy (GTDB): domain Bacteria; phylum Pseudomonadota; class Alphaproteobacteria; order Sphingomonadales; family Sphingomonadaceae; genus Sphingomonas. The sequence goes on from NZ_JAQGLC010000376.1 coordinate 3,100, forward strand.
CTTGTAGAAGCCCTTCTCGACCGGCCCGAGGACCATGTGGAGCGGCGTGCGGCGGCCTTCGTAAAGCGCGAACAGCCACATGCCCATCGGCTTGGCCAGCGCGACGAGGATGACGACGAAGAGGGCGATCAGCCCCCAGCCCTGAATATTCATGGCAAGAACCCGATCAGAATCGCTCGGGCCGCAGAAGCACGGCCACGAGGTACAGGAGGAGGGCGGCGGCCGTAACCGCGGCGAGCGCGAGATGGAGCGTCATCGCGTCACGCCTCGTCGCACAGGCGGATATAGGCGAGCGTCAACGCGAACAGCCCGGCGAGCGCGCCGAGCCACAGGATATCGGTCATGGGGCTGTGCCTCCGATGGGCCGGCGCGGTGCGGCCGGGTCGGAAAGGCAGATAGGCGCGAGGGGCGTTAAGGTGCGACGGCGAATGGGCGTGTTTGACGTAAAGTTCGCATATAGATTGGCGTGTGGGCGTGGTGTTTCGAAGCGCTCGTCCTCATAGTCAGCGTTCGGGCTGCGCTTGTCGACGCCCTGCACTTTCTCTGGGCGACGAAGGAAATACAGCCCTTCGACGAGCTCAGGGCGCACGGAAGAACGGATTGACCGACAAACGCCCCTCCCCCGACGCTCTCCTCCGCGCCGCCGAACGCGAGGCGCGCGGGCAGCTGAAGATTTTCCTCGGCGCCGCGCCCGGCGTCGGCAAGACCTACGAAATGCTCAGCGAGGGCGCCGCCCGGCTGCGCGGCGGCACCGACGTCGTGGTCGGCGTGGTCGAGACGCATGGCCGCGCCGAAACCGAGACGCTGGTCGCGCCGTTCGAGGTGATCCCACGCCGCACGATCGACTATCGCGGCCAAGTGCTGACCGAGATGGATCTCGACGCGATCCTCACCCGCCGCCCCGCCCTGGTGCTGGTCGACGAACTCGCGCACAGCAATGTCGAGGGCAGCCGCCATCCCAAGCGGTGGCAGGATATCGGCGAACTGCTTGATGCCGGGATCGACGTGTTCTCCACGCTCAACATCCAGCACGTCGAAAGCCTCAACGACGTGGTGGCGAGCTTCACCCGGGTTCGCGTGCGCGAGACGGTGCCGGACAGCGTGCTCGAGGATGCCGAACTCGAGGTGGTCGATATCCCGCCCGACGAGCTGATCGAGCGGCTGAAGGACGGCAAGGTCTATATCCCGGCCGAGGCGACGCGGGCGCTCGGGCATTTCTTTTCCAAGGCAAATCTGTCGGCGCTGCGCGAGATGGCGTTGCGCCGTGCGGCGATGAGCGTCGACCGCCAGATGCTCGACCATCTCGACGCGAGCGCCCTGTCCGGCGCCTTCGCGGCGGGCGAACGCGTGCTGGTCGCGGTGAGCGAATTGCCCGGCGCCGAGGCGCTGGTGCGCACCACCAAGCGCCTGTCGGACGCGCTGCGGGCGCCTTGGACCGCCGTCTATATCGAAACGCCGCGCGCGGAAGGGTTCGGCACCGAGGAGAAGGCCCGGATCGCCTCGACGCTGCGCCTCGCCGCGAGCCTCGGCGCGACGATCGCGACCGTTCCTGCCGAAAGCGTGATCGACGGTCTGCGCGCCCAGGTCGACGGCATGCGCGCGACACAATTGGTGATCGGCAAGTCCCGACGGAGCTGGTGGTTCGAGCTGCGCCACCGGTCGGTGGTCGAGCAGATGCTGCGCGGCGTCGACGGGCTGGCGATCCATGTCATCCCGGCCGAAGCCGTTGTACCGGCGCGCGGCAGCGTCGCTGCCTTCCGCTGGGACATGCGGCCGATGGTCTATGGCGCCGTCGTGGCGCTGGTCGCGGCGACGACGCTGATCGCGCATTTCGTCCAGCCGATGATCGGGACGGGCGCGATCGACCTGATCTATCTGCTGCCGGTCATCCTTGCCGCAAGCCGTTATGGCTTGAGGCCCGGGCTTGCGGCGGGCGTGCTCGCGGCGCTCGCCTTCAACTTCTTCTTCCTGCCGCCGCTCTATACCTTCACCATCTCGGACCCGCAGAGCGTGCTGACGGTGCTGATCCTGATCGGCATCGCCGCCTTCACCAGCCGGCTGACCGGCGGGATGCGGTCGCGCGCTGCCATCGGGGTGCGCAGCGCGCGCGAGAATGCCGCGCTCGCGGCCTTCGCCCAGGCGCTGACACGCATGTCGGACGCGCAGAGCACCGCCGACACGGTCTGCGAGGAAGTGGCGCTGCTGCTCGACGTGAATGCCGTATTGCTGGCCGAGCGTGGCGGCGGGCAGCCCGAGATCATCGCCGCCGCGCCGGCGATGAGCGAGTTGACCCCGATCGACCGCGCGGCGGCGGACTGGGCGTTCAAGCGCGGCGAAACCGCGGGCTACGGCACGGTGACGCTCAACGCCTCGGACTGGCAGTTCCACCCGCTCAAGACCTCGCTCGGCGTGCTCGCGGTGCTTGGCGTCGCGCGGACCGACGGCGGCGATCCGGTGCCGTCGGACCGGGCGGTCTTGCTCTCGACCCTGGTCGGGCAAGCCTCGCTCGCGCATGAGCGGCTGCGGCTCGAGGACGAAATGCGCGAGCTGTCGGTGTTGAAGGAGCGCGACCGGCTGCGCGCCGCTTTGCTATCCTCGATCGGCCATGATCTGCGCACGCCGTTGACCGCGGTGACGAGCGCGATCGAGGGCGTGGCGGCCGAGCATCCCGATTCGCCCGCGATCCCGGTTGCCCGGGCCGAACTGCAACGGTTGCGACGTTTCCTCGATAATCTGCTCGACATGGTGCGGCTCGATACCGGCGCGCTGAGGCTGTCGGTAGAACCGATCGATCTGACCGACGCGGTCAGCGGCGCGGTCCACGATTTGAAAGACCTGCTGCGCGGCAAGCAGATCGATTTCCAAGTGCCGGGAAACCTGCCGCTGGTCCGCGCCGACCCGACATTGCTCCACCACATATTGATCAACCTGCTGGTGAATTCGGCCCAGCATGGCGGCCCGACCGGCACGATCACGATCGAGGGACGCCGGACGACCGAGGCGGTGCTGCTGGCGATCCGGGACGACGGGCCCGGCCTGCCGACGGCCGACCGCGACCTGTTCGAGACCTTCACCAGGGGCGCGGGCAGTGATCGCCTGGGCGGCAGCGGACTCGGGCTGGCGATCGTGAAGGGCTTTGCCAATGCGATGGCGATTGGCGTCGCCGCGAGCAATCATGCCTCGGGCGGGGCGGTGTTCACGCTGGAGTTCAGGGACCTGGCGGCATCGGAACCGTGACCGGACCCTCAATGCCGCCCCGACGCCGGCACGGCGTGGGGGTTTCGATCTGTCTGGAAGAAATTGGCGCACCCGGAGCGATTCGAACGCCCGACCCTCAGATTCGTAGTCTGATGCTCTATCCAGCTGAGCTACGGGTGCGCGGGAAGTGGGCTCATAGAGGCGTCTTTTCGGGAGCGCAAGTGCGTTGCACCCGCCTTGTTCACCGCATAGAGCGACAGGCGATGAAACCCCTCCTCCCCCTCGCCTGCCTCGCCCTCCTTGGCGGCTGCGCCGAGCAGGGCGCGTCGCGTTACCCCTCGCTGCTGCCGCGGCCGATCGAGGCGCGCAGCGATGCCGAACCCGCGGCACCGCCTGCCGCAGTCGCGACGCCAGACCCGGCGACCGATGCGAAGCTCGCCACCCTCAAGGCGGCCCTCGATGAAAGCGCGACGGCCTTCGCCCCTGCCGCCGACCGTGCCGAGCAGGCAGCCACCGCTGCCAAGGGACAGCCGGCAGGAAGCGAGGGCTGGATCAACGCGCAATCGATGCTGGCCGAGCTCGACGGCTATCGCGCCACGACCTCGACGTCGCTGACCGACATCGAGGAAATGGCGATCGCCCGCGCCGCGGACGCCCAGCCCGACTATCCCGCGATCGAGACGCTGCGCGCGGCAGCCGAGACTCAGCTTGCGGCTCA
>NZ_JAQGLC010000386.1 GCF_028293085.1 Sphingomonas bacterium
AAACGGCATCGGGGATCAAGGCCAGCCGGGTGATCCAGCTGGCCGACGATATCGCGCGCAACATGTCGGCGATCTCAGCCCGCGTCGCGACCATTCCGGGCCGGACCGTAATCGGCATCGAACTGCCCAACGCCCGCCGTGAGACGGTCGGGCTGCACGAGCTGATCGGGTCGCAGAGCTTCGATGACCAGTCCGCGTCGCTGCCATTGGTGCTCGGCAAGAATATCGCGGGCGATCCCGTCATCGCCGATCTCGCGCCGATGCCGCATCTGCTCGTCGCGGGCACCACCGGCTCGGGCAAGTCGGTCGGCCTCAACTGCATGATCCTGTCGCTGCTTTATCGCCTGCGGCCCGACCAGTGCCGGATGATCATGATCGATCCCAAGATGCTCGAACTGAGCATGTATGAGGACATCCCGCATCTGCTCTCCCCCGTCGTGACCGATCCGGCCAAGGCCGTTCGCGCGCTCAAATGGGCGGTCGAGAAGATGGAGGAACGCTACCGGATGATGTCGTCGGTCGGGGTGCGCAGCCTGGCCAGCTTCAACGAGAAGGTCCGCGCGGCGCGGACCAAGGGCCAGCCGCTTGGCCGCCGCGTCCAGACCGGCTATCACCCCGAGACTGGCCAGCCGGTCTATGAGGAAGAGACGCTCGACTTCCAGCCGCTGCCGCAGATCGTGGTAATCGTCGACGAGCTCGCCGACCTGATGATGACCGCGGGCAAGGAGGTCGAATTCCTGATCCAGCGGCTCGCGCAAAAGGCGCGGGCAGCGGGCATCCATTTGATCATGGCGACGCAGCGCCCCTCGGTCGACGTCATCACCGGCGTGATCAAGGCGAACCTGCCGACCCGGATCAGCTTCCATGTGACGTCGAAGATCGATTCGCGCACCATATTGGGCGAGCAGGGCGCCGAGCAGCTGCTTGGCAAGGGCGACATGCTCTACATGCCCGGCGGCAAGGGCATCGTCCGCGTCCATGGGCCGTTCGTCAGTGACGACGAGGTGCGCGCAGTCGCCGATCACTGGCGTGCCCAGGGCCGGCCCGATTACATCCAGTCGGTCACCGAGGAGCCCGAGGACGGCTTCGCACTCGACGGCGCGCCCGATGGCGAGGATTCGGCGGAGGACCAGCAATATCGCTCGGCGATCCAGCTCGTCGTCGAAAGCCAGAAGGCCTCGACCTCCTGGCTGCAGCGCCAGCTTCGCATCGGCTATAATTCAGCGGCGCGGCTGATCGAGCGGATGGAAAAGGACGGCATCGTCAGCCGCCCCGACCATGTCGGCCGCCGCGACGTGCTGCGCGACCGCGACGGGAATCCCCTGTAGGGGTTGCGGTTCAGAACGGGTTCAACCCCGCGCGCCTAGCCGGCACGGCCTGTCTCGGGAGAATATCGTGACCTTTCGCAATCTGTCCCTCCTGGCAATGCTCGCCGTGCCCGCGCTGGCCGTCGCCGCGCCCGCGACGGGCGACCTCGCGCTCGTCCAGACCCATCTGCAATCGGTGCAGAGTATGACGGCGGCGTTCAGTCAGACCGATCGCACCGGCAAGGTGCTGACCGGTGTGCTGACGCTCAAGAAGCCGGGCAAGATCCGCTTCCAGTATGAAAAGGGCGTGCCGATCCTGATTGTCGGGGACGGCAAGGCGCTCACCTTCATCGATTATTCGGTGAAGCAGGTGCAACGCTGGCCGATCGGCAATTCGCCGCTGAGCGTGCTACTCGACCCCACGCGCGACATGACCCGCTTCGCGAAGATCATCCCCCCGATCGAGTCCAATATCGTCTCGGTCGAGGCGAACGACCCCAAGCATCCCGAATATGGCCGAATCACGTTGATCTTCATCCGCAGCCCGGGCGCGCCGGGCGGGCTGATGTTGCAGGGCTGGGTTGCGCTGGATTCCCAGAATAATCGCACGACGATCCGACTGTCGAACCAGCGCTTCAACGCGTCCGTGAGCGACAAGGCGTTCCAGTGGAACGATCCACGGCAGGGATTGGGCCGAAAATAACCTATCCGTTCATAGTGGCGACAGGTTTCTATCCCTAGAAAGGACCTCGCGGATGTGGGGCGTTTCAGGATTTTCCCCCTGTTGCCTGGATGGCCCACTTCCCGCCTGCGTGACGAACGCTAGGTCGGCCCTCGCTCCATGCCCCCGGAGCGAGGGCCTTTCCTTATCCGGCCCCCTTCCTTGTCGGCATCCATTCGCACCGCTACATCGCCGGAATGACGCTCAAGATCGTTTCCTGGAACATCAACTCGGTGCGCTTCCGTATCGAGATCGTCGAACGCTTCCTGCGCGAGAATTCGCCTGACATCCTGTGCCTGCAGGAAACCAAGGTGATCGACGGCGATTTCCCCACCGCCCCGTTCCGCGCGCTCGGCTACAACCGTATCGTGCTGCACGGCCAGCGCATGCATCACGGCGTCGCGATCATCAGCCGCGTGCCGCTGGTGGAGGACGACCGGTTCGACTGGCAGGCGAATCGCGAGGCACGCCACGTCGGGGTGCGGCTCGATAACGGCATGCGGATCGAGAATGTCTATGTGCCGGCGGGCGGCGACATTCCGGATCGCGAGGTGAACCCGAAATTCGGCCAGAAGCTCGATTTCATCGAGCGGATGACGCGCTGGTCGGAGAGCCTCGACGTGCCGACTTTGTTGGTCGGCGATCTCAACATCGCGCCGCTCGAATCCGACGTCTGGAGCCACAAGCAGCTGCTCGACGTGGTCAGCCATACGCCGATCGAGGTCGCGGCGCTCGACGGGCTCAAGGCATCGAACGACTGGGTCGATCTCGGGCGGCATTTCGTGCCGGCGCCGGAGCGGCTGTTCACCTGGTGGAGCTACCGCGCCAAGGACCGGCTCGCCTCGGATCGGGGGCGGCGGCTCGATCATATGTGGGCGACCGCCGATGTCGCGAAGACCGCGATCGCCCACCGGGTGTTCGAGGATTGCCGCGACTGGCTCAAGCCGTCCGACCATGTCCCGATCATGACCGAGTTCGCCGTGTGAGCGACGCGCGCAAGACGGCGACGGCGATCGACGCGCTTCGTCGCGGCTGGCCGATCGCGATCGCCGGCAGCGACGGGACGCTCGCACTGCTGCCGATCGAGACCGCCGATCCGGAGCGGCTTGCTGCGTTCGATCCCGATGGCGCGGCGCCCGTGCTGCTCACCGCCGGCCGGGCCGCGACGCTGAAGCTGGCCAACCAGCTCGAGGCCGCCGTGCCCGACGCGCCGGTGCTGGTCGAGCGCGCGCCGTGGCTCGATTTTGCGGCTGCAACCGCGCTCGCCGACCCCCAGTTCGATCTCCGGACGCCGCTAAAGGGACCGTTCCGCGCGATTCCGGTCGAGGCGAGGGACGCGGCATCGGCCGCCTTGCGCCTGGCGCGGGTGGGGGGCGTGCTGCCCGCCTTTTTCGCGAGCAAGGCGGTAACGGCCGACCTGACCCTCACCCCAGCCGACATCGATGCGCATGAGGACGCCGCACGCCTCACCATCGCGACGCGCGCGCGATTGCCGGTGTCGGGTGCGGAGGACACGGAAATCGTCGCCTTCCGCACGCCCGAAATGCCCGGCGAGCATGTCGCGCTACTGATCGGCACGCCGAACGGGCAGCCGCCGCTGGTCCGCCTGCACAGCGAATGCCTGACCGGAGACGTGCTCGGCAGCCTCAAATGCGATTGCGGGCCGCAGCTCGATGCGGCGATCCGCGCGATCGCGGCGAGCGGTTGGGGCATATTGCTCTATCTGCGGCAGGAAGGGCGCGGAATCGGGCTGATCAACAAGCTGCGCGCCTATGCATTGCAGGACCAGGGCTTCGATACCGTCGATGCCAATACCCGGCTCGGCTTCGCCGTCGATTCGCGCAACTTCGCGGTCGCGGCGCGGATGCTCGACCTGCTCGGCCAGCGATCGGTGCGGCTGTTGACCAACAACCCGGAAAAGGTCGCCCAGCTCGAGACAGCGGGAATCCATGTCGTCGAGCGCGTGCCCCATATCCTGCCGGCCAACCCGCATAATGAGCGCTATCTCGCGACAAAGCGGGACCGTACCGGGCATCAGTTCTAGACGATGCGTTATTTCCTCGATGTCGAGTTCAACGGCTTTGGCGGCGACCTGATCTCGCTGGCGCTGGTACCTGAAGAGGAGGGCGCGGCCCCCTTTTACGAAGCGCTTGCCTGCGATCAGCCGACGCCCTGGGTCGCGGAGCATGTCCTGCCGGTGCTGAACACCATCGCGATCCCGCGCGCCGTGATGGCGGCCCGCTTTGCCGATTATCTCGGTGACGACGAGGATCCACTGCTGATCGCCGACTGGCCGGAGGACATCGCCCAGGCCGCGATGCTGATAGTGGTCGCGCCGGGCCGACGGGTTTCGCTCGACCGGATCGCTTTCCGGATGATCGATCCGATCGGTTTCGACGCCGCCGCGCTCAGCAAAATGCCGCACAACGCCTATCATGACGCGGTCGCGCTTCGTGCCTTCATCCTGGAGCACGAAGGGCGCTGAGCGGCCTCATTCGATCAGTCGCGCGACCTCGTCGAAGCTCGAGGCGATGTCCTGGACCCCGATCGCCCGCAGTCGATCGGCATGGTCCGGCGCGCAGTGGCTGCCACCGCAGAAACCGATGACATGCGCGCCCGAGGCTACCGCACCGGTCGCGCCGACCGGCGAATCCTCCAGAATGGCGGTGCGCCGGATGTCGACGCCGAGCGCGGTCGCGGCGTGGAGATAGAGATCGGGCGCCGGCTTGCCGCGCGCGACATGCTCGCGGCCCGAGAAGATCTTGTCGCCAAAGGCGTCACGGATGCCGAGATGCTCCAGATGCCGCTCGATCCAGCGCGTCGTGCTCGACGAGGCGATCGCGCGCGGCAGTTCCGGCGGCAGGCTGCGGACGAAGGCGACGGCGCCGGCCACCGCATCGAGCCCCTCGCGCATCACCCGATCGTCCTCGGCCTGGCGCGTCGCGTGGAAGTCGTCGGGCAAGGCGCGGCCGATCCAGCGCTCGATCGCGGCGAGGAAGTCGCCACCCGCCAGCCCCATGAAATTGGCCATTGATTCTTCGGGCGTGGTCGGGTGTCCCGCGCCGGTCAGATAATCGGCGATCTGCTTGTTGCCGGCATATTCGCTCTCGAGCAGCACGCCGTCGAAATCGAAAATGAGTGCCCCGAATCTCATGGGAAATCTCATGGGAAACCTCACCCGCGTTCCCCGAACAAAGCGGTGCCGACGCGGACATGAGTCGCGCCGAGCGTCACCGCGGTCTCGTAATCGCCCGACATGCCCATGCTGAGACCGGTCAGGCCGTGATCGCGCGCGAGCGTCGCCAGCAGCGCGAAATAGGGGGCGGGTTCGGTATCGGCGGGCGGGACCGCCATCAGCCCGGCGATCGGGAGGTGCGCGGCGCGCGCCTGGGCCAGCAGCGCCGGAAGATCGTCGATCGCGCAGCCGCCTTTTTGCTCCTCATCGCCGATATTGACCTGGAGGAAGCAATCCGGCCGCCGCCCCTGCCGTTCCATCGCGCGGGCGAGCGCGGCAACCAGCGAGGATCGATCGACCGAATGAATCACGTCGAACGACGCGACCGCCTCTTCCGCCTTGTTCGACTGGAGCTGGCCGACAAGGTGGAGCCTCGTGTCGGGCCATGCCTCACGCAGCGCGGGCCATTTCGCCGCCGCTTCCTGCACCCGGTTCTCGCCGAAGACGCGCTGGCCCGCCGCGAGCAGCGGCTCGATCTCCCCGGCGGACCTGGTCTTGGAGATGGCGATCAGCGTGACCGCGTCGGCCTTGCGGTCGGCGAGGCGCGCTGAGCGGGCGATGGCGTCCCGCACGGTCGCAAGGCGGGTCTCGGGGTCGTCGGGCAGCATCGGCAGCGCTATAGGCAGGGCCGTGCCGCACCGCCACCCCAAGCGCCCGCCGATCCCGACGCTGTGGCTGATGACCGACGAGCGGATGGGCGATGACCTCTGGGCGGCGCTCGAGGCGCTGCCGCGCGGCGCCGGCATCGTCTTTCGGCATCATGCCACCCCGCCGGACAGAAGACGCGCGCTGTTCGCGCGGGTGGCCGCCGTGGCACGACGCAGGCGGCTGATGCTGGTGCGCGCCGGCAGGGAATGGCTTGGGGCGGAAGGCGGCGTTCACGGGCCCGCGCGCCCGGGTGCCGGGGGCATCCGCACCTGGGCGGCACATTCGCGTGCCGAAGCGGTCGCGGGCAAACGCGCCGGCGCGACCATATTGTTCGTGTCCCCGGTCTATCCGACCCGCTCCCACCCTGACGCGCGCGCGATCGGCCCGTTGCAGGCGGCAGCGATCGGCCGTGGGCTCGGATTGCCGACGATCGCGCTGGGCGGAGTCGACGCAAAGCGATTCACGCGGTTACGAGGACTGGGATTCCATGGCTGGGCGGCGATCGACGCCTGGCTGCCCGATCAGAAGCGGAAAGCGGTTCCGATATAGACGGCCTGGCTGTCGCGGCGATCGTCCGGCGCGGTCTGGAGGCGATAATCGCGCTCCGCCTTGTAGCGCACGCCCGCCGTCACATCGAGGTTGCGGGTCAGGCGATAGGAGCCGCCAACGTCGAGCGAATAGGCGGGCGCTTCCTCGACCAGCTTGGGCGCATTGGGCAGCGGCCGATCGGCGGCGGCCTTCACCCGGCCGATGAAGCGCTTGCCGGTATAGCTGACGCCGAGATCGACTGCTTCGCGACCGCCCGGGAGCCCGGCGAGATCGACCTTGGCGACATCGCCCGACAGCGCGAATCGCCGCCAGCCCACTGCGAGGCCCAGATTATAGGCGATCGGCGCGAGGCTGACCGAGGACGGCGTATCGGTGACCGACGCGGCGCGCTCTGCGGCCAGCGCGGTGCGCGACGAGCGTGCCCGGACCGCGACGGTGACCGCGCGGTTGCCGTTGCGGCGCGAATCGGTCGGGGTGAAGCGGAAGCTGCTGGTGTCCAGCCCGCTGCGCGCGAAGACCGCGGCAAGCTTGGGGTCGGCCGAGGCCGGGGTGAACGACCCGATATCGCTGATCGCGAGCGCCGGGCGCTTCACCACGCGCGCATCGCCGGGAGCGCCAAGCGCCGGTGCCACGACCAGACCGGCGGCGATCAAAGCCCCCAGCCCGATTCCCGACATCCAACGCCTTGAAAACACGTGCGACCCCTTGTCAGCACCGGATTCGGTGCCTCACTTGAATACGCGCCTAACATGATTCGATCCGGCGCTGCCACCGTCTTGACTCATTTTCCCCCGAAGTGTTGCACACGGCACACACGCCGTGCGCGCCGAGCCCGCTTGCGGCGGGCGCGAGACCATCTATAGATGCCCGTGATTTCATGAAACCGTCCAGGAAACCGCCGATGAACCGCCCGTTGCGCACCGCGATTGTGGTTTCGCTTGCCCTTACGCTCGTCGCCTGCGGCCATCGCGGCAAGGAGCGCGCCGCGCCCGATCTCGCCGCCTCCAAGGTGACCACGATCGGCGTGAACTCCTATCTGTGGCGTGCCAGCCTCGACACGCTGAGCTTCATGCCGTTGCTGCAGACCGATTCCAACGGCGGCGTGATCGTGACCGACTGGTATGTGAACCCGGCCGCCCCGAACGAGCGGATGAAGGTGACGGTGACGATCCTCGACCAGGATCTGCGCGCCGATGGCCTGCGCGTCGCGGCGCTGCGCCAGGTCAACCAGGGTGGCCAGTGGGTCGCTTCCCCGGTCCAGGCTGCGACCGTGCAGAAGCTGGAGGACATCATCCTGACGCGGGCGCGCGATCTGCGCCGTGCCGCCATCGTCAACTAAAGGCGCTCTCCCTATGGCGTCACGCTTCAACGCGCTGAAGGCGGACGCGGCCTGGCAGAATGTGTGGGACGACCGCCGCACCTTCGCCGCCAGCGATGATTCGCCCAAACCGCGCACCTATGTGCTCGAGATGTTTCCGTACCCGTCGGGGCGGATCCATATGGGCCATGTCCGCAATTACACGATGGGCGACGTGCTCGCGCGCTATCGCCGGATGACCGGGCACGAGGTGCTCCACCCGATGGGATGGGACGCGTTCGGCATGCCGGCCGAGAATGCCGCGATGGAGAAGGGCGTGCATCCGGGCGGCTGGACCCGCGCCAATATCGCGACGATGAAGGCGCAGCTGAAGCGCCTGGGCTTCGCGCTCGACTGGACGCGCGAGCTGGCGACCTGCG
>NZ_JAQGLC010000008.1 GCF_028293085.1 Sphingomonas bacterium
AGGTCCGCTGCCGGGACCGCATAGTCCAGCTGGATATCCGCCAATGCTCGCGCCCCTGTTTTTGTACAGAAGCGACACGTAACCGGCCCTGCGCCCAAAGAAAAGGGGCCCGGCCGGCAAGCCGGCCGGGCCCAAGTGAAAGAGACCCCGTTCGGGAGCTCTTCGGGTCGCAAGGAGGGTTACAGCAGGCTCGACGCACGCTGTATTGGATGAAAGCGCCAATTCGGCCCTATTCGTCGCAACTTCGTCGCAGGAGCCATGTCTTTTGACGCCCGCGCGCACCGCTGCCAAAGCAGGCCATGCTCTTCCCGCTTCTCCGTTCCGCCCTGTTCAGCCTCGACGCCGAGCGCGCGCATGGCCTGACCATCGCCATGCTCGAAGCCTGGGGCCGAACCGGCACGCCGCCCGCCGCACCGAAGGGCGACCCCAGGCTCCGCATCAATGTCGCCGGGCTGGACTTCGCCAACCCCGTCGGCCTTGCCGCCGGCGTCGACAAGGACGGCCGTGCGATCGACGGGTTCTTCGGATTGGGGTTCGGCGCGGTCGAGATCGGTACGCTCACCCCCCTGCCCCAGCCGGGCAATCCGCGGCCGCGGCTGTTCCGGCTGGCCGAGGACCGCGCGGTGATCAATCGCATGGGCTTCAACAATGGCGGACTGTATGAGGCACTGCCCCGCGCCGTGGCGGCGAAGCGGCGCGGGATGCTCGGCATCAATGTCGGCGCCAACAAGGACAGCGCCGATCGGATCGGCGATTATCGCACCGGCGTCGAGCAGGCGGCGCAGGTCGCCGACTATGTCACGATCAACATCAGCTCGCCCAACACGCCGGGGCTGCGCGATCTGCAGCACGGCGCGGCGCTGGCCGAGCTGCTCGCCGCCGCCGACGAAGCGCGGCGCATGCCGATCCAGCGGCCGCCATTGTTCCTGAAGGTCGCGCCCGATCTCGAACCCGCATCGATCGACGGGATCGCGCGCGCCGCGATCGACAATAATATCGATGGGCTGATCGTCAGCAACACGACCGTCTCGCGACCGGACCTGCGATCGCCGCACGCGGCAGAGACCGGCGGCCTTTCCGGCGCGCCGCTCGCCGCGCTCGCCCGCCAGCGGCTCGTGGACTTCCGCAAGGCGACGGGCACCGCGCTGCCGCTGATCTCGGTCGGGGGGATCGGCAGCGCGGAGGAGGCCTATGCCCGCATCCGTGCCGGAGCGAGCCTGGTCCAGCTCTACACCGCCCTGGTCTATGAAGGGCCCGGCCTGCCGCGTCGCATCACGCGCGGCCTTGCCCGACTGCTCGCGCGCGACGGCCAAGATCATGTCGCGGATGCGGTCGGGGCCGGTTGACGTAGCGTCTCCCACCGCTACCACATTGGCGCCATGAAGAAGCTCCTCCTCGCCCTCGCCGTCCTGCTCTACTCCCCCGTGGCGTCCGCCCAGGGAGTCGTCACCTCCGCCGATCCCCGCGCGACCGAAGCCGGCCAACAAATCCTTCGCGAAGGCGGCAGCGCCGCCGACGCCGCGATGGCGATCATGCTCGCGCTGACCGTGGTCGAACCGCAATCGAGCGGGATCGGCGGCGGCGGCTTCCTCGTCCATCACGACGGCAAGACCGGCAAGATGGACACGATCGACGGCCGCGAGACCGCGCCCGCCGCCGCGACGCCGCAGCGCTTCCTCGGCCCCGACGGCAAGCCGAAGCCTTTCGGCCAGGCGTTCCAGGGCGGCAAGTCGATCGGCGTGCCGGGCAATGTCCGGCTGATGGCGCTGACCCACAAGAAATGGGGCAAGCTGCCATGGAAGGCGCTGTTCGCGCCGGCGATCAAGCTTGCCGAGGACGGCTATCAGGTCAACGCGACGCTGAACGGCCGCATTGCGGGCATGGCGCAGATCTGGGGAAATTTCCCGGACGTCGCCAAGCAGTACACCGAGAACGGCCAGCCGCTCGCGATCGGCACGACGGTGAAGAACCCGGCACTCGCCGCGATCCTCCGCCGGATCGCCGATGAGGGCCCCGAGGCTTTCTACGCGGGCGACAATGCCCGGGCGATCGTCACATCGGCCACCGTCACCGCGATCAACCCCAGCGACATCACTTTGGCCGACCTCACCGCCTATCAGGCGAAGGAGCGCGCGCCGGTGTGCGGCACGTACCGGGTCTACAAGATCTGCGGGATGGGCCCGCCCTCGTCGGGCGCGGTGACGGTGCTGCAGATCCTCGGCATGCTGAAGCGCTTCGACCTGAAGAAGCTCGGGCCGAATTCGCCGGTCGCCTGGCATCTGATCGGCGAGGCGATGGAGCTGGCCTATGCCGATCGCGACAAATATCTCGGCGATACGGACTTCGTGCAGGTGCCGATGAAGGGGCTGCTCGACCCGGCCTATCTCGCGGCGCGATCGAAGCTGATCTCGACCACCGCGACGCTCCCCTCCTATGACGCCGGCACGCCGCCGGGCGCACAGCCGCGCACCGCCGCGGTGCAGAACGAGGTGCACGGCACCACCCATTTCATCGCGATCGACAAGGCCGGCGACATTGTCGGCATGACCTCGACCGTGGAAGGACCGTTCGGCAGCCAGCTGATGGCCAATGGCTATATCCTCAACAACGAGCTGACCGACTTCACCTTCGCGCCGGAGAAGAACGGCGCGCCCGTCGCCAACCGCGTCGAAGCCGGCAAGCGGCCCTTGTCGTCGATGGCGCCGACGATCGTCTATGACGCCAAGGGCAAGCCGATCTTCACCGTCGGCGCGGCCGGCGGCAAGACGATCATCATGCAGGTGCTGAAGGCGCTGATCGCGCATCTCGACTGGGGCATGAATGCCAGGGATTCGATCGGCGAGGGCCTGATCTACTTCAGCGGCAAAACGTTGATCCTGGAAAAGGGCACCTCGATCGAGGTGATGAAGGCGCCGCTCGAGAAGCTCGGCCACCAGGTCGTCGTCTCGAGCCTCGGCCTGAAGGCCAATGCCGCCGAGCGCACGCCCACGGGCTGGGTCGGCGCGGCGGATCCGAGGAGCCCTGGCACCGCGCTCAGCGAATAAGAACCAGCGCAGCCGAACACGGCGCGCCCTCCCCGGGAGAGACCATGCGAACGCTCGAACATTTCCCCAATCTCGTCACGATGTTCTTCACGCGTGCGCGGGAAAAGGGCGACAAACCGTTCCTCTGGCACAAGGCCGACAATGCCTGGGTGCCGACGAGCTGGCGCGAGACCGCGCAGAAGGTGGCGAGCCTCGCGACCGCGCTGAAGGCGATCGGGCTCGAACCCGGCGACCGGGTGATGCTCGTCGCCGAGAACCGCCCCGAATGGTGCATCAGCGACCTGGCGATCATGGCGGCGGGCTGCATCACGGTGCCGACCTACATCACCAATACCGAGCGCGATCACACGCACATCATCGAGAATTCGGGGGCGAAGGCGGTGATCGTCTCGACCGCGAAGCTCGCCAGGACGCTGCTGCCGGCCGCGATCCGTGCGACCGACGCCAAGATCGTCATCGGCATGGAGGATATCCGCGTCGGCCAGTCGGGCGCGCTCGACGTCCATAGCTGGCAGAAGCTGATCGCCGACCATGCGACCGATCCGTCGGCGATCGTCTCGACCGCGACGCGCGAGGACACCGCGTGCATCATCTACACCAGCGGCACCGGCGGCGCGCCGCGCGGCGTGATGCAGCATCACGGCGCGATCCTGCACAATGTCGATGGCTGCTGCACCGTGATCAGCGAGGATTTCGGCTGGGAGGACGAGGTGTTCCTGTCCTTCCTCCCACTCAGCCACGCCTATGAGCATAGCGGGGGGCAGCATTTCCCGATCGGGCTCGGCGCCGAGATCTATTATGCCGAGGGGCTCGACAAGCTCGCCTCCAATATCGAGGAAACGCGGCCCACCATCATGGTCGTGGTGCCGCGCCTGTTCGAGGTGCTGCGCACGCGCATCTCCAAGGCGATCGAGAAGCAGGGCAAATTTTCCAATTACCTGCTCGACCGGTCGCAGGCGATCGGGGCGAAGCAATATGAAGGCCGGATGAGCCTGCTCGACCAGCCGATGAACCTGTTCCTGAAGGCGACGCTCAAGCCCAAGATCCAGAAGCGCTTCGGCGGGCGGATGAAGGCGATGGTGTCGGGCGGCGCGCCGCTGACGCCCGAGGTCGGCATCTTCTTCCAGTCACTAGGGCTCACCTTCCTGCAGGGCTATGGCCAGACCGAGTGCGCGCCAGTCATCTCGTGCAACCGGCCCTCGACCGGCCTGCGGATGGACACGGTCGGCCCGCCGCTCAAAAACACCGAGGTGCGCATCGCCGAAGATGGCGAAATCCTCGTGCGCGGCGAGCTCGTCATGCATGGCTATTGGCGCAACGACGCGGAAACCGCGCGGGTGCTCAAGGATGGTTGGCTGCACACCGGCGATATCGGGCTGATCGACGCCAAGGGCCGGATCAAGATCACCGATCGCAAGAAGGACAACATCGTCAACGACAAGGGCGAC
>NZ_JAQGLC010000067.1 GCF_028293085.1 Sphingomonas bacterium
CGACGAGATTTCGAAACGCCTGTCGACCGGCGGCCGCGTCGAGCTTCGCGGCTTCGGCGCCTTTTCGACCCGCGCGCGCGACGCCCGCATCGGCCGCAACCCGCGGACCGGCGAAGTGGTCGAGGTCGACGCCAAGCGCGTCCCCTATTTCAAGCCCGGCAAGGAAATGCGTGCGCGCCTGAACGTGGCTTGACGCCCGCGCATCCGTGCGCTTCGTCGGCACCAACGCGGACGTGGCGAAATTGGTAGACGCACGGGACTTAAAATCCCTCGCCCGTCAGGGCATGCGGGTTCGAGTCCCGCCGTCCGCACCACTTTATCGATAGAATTGCCGCCCCGATTGCGCCGGATTTGTCCGGTGCCGCGGTCAAATCGCACTCGACCATTGAACAAACCGCGGAATCTGCTTTCCTCCCGATGGTTCGGTCGAAACATCGAGGCGGGAATCAATTTTGTCGTCGAACCAAGATCTTTGTTCGATGCTGGAAGCTGTTCTGCCGTGCGATAGCGGCATGGCGCTTTCGTTACTCGATCAGGGGCGTGTTCTGTATGTCGACGAGCGGACATACGTCGCGCATCAGGGCGAAACCGTCGGCACATTGTGGCTGGTGTTGGAGGGCCGCATCAAGCTCGAATCCTGCTCCTCCAGCGGCCGATCGAGCCGCCTGGGCGTTCATGGGCCGGGCGACTGGATCGGCAGCTATGCCCGCGCGGGCCTGTGTCCGGCGGATATCGCCGCGCTCGATCGGGTGACGCTGCTGGCGTTTGCGTCGGGAGACTTGCCCGAGCTCGCCCTGCGGCAACCGCAGATCGGCGTTGCCCTGGCCCTGTCCTTTGCGCGCCAGCTGGAGAATATGCTCGCCAAGCTGGACGCGCGCTCGACGCTGACCGCCAAGGGGCGAATCTATGCCGAATTGCTGCGCCGGGCCGCGGGCAGGCTGGAGATCGCGCCCTGTCCGGTCGTTGCCGAACTGGCGCTGGCCGCGCAGACCACGCGGGAAACCGCTTCGCGAGCGATAGCAGAGTTGGAAAGGCGGGGGATCGTAACGCGCGATGCCAGCCGGCTGCGCATCGAATCGCCGCGACTGCTCAACGATCTGGTGGTGTGACGCGCCACAGGCTGAAGAATTCGAAGGACGTACCCAAGCTGGCGCTTTCGCCGGCGATCACCGTTTTGAACGAGGTGTTCAAGGCGTCGAGGGCGAGCGCGGCGGAGCGGGTTGCGAGCGGGTAGCCGGGCGATGGCAGACGGAGGAGAGCGTCGAGGCGTGACGTGTCCATCGAGCCGTCCGAACCGGCAAGACCATAATCGAGGACGACGGGGGCAGTGTTGTCAGTGTCGAACAGCGCGGTCGCGATACAGGCGGCTTCGGCGAGGCCTTCGACTATGGCGAACGCGCCCGAGGGGAGCAGGTGCGTTCCCGTACCGGCGCGTTGCGCCAGCACCGCCGTAGTCTCAGATCCACATCCGACCAGCGCGCAGGGGCGCTCCGGTGGCCCGAGCCGAACGGGAGTCACCGGCGGGGCAACGACGCCGCCAACGACTTCGACCGTCCGCAGGCGGGAATCGCCGGCGGAACTGCGATCTGGGCCAGCGCCTTTCATCCGCAGCATGACCATATCCGCGTCGCGGGCACGCGCCACACGCACAGCGAGGCCGAGCGCCATCTCCTCGGCCAGGACGATGGCGCCCGCGCTCAGCCCTGACTGCTCGTCGATCGTCTCGACGATCGCGGCGTCGCTCATCAGCCGCTCGAACCGGGCCAACCAATCCGCGCCATAGGGCCGGACCGAGGCGTCGACGAAATCGGCGACGGCGCCGGGGAGGATCAGGTGCAGCTGCGCGCCATGTCGGTGCAGGATCTCGGCCGCGACGATATCAAAGCCCGCAGCCAGCGCGCCGGTTGCCGTGCCGGGGCGTATCGCGGCGGCGGCGGCCTCGATCGACGCTTCGAGCCGGGCATCGCTCGCGTCAATCCCGATCGGCCCGGCGAAATGGATCGCAGGGGGTGGGCGAAAAGCGTCGAGCCAGTCGTCGGCGCGATGTTGTTCGGCCAGGATCAGGCGAAATTGCCGGAGCGTGACGGCATGATCCTCCCAGGCATCGGGCGTGCCCGCAACCGCGGCACGGAGCGCCACGCGCGCTTCGGTCTCCCGGCCGAGCAGCAGCAACGCCTCCGCCCGTGTTGCGCCGAGCCAGTAGCGTGTTTCGGGCTCGTGTGCGCCGCTGTCGAGAAGGTCGAGCGTTTCGGTGGCGAGTTGCGCGGCGCGCTGGGATGCGCCACCGAGGAAGGCAAGCGTCGCGGCGTTGATTAGGGGGTAGGTGGCGGGCCTTTGACGCGCGGCGGCGGCATAGGCTTCCGCGGCCTGCGCGAGCAACGTGCTGCGCGCTTGACCTGAGGCACGGTAGGCTGAATCCTTGAGGAGACGTCCTTTGAGCGCGAGTACGGCTGGGTCCCCGTCAGCTTGGAGCCCAGCGGCAAGAAAATCATCCCAAGCCCGTGCCCCCGCCCCCGCACGTGCGAGAGCTAGGATAGAAACGAGGAGCGGCGAAAGGGTCAAGACTCACACGCTCCAAGCAAGTTTTCATTCGCACTCTGCACCAAAAGGAGCCGAGCGACCACACTGGCGATGGCGGACGGGAGAAAGCGGACAGCCGGTAATCGGAGCCGCCTTTTCGCGTATCCGAGAAAACTGACACATATGCAGACCGGTTTACGCACCCTTTGGATAGGCCGGTCCGCCCTATCTGAAAGCCGGCGATACTCCGCTCTGATTACGGCTGCCCACCACCCATATTGCCCGTGTCTGGGTCAAATATTAGCAAGGCCCCTCCTCCGTCATTCGCAATTGCCTCAATATTAAGATTAAGAGAATAAGCAAATTTATCTTGCGGTTCTATACCCTTATACGTTGTTCCGTCGTACTTCTGATAATAATTCTTCATATGGAAAATCTTCGTGCACCAGCTTCCTGTTATTTGGGAGCCCACATCGTAAGAATCGCCATCAAAAAAACTATAGTTCGGACTCGCGGTTTTTATACCCATCACGCCGCCAGCTCTGTCGCGCAAATCCTTGCCAAACCAAACTGGGTAATCCTGATTAAAGTCAATTGTGCGGTTCTTGAAATAGAAAACAACATGGTGCGCATATTTAAATGCAAAATCTTTTAACCCAAGCCATTGATTGTAACTAGTAGGTGTCGGAGATGGCAGCGATATGCTTCCTATACTTGGCAGTTTATTAAGAAAATTGATCCATTCTACGATCTGATCTTTTTCGTCCGACCATTCCGCATTCCCTGCAGTCTTTACTGCCGGAATGTGCAACCTCCTGACAAACAAACTAAAATCTGGAAGAAATTCAATATATATTAACGCAGTGCGAATTGGCTTAAAGACAGCGTTTGAATTGGGATTTTTATTCCACGGTTCTTTTCCCTGATTTGACGCTGGATCGAAAGATTTTATCTCAAAGGGGGGTGCTATTTTCTTTACTAGATCATTCTTTCTTTCGCTGCTGCACGCTGCAACTGCAAGTGCCAGTCCGGATCCAATTAATACTCCCCGGCGATCGATATTTTCCACGATGTAATTCCTTTCTCAACCAATATCGTTGCGTAATTTCTCGATCTGACTTGCCCGCTCAGGAAACAGGCGAACATATCGCTGCACATAGTCTCCGACTCTCGCGCTCGTGCCCTGATAGGATGTCGATTTCGCCAGCCGTTGCGCCTTGGACAGAAAAAGAAGCATCCGCATTCCCGTATCCCAGATCTCCACGCTCTGCCCGGGTACCAGCCTCGGCGCGAAGGCCGACCAGCGGTGCTGAAGCAACTCCGCGGCACGGGCCGGCTGGTTGGTTTCGATCCAGATCGTCGCCATTCCGATGTCGGGCCAGCTCCGTCGCTTGAGATATTCGGCGTTGTCGGGGTCCACCGCGACCAAGCGGTCCATGAGAACAAGCTCCGCCTCACGGCTGCCGGTGGAACCGGCATAATCCTTCCGCGCAAGCTGCACGCGAGCGAGCCAGCCAAACCGATTGGCGAGATCCTGCATTGTCTTGCGGTCCGTCGGCACTTTACCACGCGCCGCCTCGAAATAGCGGACGGCCGCAAGACAATGACGCGCCGCAGCGCTCAGATCATGGCTATCGTGATAGTCGAGATCGCACAGATTACCCTCGGCATAGCCTTGTTCGATCAGGCTTCGCACGCTCCCTTGTTCCGCTTTCGCCAGTGCGTTGGCTTGCACGAGGTAACCCTGCCAATGCCGTGTCGCGATCAGGCGGTCACCCTTGAGCCAGGCCGCGTTACCTACCCAGAACTCGCTTTGCGCGTGGGCATAGATTGCGTCGCCGTCGATCGGCCGCCGCGCCAGAATTGCCGCAGTTGTCCGATACGCCTCGGTGTATTTCGTGAGGGCCAGATCCAGATCGCCACGCTGGTCGTCATCCTCACCCATTGCGTGAAGCACTCGCGCCCTACGCTCGAGACTCGCATCAGACAAAAGCCCGAGATCACCCCGGTCGCTATAATATTCCATCGCGCGCGCATCGACCTTGGTCATGACCTGAGGTCGGCCGGCCCCCTTCAACTCCTCGCGTAGCGTCGTTAGCATGAATTCGACGAGTCCCTCGGCCCCTGCCCGCTGTTGTTCGGCCTCCGCTCGTGCGCGGAGTGCCACCACCAGCAATCCCGCCATGATTACCACCAGCACCGCCGCCCCGAGCGTGACCGCGGTCACGCGCCGGACCTGACGCTGCGCGTCGCGCTGCACGAGCGCGTCGAGCGGGAGGCCGGCAAGGCCGGCGACGATCTTGAGGAAGGCGAGGCGCTTGCCGTCTCCTTCGGGCCGGAAATCGGCGGCGAGTGGCTCAACGCCGTCGGTGCGAAGAGCCTGCGGCAAGGCATCTCCCGGTTCCCCGCGCGCAAGCGCGACGAGTATCGGGGCGTTCGGATGCAGTTCCCTGAACAATTCGATCTCGCGCGTCACCCATTGCGATCGCACCGCGTCCGGCGAGGCCACGACGATCAGTGACGACGACCGCGCGATCGCCTCCCGCACCGCCGACGACAAATCCTCCGCGGCGGACAGATCGGCGCGATCGCGGAAGACCGGGCCGATGCGCCCCTGCGACTGGCCGGAAAGGGGTGCAACCCGATCGGCGAGTCGCCGCGGCAGCCGATAGCCCTCGAGCCGGCGCTGGAGCCACGAGGCGAAAGCTGCGTCCGCGTGACAATAGCTCACAAAAGCCCGAAAGGCCCCGGTCGAGTCCATGAGACGCCCCCCTTAATTCCCCGTTAGGGAGGATGCGCCTGTTGCCGGTATCGCCAAGCGAAAATACCGCCGATACGGTCGTATCGGGCTCGACCGGTGGAAGGCCGTCAGGCCCGCTCAGCCGCCAATGAATTTCGTGGAGAGACGCGGCGCCCGGATAGGGGCGGCGCCGGTTATTTCATGGCGGTATCGACGTCGTATCGAGCCGCCCACCGCGCCTCCTCCATTTTCCTCCACATCCGATGCATCGTTGCGCGCGGCGCGCCCAGGCCGGCGCGATCGGTGGCGGCATGCCAGCGGTCCGCATCGTCGAGGATGCGTGCAGTGCCGGAGCCAGGAGTCAGTTCCGCGCTCCAGCTGGCGATCGAGGCGGCGTTGGTCAGCGCGAGCGAAACCGCGGCGACGCCGAGCGCGATCGTGGCCCATCCCAGCGCAGCCCGCCGACCGATCGGATCGTCGGGCAAGTCGACCGGAAATTCCTGTGCCGCGGGCATGATGCTCTCCTAGAAGCGGTAATAGATGAACGGGGCGACGCCTTCGAAGCGCATCGCGTCGATAACGAGGATCAGCGCGGCCAGACCGACGCCGACGAGCGGGGCCGGGAGAGCCCGGATGCCGATGGCAGCGTCGCTTATCCAGCGCCGCGGCGTGGCATGGATCGCGAGGCCGAGGGCGATCAGCAGGACGATCAGCGGCGACGCGGTGAAGGCGGACGGGCCAGTGAACGGGGTCGCGATACCGCCGAGATAGGCCAGCGCGTCGGCGAAGCTGGCCGCGCGGAAGAAGATCCAGCCGAGCACCACGATATGGAAGGTGATCAGCAGCCTGGCCCAGGCGGGCAGCGGCGGCCAATGCTTCGGCGCCTTGTCCGCCCAGAGGCGCTCGACCGCGAGCACAGTACCGTGCAGACCGCCCCAGATGACGAAGGTCCAGTTCGCGCCGTGCCACAGGCCGCCGAGCAGCATGGTGAGGATCAGGTTGCGGTAGGTGAGGAGTTTGCCGCCGCGGCTGCCGCCCAGCGCCTCGATATAGAGATAATCGCGCAGCCATTGCGACAAGGTGATGTGCCAGCGGCGCCAGAAATCCTGGAGCGAGCTCGCGCGGTAGGGCTGATCGAAATTGCGCGGGAAGCGGTAGCCGAGCAATGCCGCCAGGCCGATCGCCATGTCGGTATAGGCCGAGAAGTCGCAGTAGATCTGAACCGCATAGCCATAGGCCGCGAAGACCAGGTCGAGCGACGAATGCGACGCCGGATCGGCGAACACCGGATCGACGAAGTTGACCGCGAGCTCGGAGGCGATGACGGTCTTCTTGAACAGGCCCCAGACGATCAGCAGCAGCGCCATCGAGACCATCGAGCGGTCGAGCCGCGGCCTGGCCTGGAATTGCGGCACGAGATCGGCGGCGCGGACGATCGGGCCCGCGACGAGATGCGGGAAGAAGGACATCAGCAGCAGGATATCGAGCAACGCGGCGGGCTCGACGCGGCGGCGATAGACGTCGACGACGTAGCTGATGCCCTGGAAGGTGAAAAAAGAGATGCCGATAGGCAGGATCACCTGCAGCATCGGCAGGTCGCGTTCGAACCCGATCGCGGCGAGCGTAGCGCCGACCTGTTCGGTGAAGAAGTCGAAATATTTGAAGAAGCCGAGGATCAGAAGGTTGATCGCGACGCCGCAAAGCAGCAGCGATTTGCGGCGATAGGCGAAGCGATCGCTCGCAATGCCCTTCGCCACCGCCCAGTTCATCAGCGCGGAGAAGATCAGCAGGGGTACGAAGCGCCAGTCCCACGCTCCGTAGAAGACCCAGCTCGATACGAGGAGGAGGAGCTTGCGCCATTCGTTGGAGGGCGCCGACCAAACCAGGGCAAAGACGAGGAGGAAGAAAACGCCGAAGGTGAGCGTCGGGAAAAGCATTTTCTATTCCGCAGCCGCGGCTCCCTGATCGAGGTCGGCCTGGACTCGGCGCGCGATCTCCGTTCCGCCTGCGGTGGTGAAATGGACATAGTCGCCGCGCATCAGCGGGGCCTCGCGCTGGACCCAGCTGCGCGCGGCGCAGGGGCCGCCCATCCGGGCCTGCCAGTCCCAGAAGGCCAGCCCCAACTCGCCGGCGACGCGGCGCTGGATTGCGCGAACCGCGGTCAGCGCCGGCGGGGCGAACAATGCGGGGCGATCACCGGCCGGCTCGCAGCCGATCACCGCACCAGGCGCATTGGTGCGGAGCGGCTCCTGTCGGCTGAGGGCGTCAGGCGCGCCGAGCAACAGCATCGGTGTACCGCCGGAGAGGAGGCGAAGCCGGGTGATCTGCGAGCGCAGCACGGCCTCGAACGCGACCGGATCGAAATGCGGCGCGAAGCCTTCGTTGGTGCCGAAGGCCAGCACGATCAAATCGGGTTTGTAGGCATCGAGCTCCGCCGCGACGACCGCGTCGTCGGTGCGCGCGAAATGCGCGAGCTGTGATCCGACCACGCCGAGGTTCGACAAAGTGACGCCGCCGGTGTCGCGGAAAGTCGCCCAGGAGGTGATCGTCAGCGACGCCTGCTCGGCGGCGATCGCGACCGCGGATCGCGGCGTGGCCGAGCGAATCGTCAGGCAGATCGGCCGGACCGTCGGCGCGGAGAAATCGAGCCGGTCCAGATCCGCCGTATCGAACCTGACCGTGACCACGCCGGCGCCCGGGCCGCCGATCGCGCAGAGCGTGAACCGGTCGAACGCCATCGCCGGCGTGGCGCTCAACGCCATGCTGGCACCGGCCTTCATCGCGGTCATGCTGAAGCCCGACAGGCCGAGGAGCGGGCGCGGGGCGAGCGCCCCCTTGCCGAAGGTCGCGCCGATCGCCCAGCCCGGGGACATGGCGACGGTTACGCCGCGGGTGATATAGCCGTCATAAGGCCGGCCGGGCGGCAATACCCCCCTGCCCCCGTTGCCGTCCCTGGCCTGGAGCAGATCGCGCCATGCCCCGGTGATCGCATCGCCGGCGGTGTGGCTGTCGCCGATCTGCAGGATATGGACCGGCGCTCCTCCCTCCCGGGCATGGGCGAGTTTCGCGAACCAGGGATCGAGCGCGTCGAGGTCGCACACCGGCCCGGTGCAGGTGGCCGCGGTTACGGGCGCCGAAAGCGCGGCGAGCGTCAGCAGGGCGGCTTTCACTTTGCAACTGACCCGTCGGTATCAACGGCGACGGCGACGGTGCGCGCAGCGTCGGCATAAGTGCGGATGCGATCGGTCAGGCCACGGGTGATCCATAGATAGCCGGTCATCGACATATGCACGCCGTCGGCCGGCCGGATCAGGGTGCGTTTGCCCGATTTCGGATCGTTCAGATACGGCGCGAAATTGCCGTGCGCGTCCGAGGCGATCGGGCGGGTGTCGATGAACGGCACGCCGAGCTTCGCGACCCGCTCCGCGTAGAAATCATTGATCGCCGTCACATCGGTATCGAGCGATTCCTTGCCCATGCGCGGCAGGCCGACCCAATAGACCATGGCATGATGACGCCGCATCAGCGCCACGAACCGGTCGATGCGGCCGCCGACCTCCTGCTGCCAGAGCGGCCCCATGAATTTGGCGTATTTGCCCTCAGGCGTGATGATCCCCTGGGTATCATTGGCGCCGAAGGAGATGATCGCGATGTCGAGCGGCGCGTCGCCAAGTTGTTCCGCCGCATGCTGTTCGAGGTTCAGGCTCTTGTAGCGGGTGAAGCCGGTGGCGGGCTGGCTGTACTTGACCACGTCGAACCCCGCCGAACCGGGCAGCTGATGCGCGACGCCGAACCACACGCCGTCACCGAAGCTGTCGCCGAACACCCCGACCCTGACCTTCTGGCCGGCACCGACCGTCCGGACCAGTTGCTGAAACGGCGCGGCATATTGGCGCATCAGCGCTGCCTCGGCCGTGCCCTGCGATTGCACCATAATCCGGGAGATCGGGGGCGGTGCCGGCACGGCCGCCGCTGACGCGCCCGAGCCG
This sequence comes from Sphingomonas bacterium, assembly GCF_028293085.1. GTDB lineage: Bacteria > Pseudomonadota > Alphaproteobacteria > Sphingomonadales > Sphingomonadaceae > Sphingomonas. The sequence goes on from NZ_JAQGLC010000067.1 coordinate 9,250, forward strand.
GCCTGGAAGGCCCAGCCAATCGCCGCGCCGACCGCCGTGCCGAGCAGCAGGACCGCTGTCCGGTCGAGCAGGAGGCGTAAGGGCGGCCTGTGGGCCACGCTCGCGGTTGCGCCGATCCGCTGGAGACTCAGCTCCCCCTGCCCCGAAACGGGCATCGATACTTGCTCTTTACCTGACGACACGGTCTTCGCACTTTCGCTAACGGTGTTTATTCTACCGTTATCTCGCTCATGCGCCCACGATGCGGCATCTGTCCATAGACATTAATAGCTTTACTGATTTTTACATAAACATGGCAAATTTGTGCGGGATTTTGCCTGTTACGCATAGATAGTATTACTTTACATTTCTTGAATGGACGTAGGTATTACTGCACAAAACGCTATCGCATAGTCGCGTATGGCCAATCAACGTCATATTATCATGGATTTTTTGCCACTGAACAGATGACGATTACCATCATCTTTTGGGACGTAATAAAGGCGAAGCATCGAGCAAAAGCGCAGAACAAGCCTTGGGCCGGCCAGTTCGGACGCACGGCCGATTCGTTGATCGAAAATAGGGGATTCGACTGTTATTTTGGCCTTCATGGCCCGGTCTGGGAGAGGCCCCTCGCTATTGATCGTCGCTAAAGTCGGCAGCGGCGCCCGGGTGGCGGCGGCGGCGTCAAGTCGATAGGAACTGGCGGTGACATCGCGCCCGACTCCCGCGGATCTTTCCGAATCAACCCGCATTTCGCGGGTGCAATCCGGCTTCTTCCGCCTTGCGATCCAGGTCGCGATGGGAGCGGTGCTGCTGGCCGGGTGCGGTGCTCGCGACCGCGCACCTCATCGCGGACTTGTGCGGCTTTCCGACGACGAGGTGAAAGGCCTCGATCCACAGAAGATATCCGACCTCACCTCGCTTCGTGTCGCCGAGGACCAGTTCGAAGGGCTGACGCGGCATCGCGGCGATGGACGGGCGGAGCTTGCGCTGGCCTCCTCGGTGCGGTGCAGCGCGGACAAGCTCATATGCCGGTTCGCGCTCCGGCCAGGCCTGCATTTCTCGGACGGGACGGCGATCACCGCCGCCACTTTCGCGCAAGGTTTTGCCCGGTTGCGCGATCCAAAGACGACGGCCCCCAATGCGAAGCTGTTCGAGGGCATCGCCGGCATCGCCGCACAGGGGCCCGCGACCGTCATCGTGACGTTGCACCGTCCCCTCCCCTGGCTCGCCGAACTGCTTGCCCAGCCCGCACTGGCAGCGCTCCCGATGCATCGGATCGCGGCGGTGGGCGATCGCTGGACGAGCGACCGGCCGCTGGTGACGTCGGGCGCCTACCGGCTGACCGGCTGGCGGCTGGGCGACCGGCTGACATTGTCGCGCAATCCTGCCTGGCATGACCCACCAGCCCCCACCGCGACCATCATTTGGCAGGCGGCCGAGGACAAGCTCGCCGCGCTTCGCCGTTTCCGCGGGCAGGAGGCGGATACGGTCAGCGATATCCCCCCGGCGCGGCTCGAATGGGCACGGGCGCACCTCCCGGGCGCGGTGCGGGTCGCGCCCTATGCGGGGACCTATTATCTCGCCTTCAACACGCGCAAGCCACCGTTCGACGATGTCCGCATTCGCCGTGCCTTGTCGATGGCGGTCGATCGGAACTGGATCGCGACCCGGCTGATGGGCAGCGGCGAGACCGGCGCGCTCGCCCTGGTTCCGCCGGTGCTTGGCGGGCGGGACCCGGATGTGTTCGCCACGCCCGATCGTCCGACGACGATCCGGCGCCTGCTGACGGCGGCGGGATATGGGCCGGCGCGCCCGCTGATCTTCGACGTCCGCTTCAATAGCGGCGGCGATCACCGGCGGATCGCGGTGGCGCTGGCGGCGATGTGGAAGCCGTACGGTGTCGAAGCGCGGTTGCTCAACAGCGAGGCGACGCTGCATTTCGCGGCGCTCCGGCTCGGCGATTTCCAGCTCGCGCGATCGGGCTGGATCGCCGATGTGCCGCGGCCGGAGAATTTCCTGTCAGTCCATCTGAGCGGCGCCGGTGCGGTCAATTATTCGGGCTTTGCCGATCCGGACTTTGACCGGCTGGTGGCGCGGGCGCTCGACACCGCCGATCCCAACGCGCGCACCGCGCTGCTCGAAGCCGCGGAGCAGCGATTGCTTCGCGCCGCGCCGATCCTGCCGATCTATCATTATGTCAGCCGCTCGCTGGTGGCGCCCGACGTGCGGGGATGGCAGGATAACGCCATGAACATCCATCCCAGCCGCTTGCTGTACCGGGTGCCGCGTTGAAGCGGGCCGCGATCGCCATCGGCCTGCTCGCGCTGGCGAGCTGCGATCGCCGTTCCGATGCCGGGCCGGTCGTGGTCAGCGCGATCGGCGGTGCCCCGGCGCTTGCCGAGCCATCGACAGGCCCGCTCGACACGCCCTCGCGGCTGTTGATGGACGCGACCGCGCAGGGGCTCGTCCGTTTCGACGCGGCGGGCCAAATCGAGCCGGGCATCGCCGAGCGCTGGACGGTGATCGACGGCGGCATGAGCTATATCTTCCGCCTGCGCGACGCCGAATGGAGCGACGGCCGGGTCGTCAGCGCCGCCGAGGTGGTGGCGATCCTGCGCCGCCAGATCGGCCCACGGTCACGCAATCCACTGCTTCCCTTTCTCAGCGCGGTCGACGAAGTGGTCGAGATGACGCCCGAGGTGATCGAGGTACGGCTGAAACGCCCGCGCCCCGATCTGCTCAAGCTGTTCGCCCAGCCCGAACTCGCGCTGTTCCGCACCCGTCCGGCGGGCGGCGGGGGGCCGTTCCGGATCGCCGCCGCCTATCGCGACGGCGCGATGCTGCGCCCCGCAATCGATCCCGCGCGCTCGCCCGACGACGACAGCGTGGAGCCGGGGCCGGAGGCGAATGTCCGCCTGATCGGCGAGCGGGCAGCGCGAGCAATCATACGCTTCGCCGCGCGCGATTCGGACATGGTCACTGGCGGTACCTTTGCCGACTGGCCGCTGCTCGCCGCGACCGATATCGCGCCTGCGAACCAGAAGATCGACCCTGCGGCCGGTCTGTTCGGGCTCGCCATCGTCAATCGCGACGGTTTCCTGGGCGATGTGGCGAACCGCGTCGCGGTCGCGCGCTCGATCGACCGGCAAGCGATCGTCGCCGCCTTCACCCCGAACTGGAGCGCGACCGCGCAGCTGCTGCCCGACCGGCTCGATTCGGGTTCAAGCCCCGCGGCCGTAGCTTGGGCTGCCCCACCGGCCGACGACGAGAGGCCCGCATCCGAGCTGGTGGCCGCCTGGCGGAAAACGCATGACGGGCCGCTGACCCTGCGCATCGCCTTGCCGAGCGGGCCGGGCGCGACGATCCTTTACGGCTTCGTCGCGGCGAGCCTGCGCCGCATGGGGATCGAGGCCGAGCGGGTCGCGATCGACGCCAATGCCGATCTCCGCCTGGTCGATGCGGTTGCCCCCTATGACAGCGCACGCTGGTATCTCGGGACCGCCTGCCAGCCCTGCGGCTCCGACGCCCAGGCCGCGATCGAGGCGGCGCGCGACGCGCCCAGCCTGGATCTGCGGGCGCGTCATATCGCCGATGCCGACGTGGCACTGGCCGCCGATGTGGCGTATATTCCGATCGCCCGCCCGCTGCGCTGGTCGCTCGTCGCGCTCAGGCTCGGACAATGGCAGGGGAACTCGCGCGCGTGGCACCCGTTGAACCACCTGCGCAACGACACCAAATGAGGTGCACTCCAATTTGAGGCGAATATGGCCAACCGCGCGACCCGAATGACTCCCGAGCCCCTCGGCAAGATCGCGAGCGGCTATATGGGCCGCGACGTTGAAGCGGTGCGCAAGCGCATCGAGGCGATGGAGCATCTGCTCGAAGGCCTGTTCAAGATTCCCGGTTTCAATCGCAAAATCGGGCTCGACGTGATCCTCGATGTGATCCCGGTCGGCGGCGACGTGATCGGCTCGCTGATGGGCGCCTGGATGGTCTGGGAAGCCCGCAACCTCGGCATGTCGAAGACGCAGATGGCGCGGATGATGGGCAATGTCGGGGTCGACTTCCTGCTGGGCCTCATCCCCGTGGTCGGCGCGATCCCCGATTTCCTGTTCCGCTCCAACACGCGCAATCTGAAGATCATCAAGCGTCACCTCGACAAGCACCATCCGGCAACGGCGATCATCGACCAGCGCTGAAGGTCAGCGCGGGCCGCGCCAGATCTTCAGCGCGGCGTTCCCGGGCAGCCCACCAGTTCCCGCCTTGCAGTGTTCATAGGCGAAGCTCTTGTCGAGACAGAGCCAGAGCTCGTCGAGCCAGCCCTGCTTGTTCGCGGTCACGCGGATCGCGCTGGCGGGGAGTCCCGGATTGGCCGCCGCCATCGCCGCCGCGAAACCGCCGACCTTGAGCGGCCGCCGCGACAGGGCGTTCATGTCCGGATAGCGCAGCTTGGCATAAAGCCCGGTCGACCGCGCGAAATAGGCGGCGGGCGTGGTGCCCATGCAGGTGCCGTGCTTGGACCATTCGTGCTGGAGCAGCTGCGCCGAAGGCGTCGAGCAGAGATGCTGCTTGATCAGCGGCTGCGGCAGCAGGGTGGCCGCGGTGCAATATTGCGGCCAGTCCTTGCCCACGCCGTCGGGCCACAGCCCGTGCAGCGTGAAGCCGAAGCGATTGCCGCTGCCGCACTCCAGCCGCGCCGAGGGATTGCGCGCATTGCCGTGGCAATATTGCGCGGCCCAGGTGACCGCGAGCGTATAGCCGCCGATCGGCAGCACGCGTTGCGGCTCGCTCTTCGACGCCAGATCGGGGCGCGGGCGCGCGATATTGGCGGGCACAGAGCATTTATACGCCTGCGCCTCGGCGATGCCGGGCAGGGCCGCCAATGTAGCCGCGAGATAGGCCAGTTTCATGCGGCATTTCCCTTTCTGGTTTCGCCGAACCATTCCGCCGTGTCGGGCCGAAAAATGAACCACACCGAGATCGCCTGAAACGCGGTGGTGACGATGCCGAGGACGCCGTTGATGCCCTTGGGATAGGTGCCGAACGGCAAGGTGATGGCAAGGCCGAGCAGCCCGAGCACCAGGAAGACGGTGGCGGCCCATTTGGCGAACTGGCTGCCTTTCCGGGCGATCAGATACCAGAGCAGCAGGGTGATGCCGAAACCGATCAACGTGACTGCGGGCAGGAACCATGCGCCAAGCACCGCTTCCTGCTGCTGCAGCTGCGCGCGTGTGCTCGACCATGCGAGGATGGTGTTGAGCGCACCGATTACGAAGGCCGCAAGATAGCAGCGCTCGAACATCACGATCGATCTTGGTCGTTCCATCGACTCGCCCCCTCCAGTCGTCAGCCGGGGTAGTTTAACCCCCTTTTGTTCTCATGCAAGCCGTCATTGCGCGGCGGTGAAATCCAGCCCGATATCCGCCGCCGGCGCCGACTGGGTCAGGCGGCCGACACTGATGAAGGTGACCCCGGTTTCGGCGATCGCGCGGATCGTCTCGAGGCGGATGCCGCCCGACGCCTCGGTCGGCACGCGCCCGCCGACCAGGGTGACCGCGCCGCGCAACATCGGCGGATCCATGTTGTCGAGCAGCAGATGAGTCGCGCCCGCCGCCAGCGCGGGCTCGATCTGGTCGGTCGAATCGACCTCGACGATGATCCGCGCGATGCCCGCCTGCTTCGCCCGCCGTACCGCCTCGGCGACGCCGCCGGCGACCGCGACGTGATTGTCCTTGATCATCGCGGCATCCCACAGCCCCATGCGGTGGTTGGTCGCCCCGCCCATCCGCGTCGCATATTTCTCGAGCACGCGCAGGCCCGGAATGGTCTTGCGCGTGTCGAGCAGCGTGGCACCCGTGCCCAGGATCCTGTCGACATAGGAGTGGGTGAGCGTGGCGATGCCCGACAGATGCTGGACGGTGTTGAGCGCCGAACGTTCGGCGGTGAGCATGGCGCGGGCGCTTCCTTCGAGGCGCATCAGGTCGGTGCCGGCCGCGACCTTGTCGCCCTCCCCGACCAGCCGCTCGATCCGCACATCGGGATCGAGCGCGCGGAAGAATGCCTCGGCGATCGGCAGCCCCGCGACGACGATCGCGTCCCGGCTATCCATCATGCCGGTGAAGCGCGCATCGGCGGGGATGACTGCGGTGGAGGTGATGTCGCCCGCCTCGCCGAGATCCTCGGCGAGCGTTGCGTGGACAAAGGCGTCGAGATCGAAGCCGCCGAGCGCAAATCCGCGATCCTGGTGCGCAGTGTCGAGAGGAATCTGGGTAGGCATGGTGGCTGCGATACTCCGGGCTGGGCTCCGCCGTCTCGCACATCGCAGGCCCGTTAGACAGCCGGCAAACCGACCAAAACATGCCCCCGGACTGACCGGCACGCTCGACCCGCGCTCGCCCGAAGCGAGCGCAATCTGCCACTTATGGCTGAACCTCGGGAAGCAACTGTCCGTTGACCGCGACTGGCACCGCTTCGATCAGGATGAAGACGACCCGGCAGGGTTCGGTGCCGGGGTTGCGCCAGAGATGGTTGGTGCCGCGCTGCACGACGATGTCGCCGGTATCGAGATGCTGGACCTCGCCGCTGTCGAGCTGAAGCTCGATCTCGCCGTCGAGCACGATCGCATAGTCGATCGACCAGCTCCGGTGCATGCGCGATTTGCGGCCCGGCAGGAAATCGACGACCCGGATCATCGAGCCGCCCGTGTCCCCGGATACCCGCCCACCGTCGCTGCCGTCGTTGAGATTCGCCGGGACTTCGGGTGTGGCCCACACCTCGGCAAAGGCAACATCGCCCGCGCCGGTCGTCACGGGCCGAAGCGTGTCGACGCTCTGCAGGATCGACCAGCCGCCGCGATCATGGCCGGTCACGATCCGGTGGAAGGGTGTCGTCACGGCCAGGTCATTCCCTACCCGTCGATCAGCCGCTTTTCGCTTACGGAAGAACATCGTCATATCCTCACCGACAGCCCTGACGGCCCGAATGACTCAATCGCCGGTCACCTTCACCGGCCCGAGATCGCCCATCCCCACCGTCGCGCTCGCCATGGACAGCATCGCGTCGAGGCTCTTCTTGGCCTTGAGGCGGAGCTCTTCCTCGATCTCGATGCGGGGCTCGAGATCGCGCAGCGCGACGTAGAGCTTCTCCATCGTGTTGAGCGCCATGTACGGGCAGATATTGCAGTTGCAGTTGCCGTCGGCGCCGGGGGCGCCGATGAAGTTCTTGTCCGGCACCGCCTTCTGCATCTGGTGGATGATGTGCGGCTCGGTCGCGACGATCAGCGTGTCGCCGGGCATGGCCAGCGCATATTCGAGGATGCCGCGGGTCGAGCCGACATAATCGGCATGGTCGAGGATGTAGGGCGGGCATTCCGGGTGCGCGACGACGGGCGCGCCCGGGTGCTGCAGCTGGAGCTTCAGGAGCTCGGTCTCGCTGAACGCCTCGTGCACGATGCACACGCCGGGCCAGAGCAGCATGTCGCGGCCGGTCTTGCGCGCGAGATAGCCGCCGAGATTCTTGTCAGGGCCGAAGATGATCTTCTGGTCGAGCGGAATCTGGGCGAGGATCTTTTCCGCGGACGAGCTGGTGACGATGATGTCGCTGAGCGCCTTCAACTCGCAGGAGGAGTTGATGTAGGTCAGCGCGATGTGATCGGGATGCTGGGCACGGAAGGCGGCGAACTGCTCGGGCGGGCAGCTGTCCTCCAGGCTGCACCCGGCGTTCATGTCGGGGAGGACGACGATCTTCCCGGGGCTGAGGATCTTCGCCGTCTCGGCCATGAAGCGAACGCCGCAGAATGCGATGACCTCGGCATCGGTCGCTTCGGCCTTGCGGGCGAGATCGAGGCTGTCGCCGACGAAATCGGCGATGTCCTGGATTTCGGGCTTCTGGTAATAATGCGCCAGGATGACGGCGTTGCGTTCCTTGCGCAGGCGATCGATCTCGGCGCGGAGATCGAGGCCGGTGAGCGTGCCGCCGATGCCGTTGCGTGCGTCCATGGTGAATGCGGTCCCTTGAATTCCGTTATGCGCCAGGCCTGTCGAGGCCCGACCCCTTTATAGCCCTTCGGCAAGCGCAGGGCGAACGAGGTTAGTGTTTGTTGCCCAAAACTTCTTCGAGCGAGCGGGTAGTGTCCCACACCTCGCTATTGTCCTTCGGCTCGTCGGCGAAGCGGACCTTCACCGTCACATCCATGCCCGCGGCCTTGAGCGGCATCGAAAAGCTGCGCTCGACCGCGCGGCGGGTCGCGTCGCGGGCGAGGTTGAGCGGCACCGCCTCGTGTGCCTGGCGGACCAGTTCCTGCTGGCCGGCGCGGCGATTGGCGTCCTGCAGCTTGGCGTCGGCATCGGTGAAGGCGGAGAGAATGCCGCCCTCGCCATATTCGCGCATCTGCGTCAGGTCGATCTGCGGGGCGGAGACCTCGACCGGCGGGAGCGTGACGCCGAGGGTGCGGGTGCCGGCGTCCCAGGTGACGTCCTTTTGCTGGAGCTTGGCGAGATCGACCTCGTAGCGGACCATGCCGGGCATGATCAGCGTCTTCTTCGCGCTCAGGCCATATTGCGACTGAGTCGAGGTGGTGACCGAGACGAAGCGCGCGGCGAAGGCGGAGAGGCGGTTCTGCTCCTTCAGGCCCTGCAGCGAGGCGCTGGCGATCGTTACCGGATCGGGGCCCTTCATCTTGCCGCTGACATAATAGCCGAGCGCCCAGAAGCCGCCCGCGATGAACAGGGCGAGCAACGCGAGCGCGCCGGCGAACTTGCCGAGGAACTTCATGCGACCATCTCCCAGTCTTCACCCTTCTGAATGACCAGGCTGCGGTCGCGCAGATCGATCAGATGGGCAAGCACCGAACGCTCGGCAGCGGGAAAGAGGCGCGGATCGATGCCGACATACATGAGCTCGACCATCGCCGGGATCGCGCGGTCGTGCTCGCGGAGCAGGCGGAGGATCTGGCCTTCGCGCTGCTTTCGGTGACCCATCATGCCGCGGACGAGGCGACGCGGGTTTTCGACCGGATCGCCATGCGCGGGATAGTAGATACGGTCGTCGCGGTGCATCAGCTTGTCGAGGCTGGCCATATAGGCGGCCATGTCGCCGTCGGGGGGCGAGACGATCGTGGTCGACCAGCCCATGACATGATCGCCCGAGAACAGCGCCTTTGTCTCGGGCAGCGCGAAGGCGAGATGGTTGGAGGTGTGGCCAGGCGTCGCGACAGCGGTCAGCGTCCAGCCCTGGCCCGAGACGGACTCGCCGTCAGCGAGCACGCGATCGGGGACGTAGTCGGCGTCGAACGAGGCGTCGGCGCGCGGGCCGAGATCCTCGAGCGCGAGCGGCGCGCAACCGATGATCGGCGCGCCGGTGGCGGCTTTCAGCGCGCGCGAGGCGGGGCTGTGATCGCGGTGGGTGTGGGTGATGACGATCGCGGTGACGGGGCGGCCGGCGATCGCACGGACCAGCGCCTCGACATGGAAAGCGTCATCGGGGCCGGGATCGATCACCGCGAGGTCGGTGGTACCGACGAGGTGCGTCTGGGTGCCGGTGTAGGTGAAAGGCGAGGGATTGGGCGCCAGCACGCGGGCGACGAGCGGTTCGAGCTGCTCGGCCACGCCAGGGAGTTGCTCACTCATGCCGGGCAAATGGCGGGTCGGGCGCTTTATGGCAAGTGCCCGACGGGCGTGCGGTAGTGAGGGCCTTCCAGCCGTTGCCAAGAGGAAGACCCCCACCCGTCCCTCTCCCGCCGAGGCGGGAGAGGCCGATTGAGAGGCGGCTCTCTCTCAATTCACCTTGGCGAGATCCCCCTCGATCTCCTGGATCGATTCATCCATCGCCTTGAGCGCCTCGCGGCGGGCCTCTTCTCCCATCTTCCGGTCCGATGCCATGCGCTCGCGCGCACTGCGCAGGCCATCGAGCGCCGAGCGATAGGCGTTGCGCTCGATTTCCCTGCTGTTCACCGCCATCGCCGCGCCTTCGCGAGCGAGCTTCTCGATGCGGTTGGTGCAGATGATGATGACGCGCTTGTCGCCCTTCTTCTCGTTGATCACGGTCTCGTGACGGTTGCCGTCACCGGGGCAGTTCCGCGAGGAAACCTCAAGGATGGCGGGCATGTCGGGCATATCGGGCATGCCGGCGAAATCCTCGCTCGTCATCTTGCCGTCCTTGTCGCGGCGGATGACGTGGACGACCTTGCGCTTGGTGATCCGGCCGTCGGGCGACACCGTGGTCGTCACGCCGTCTTCGTCGTCACCGATGCTTGGCGGCGCCGGCGGGAGGGGCGCAACGGGCGGTGCCGGCGGAGCCGGAGGCATGGCGCCCGATTGCAGCGGCGCCACGGGGGCGACCATCGCGACCGGCGCAACCGGGGGGATCGGCGCAACGGGGGCGATCGGGGCCACCGCAGCGATCGGGTCCAGCGCAGCGAGGCTGACGCCGGTCGCCTTCTCGACGCCCGAGCGGACGCGCTCGGCGGCCTGGGTACCGGAGGCGGTGACGCCAAGCCCGGCCAGGGTCAGCAACGCGACGGCGGCGCAACCGCTGACGAGGCGCAGGCGCGACGTCTTGTTGGTGGTCAGCATTTTCAGTCTCCCTTTCAGATCATCTATCGTGTGGAGGTGGCACGCGGCCGAGACGGCACCGCCGTGCGCAGCCTTGACGATCGCGCAGGCATAGGTGTGCCGGAGCATCGGGTTCTTGCCGGCAAGGACGCGGGCGTCGTTGGCAATTTCCTGATCGGCGCGGAAGGAGCGGAAAGCGCGCCACGCGATCGGATTGAACCAGTGAAGCGCGAGCACGACGAGGGCGACCCAGTTGGCGATCAGATCGCCGCGATGATGGTGGCCAAGCTCGTGCGCCAGCGCGAGGTTGCGCTCCTCGAGATCATAGCGCTCGGTGAAATCGCGTGGAAAGGCGACGTAGCGGCGCCAAATGCCGAAGGCGAGCGGACCGCTGGCGGCGTCGGTCTCGATCAGCTGGATGCCGCCCTCGATCTCGGCCCCGCGCGCGGTCTGGTCCAGCATGCGCCGGCAGAAGCGGGCATGGGCGACGGAGTGCCAGACGATAAACGCCGCCGCCCCCAGCACCCATAGCGAGACCAGGATGGGGCCAAGCGAGGGATATTGGGCGGCAGGCGCGGCGGCGTCCCCGCCGAGCGGCTCGATCACGTAAACGGTGATCTGCTCGCTCGCGCGGATCACCGGCGCGACTGCGATCTCGCGCCAGGATTGCGGTAAAGGCGGCAACAGCAGCCGGAGCGCGGGGAGCGCCCAGAGCGCATAGGCGATGTCGGGCCCGAAGGCGCGGCGGACGGGGCCGCGGAGCGCGAGCACCGCGACCATCAGGACGGTCGAGGCGATCAGCGCCTCGATCGCCCAGGGAACCACCCCCGCGGCGCTCACGACTTGAGGCCCTTCAGCAACGCCTCGATCTCGGCGATGTCCTCGTTGGTGAGCGCATCACGCTCGGCGAGGTGGGCGACCAGCGGGGTGAGCTTGCCGCCGAACAGGCGATCCATCAGGCGGCGGGATTCGCCCTCGACATAATCGCCGCGCGCGACGAGCGGGCGATAGAGATAGCGCCGGCCATCTTCCTGGTGCCCGATGATGTTCTTGGCGAGCAGCCGGCCGAGCAACGTCTTGACGGTATTGGACGACCAGTCGCGTTCCGGCGGGATGCGTTCGGCCACGTCCTGGGCAGTGAGCGGGGACTCATCCCAGAGCACCTCCATCACCGCATGTTCGGCATCGCTGATTCGTTCGCTCACGATTCGCTCCCCGTAATGACCACATGTGTAATCGTCTCGATTACATCTGTAGTCAATTGGCTGAACGGCCGATGAATGGGGCCGGACCGTCACCATCTCCCGTCACTCTGGGCTGGTTTCGGATCGACCTCTCCGCGCGCTAGCGGGGCTCGCCCGACATCGCTCGGCGGCAGCGTGCGCGGTCCAATGGATGTCGGAACAAGTCCGGCATGACGGACGGAGTGCGGGCGTATAGGTTCGCCGAAAACAGGAGAGAGGCATGACCGACTTCACCACCATCGCCACCGGGCTGCGCTTTCCCGAGGGGCCCGTCGCGATGCCCGACGGCAGCGTGATCCTGGTGGAGATCGCCGCCGGGCGGATCACGCGCGTGAAGCCCGACGGATCGAAGGAGACGGTGGCGGAGCCGGGCGGCGGGCCGAACGGGCTGGCGATGGGGCCAGACGGCAAGCTTTATTGCTGCAACAATGGTGGTTTCGGCTGGATCGATGGCGGGCTGCTGATCCCGCACGGCACCGCCGACGACTATTCGGGCGGTCGGATCGAACGGATCGATATCGCCACGGGCGCGGTCGAGACGCTCTACAAGGATGGGGATTTCGGCTGCACGTTGCGCGGCCCGAACGATATCGTTTTCGATGCCCATGGCGGCTTCTGGTTCACCGACCATGGCAAGAACCGCCCGCGCGAGCGCGACATCACCGGGGTCTTTTATGCGAAAGCCGATGGCAGCCACCTGGAAGAGGTTATCTTCCCCAGCGAAAACCCCAATGGGGTGGGCCTCTCGCCCGACGGCAACACCCTCTATGCGGCGGAGACCTATACCTGTCGGCTGATGGCGTTCCGGGTGACCGCGCCGGGCAAGGTCGATACGGCTGGAGGCGTCGGCGGGCCCGGCATCCCACTTTATCGCCCTGCGGGGTACAAATTCTTCGACTCGCTGGGTGTCGAGGCGAACGGCAATGTCTGCGTCGCGACGCTCGGCGAAAGCGGGATCAGCGTCGTCTCGCCGGCGGGCGAGCTGGTCGAGTTCATCGCGACGCCCGATCCCTTCACGACCAATATCTGCTGGGGCGGGCCCGATCTGCGGACGGCGTACATCACGCTTTCCGGTACCGGCCGGCTCATCCGCATGGACTGGCCGCGGCCGGGGCTGAAGCTTGTTTATTGAAACAGGCCGGCTCGCGTGCTTGAGCAATTGTCAGCATCGAATCCAGGGAGAAGTCATGATCCGGCACCATGAACGGCATCTCGTCCAGCGGATCGGCTGGATGCGCGCGGCGGTGCTGGGCGCGAATGACGGGATCGTCTCGACCGCGAGCCTGATCGTCGGCGTCGCCGCCGCGCAATCGAGCCGCTCGGCGATCCTGCTGACCGGGATCGCTGGCCTGGTCGCCGGCGCGATGTCGATGGCGGCGGGGGAATATGTCTCCGTCAGCACGCAATCGGATACCGAGAATGCCGATCGGGCGCGCGAGGAGCGCGAGCTGGAAGAGGAGCCCGAATCGGAACGGCGCGAGCTTGCCGCGATCTACCGCACGCGCGGGCTCGATCCTGCGCTGGCGCTGCAGGTCGCCGACCAGCTGATGGCGCATGATGCGCTCGGGGCGCATATGCGGGACGAGCTCGGGATCAACGAGGCGATGGTTGCGAAGCCTGTGCAGGCGGCGCTGGCCTCGGCGGCGAGCTTCGCGGCGGGCGCGGTACTGCCGGTATTGATGGCGGTCTTGTTCACCGGCGCGCGGCTGGTCGAGGCAGTGACGATTGCCTCGCTCGTCCTGCTTGCCGGGCTGGGCGCGATCGGCGCGAAGACCGGCGGCGCAAGCGTGTGGCGGGGGGCGCTGCGGGTCGCTTTCTGGGGGGCCCTGGCGATGGGTGCGACGGCGCTGATCGGGAAGCTTGCAGGCACGCAGCTCTAGCGTGCGATCCGACGCATGCGTTTCACGCATGTCCAGTTGCAGGCGCCGCGCGATTGACCGCCGCGCCGGCCGGTGGCTTATGCGCGGCAAGAGGATGACCTGGAGATCATGACGATGAAGAAGCTCTATCCCGATGCAGCGGCGGCGCTGGATGGGTTGCTGTTCGACGGCATGACGATCTGCGCCGGCGGGTTCGGCCTGTGCGGCATCCCGGAACGGCTGATCGACGCGATCCGCGACGCGGGCACGAAGGATCTGACGATCGCGAGCAACAATGCCGGGATCGACGGCGAGGGCCTGGGCAAGCTGCTGCGCACGCGGCAGGTGAAGAAGATGATCTCCTCCTATGTCGGCGAGAACAAGGAGTTCGAGCGGCAATATCTGAGCGGCGAGCTGGAGGTGGAATTCTGCCCCCAGGGCACGCTGGCCGAGCGCTGCCGCGCGGGCGGCGCGGGCATTCCGGGCTTCTACACCAAGACCGGCGTCGGCACGCAGGTGGCCGAGGGCAAGGAAGTGAAGGTCTTCGACGGGCAGGAATATATCCTGGAGCGCGGCATCCGCGCCGACCTGGCGATCATCAAGGGCTGGAAGGCGGACGAGAGCGGCAATCTGATCTTCCGCAAGACCGCGCGCAACTTCAACGCGCCGATGGCGACCGCGGGGAAGATCTGCGTCGCGGAGGTGGAGGAAGTGGTGCCGGTGGGTTCGCTCGATCCGGACTGCATCCATTTGCCCGGCATCTATGTGAAGCGGATGATCGTCGGCGCGCCGTACGACAAGAAGATCGAGTTCAGGACGGTGCGCGAGAGGGTGGCGGCGTGAGCGGCGGTGCTTCTCCCCTCCCATTCATGGGAGGGGCCGGGGGAGGGCCTGTCGACGACGGCCCCACTCGCGTTGGGACACGCCCTCCCCTAACCCCTCCCGCAGGCGGGAGGGGGATGGTATTGGTGGCACTCGTCGGGCTGACTCTCGCTGGCTGCGCTCATGCGGAAGTGCCCGTGCAGGTTGCGCCACCGCCCGAGCCAGTCATGCAGGCACCGCCCGCGCCCGTGCAGCCACCCCCTGCCCCGACCGTGCCGCCGGGCATGCAATATCTCTACGGTTCGGGCGAAGGCGCGGCGATCAGCGTTCAGGCGTGGCGCGGGCTTACCGGCTATGCGGCGACCCGGGCGCGCAAGCGGCCGGTCGACAGCGTCGTCCTTGCCCCAGGCGCAACGCTTGCGGCCCCTGCCTTCGTGCCCTGCGGCAGGAAGCCGCTCGCCGCGGTGTTCGACGCGGACGAGACCGTGCTGCTCAATCTCGGCTTCGAATATGAGGAGGCGGCCAATCCGCAGCCCTATGACGAGGCGCGCTGGCAAGCCTGGGAGAAGACCGGTGCCGACAAGGTCTCCCCCACGCCCGGCGCGGTCGAGGCGCTGACCGCGCTGCGCAAGCTGGGCGTGACGGTGATCTTCAACACCAACCGCTCCGCCGGCAATGCCGCGCAGACGACCGCCGCGATCGAAGGCGCGGGGCTTGGCCCGGCGGTTCATGGCGAGACCCTGTTCCTGTCGGGCGACGACGCGATGGGATCGAAAAAGGACGGGCGCCGTGAGGTGATCGCCGCCAAATATTGCGTGATCGCGATGGGCGGCGACCAGCTCGGCGATTTCAGCGACCTGTTCAACGCCGGCCTCGCGCCCGCCGTGCGGCGGGGCACGACGCTCGCCGCGCCGGTCGCGGCGAAATGGGGCGCCGGCTGGTTCGTGCTCCCCAACCCTGTCTATGGCAGCGGCCTGAAGGGCGGGTTCGACGACGTGTTTCCTGCAGACAAGCGCTGGGCAGTGCCCGCGACCACGGAGAAATAAGATGGCCTGGACCCGCGACGACATGGCGGCGCGCGCCGCGCGCGAGCTGCAGGACGGCTATTACGTCAATCTCGGCATCGGCATCCCGACCCTGGTTGCGAACCATATCCCCGACGGGGTGACGGTGACGCTGCAATCCGAGAACGGGATGCTCGGCATCGGCCCCTTCCCGTTCGCGGGCGATGAGGATGCCGACCTGATCAACGCCGGCAAGCAGACGATCAGCGAGCTGCCGCAAAGCGCCTATTTCGGATCGGACCAGAGCTTCGCGATGATCCGCGGCGGGCATATCGACCTGACCGTGCTCGGCGCGATGGAAGTTGCCGAGAATGGCGACATCGCCAACTGGATGATCCCGCGCAAGATGATCAAGGGCATGGGCGGCGCGATGGACCTGGTCGCCGGCGTGAAGAAGATCATCGTGGTGATGGAGCATAATTCGAAGAGCGGCGACCCGAAGTTCATCCCGGCCTGCACCCTGCCACTGACGGGCAAGAATGTGGTCGACATGATCATCACCGATCTCGCGGTGTTCCAGCGGCCCGATCACGAATCGCCCTTCAGGCTGGTCGAGACGGCGCCGGGCGTGACCGAGGACGAGATCGCGGCGAAGACCACCGCGAAATATCTGGTCTGATGGGCTATACCCTCATCACGGCCAACCGGAATTATTCTAGCTGGTCGCTGCGCGCCTGGCTGTTGATGAAGGCGCTCGACATCCCGTTCGAGGAGCGCTTCGAGCAGTTTTCCAAGCCGGACAATTACGACGAATTCCGGCTTTTCTCGCCAAGCGGGCAGGTGCCGGTGCTGATCCATGGCGATCGGATCCTGTGGGATTCGCTCGGCATCGCGCTGTACCTCGCCGAGCGCCATCCAGGTGTGTGGCCCGCCGATGAAGCGGCGCGGGCCTGGGCGCAGTGCGCGACGGCCGAGATGCATGGCGGCTTCGGTGCGGTGCGAAACGATTGCCCGATGAATGTCGGCGTCCGCGTGACGCCCAGGCCGGCCTCGCCGGCGCTGACGCGGCAGGTGGCGCGGCTCGGCGCCCTCTGGGCCGAGGGGCTGGAGCGCTTTGGCGGGCCATGGCTTGCCGGGGCCGATTTCTCGGCGGTCGACGCCTTTTACGCGCCGGTCGCGTTTCGCGTTCGTAGCTACGGCCTGGACGTGGGCAATGAAGGAGCACGCTGGGTGGAACGGATCCTCGATCATCCGGCGATGCTCGAATGGGAGCGCGTCGCGCTGAGCGAGACCTGGCGCGAGGCGGAACATGAAGCCGATCTTCTCGCCACGGGAACCGTCATCGCCGATTTCCGGGCGTGATGCGGCGTGCGCTCGCCGCCGTCGCGCTCGTCATCGTCGTCACGCTCGGGCTGACGGTGGCGTTCGTTTCCCCGCCCGGGCTGCTGAGCCTGTATGACGGCGCGGTGGGCGGCGGCAGCGGTGCGAGCCGGCCGGGCAGCGCTTTGCCCTTCGGCACGCAGGGCCAGACGCTCGACGTGTGGCGGCCCGCCGGCGATGCGAGCACGAAGCGGCCGGTGCTGATCTTCTGGTATGGCGGCGGCTGGGTGAAGGGCGACCGGCGGGCTTATGCCTTTGCCGCGCGGGCCTTTGCCAGAGAGGGCTTCGTCGTGGTGGT
>NZ_JAQGLC010000122.1 GCF_028293085.1 Sphingomonas bacterium
CGGCCGGGTGAGAGTGGCTTAGAGGGTTTCACTCTCACCCCGCGCCGCTACACGGCAGTCCCCTCTCTCGCCGGGAAAGAGGGGAAAGGGGTATCAGTACGTCCCCGAGAAACTCCGGCCGAGAACGCGCGGCCCGGTGCCCGCATCCTCGTTCCGCTCCTCGCCGAAGAACGCGCCATTGCGTTCCTCGTCACGCCAATGCGTCCTGGCATCCTCGGCGGTCTTGCCGATCGTCACCTTGTCGTCGACCGAGCGGATCCAGCGCGACGGGATCGAATGGTGCCGCCCGCCGGCATCATTATCGCTCTTCGTCAGCAGGATGTGGTCGCCGCGCACCTTGTCGACGGTGCCGACATGTTCGCCGTCCGATCCGACCACGTCCATATGCTCGCTCACCTTCGACAGCGAAGACCGCTGCGTCTGGCGCTCGCTCCGCCAGCTGCCGAACTCATTCTCGAACTTCGACCGGTTCTCGCGACGATATTCGTCATAGTCGCGGTCGAGCGCGTCGATCTGCGATCGGCGCCAGCTGTGATAATCGTCGTCGCGCGGGCTGTTCCAGCGGCCGCCTTGGCGCTCATCGAAACGCGAGTCCATTTCCCGCCGGCGCTCCGCCTCCTCGTCGCCGAACCAGGAGCGGACCTCGTCGCCCGCGCGGCTGAAGAAATCGCGATCCTGATAATCATAGCCCTGGGGCTGATTGCCGTACCGACGCTGCTGATCGCCCCGCTGGCCATAGGGGTCCGGCCGCCCATAATCGCGATCGCCGGCCTCGGTGAAACGATGCCCGTCCGAGGCATAGCTGCCGTGATACTCGCCCTGGAAACCGGGATCTCGGTTGTAGCGGCGCTGACCCTGGCCGCGTCCCTGCTCCGGCGGGCGCTCGTCGCGCTGCGCGTATCCGGCATTGCCGTATTCGCGCGGCCCATAATTTCGGCCCCGCCCGCGATCATATTCGCCGGCCGCTTCATATTCGCGCGCACTGGAATAGGTATAGTCCTGCCCCGAGCCGAAATCGCGCGTGTAATTGGCCTCGCCGCTGTCGGAATAATCCGCCTGCGGGTTGGTGTTCCGGAGATAGCGTCCATTGGCCATGACGGCGTCCTTCCTTGGATTCCTGTGGTGGCGGCGGACGCGTCATTCGCGCCCGCTCGTCTCGGAAAAAAGGATCGAAAGCCGTGTTTGTTCCGATAGTTACGGGGCCGTAGCGACATCTCGCCGCATCGACCGCGCGGTTCGCCGCATCGAAAATCTGAAGGGCGCGGGCGATCCGGTTGCATCGCCCCGAAAGGCTCGCTAAACGCGCGCTTCCGGCCCCCCAATCGCCTGGGCCGGAGCGGGTGCGGGGCTGTAGCTCAGATGGGAGAGCGCTGCAATCGCACTGCAGAGGTCAGGGGTTCGATTCCCCTCAGCTCCACCACCCGCTCCCGAGACTGATCGGCTGCCTTGGCAGCCGGGGCGGACAGATCCAGCCATTACGGACATTGTTGATCGGGTGTCGGGTCGACTCCCATGAGTCCCGGGACCAGTATCGCGCCGATAACCAAGTCGATCTGGGGGGATCATGGCTCATTTGCGCACCATCCGACGCTTCGCCACCGCCGCCGCCGCCGCAGCAGCATCCCTGGCGCTGGTCGCGACCCCGGCCCTGGCATGGGGACCGGACGGTCACCGCGAGGTGGGATCGCTCGGCGACCGCATGATCAAAAAGCACCCCAATGCGGCAAAACAGGTCCGCGCGATCATGGGCGACATCAAGCTGGCGGACGCCGGCCCCTGGGCCGACTGCATCCGCAGCGTGAGCGGACCGGATGGTGGCTTCAAATATACGCACAGCCCGATCTACGGCGCGCCCTGCGTGAAGTTCGAGACCGCGGAGCTCACGGCCCAGATGGAGGATTATGTAAAGCGCAACTGGTCCAACTGCGCCTACAAGGGCAAGGACGGCTGCCACACCCAATATCATTTCGTCGACCTGGCGCTGCAGCGCTCCGCCTATCGGCTCGGCGAGGTCGGGACCTACGACTATGACGTGGTCCACGGAATCGACGCCGCGATCGCCACGCTGCGCGGCGAGCCGACACCGGCGCCGTTCAACTTCACCAAGCGCGACGCGCTGATGATGCTGGTCCATTTCCTCGGCGACATCCACCAGCCGCTGCATGTCGGCTCGATCTATCTCGACCCCGATGGGCACGAAGTGGACCCGGATTCCTCGCAGGCCGAGCGCGACCGTGCCGAGAAGGTCACCTCGACCTTCGGCGGCAATTCGCTCACCTGGATGGAGAAGGACAAGCAGAAGAACCTCCACTCGACCTGGGACGGCGTCACCCCCGGCGACTATTCGGTGGCGGACGCCCGCAAGGTAGCGGCGACGCAGGGGCCGGACACGGCCTGGGCGGGCGACTGGGCGACCGACAGCCTCGTCCAGGCGCAGCAGCACAGCTTTCCCGGCCTGAGCTTCGGCGCCCGCGCAGGGCGCTCCTGGCCGATCAGTTTCACCAACAAGGTCCGCTATCAGGCCGATCGCAAAAAGATCCAGCGGCTGCAGATCGAGAAAGCCGGCGCGCGGCTGACCCAGCTCCTGCTCGACATCTGGCCTGACTGAAGCCGGCCGGCGGGGTCTTGCCCTCGATCGATCTCGGGGACGGACGACCGACTACAGGCCGAGCCCGCTCCCGAGATGCTCGCCCTCGCCTGCCGCCGCCGGCATGAAATAATAGCCGCCCGCGATGTTGGCGGCCCCGCCCGGCCCGTAGAGCGCATCGGTCCCGGTGCCCGGCGTGGGGAAGTCGGGATTGGTCTGCCACATCAGCACCGGCCATTCATATTGCGCGCCAAGGTTGCGCGCGAAGCTCAGATGATGGAGCCCGCGCACCTCGTCGCCTGTCGCATCGAGGCCGTCGTCGAAGAAATAGGGCCGCCTGAGGAAGCGCCGCTCCAGATCGTCCATGTCGAACAGGTCGCGGTGACTGGCGCGCCGCGGATTGATCTTGGCGACATGCGAATGCGCGTCATGCGGATCGAGCCGCGTCCCACTCTTCTTCTCCACGCCGAACACGCCCTGCTGCGCCTTTGGCTCCAGCGCGAAGAAGCCCTTCATCCGCCGGCGGATCTTGCGATAGGCGAGATAGGTGCCGCCGGTGCACCAGGCGGGCTCACCATCCTCGGGCCGCACATAGACGAAGCCGTGCATCGTCGGGACGCCCGGCACCTCGCGCGGATTGGTGATGCCATCCTCGAACCCGGAGGGCTCGCGGCTGTCGGGCCGGGCATAGCCGCGCTCGACGCTGCGCACGGCAATGCCCGGATGGACGCCCCCATAATAAAGCCGGCCGAAAATATATTCGTTCACATAATAATCGTCGCTCGCGACCAGGATCACCAGGTCGGTCGCGCTGTCGCGCGGATCGAAATGCTCGTCGCCCTGGATCTTCGGCATCACCTTGAGCGAGGCGGGCCGCCGCGCGGCGAGCCGGAACCGGTCGTCGCCCTCGACCGTCGTGAACAGCGTCGCGCCGAACCCGACCGTCACCGTCACGCGCCGGCTGGTCACCGGCGTGTCGAAAGGCCGCTGGGTATCGGTCGGCGGCAGCTTGGCCATCTGGTGCTTCGCGAACCTGGTCAGGTCCTTGAGCAGCCCGGCCAGTTCCGCGCGCGTGGCGACCGTGACGTCCGCGGTGATCACATGGAGATGCCGCTGGCGCTCGAGCTGCCCGGCATAGAGGGTCTCATATGCCTCGACCTCGACGCCGGGGGGCGCCTCGGCCGGCCAGATCGGATCGGTGATGCCGGGCTGGTGCGGGCTCGCATAATCGGCCTGGGGCACGGGCAGGATGACATTAGCCATAGATCGGCCGCCTCTTATGTTGCTCCTGGTGGTCGGGAAACAGCGCGACGAAGAACTCGGTCCAGCCGCCCATGCGTACGCGCACCAGATTATAGCGCTCGGGATCGGCCTGGGCCGCGGCGAAGGTCGCCGGATCGGCGACGGTGAAGGTGCAGATCGACCCGCCCTTGCCCGCCGCGAATTCGGCGATCGCGCTGGCAAGTTTCTCGGGCGGATAATCCTCGGGCAGCACATAATCGACCGGCGCGCCGTCGCCGAACCGCTTCATCACCTCATGGCGATAGCTGCGCAAGCTGTCGATCAGGCCAAACTGCCGGGCATGCTCCAGCTTGTCGCCGACCATGCAGGTCGCCGGCTGGTCGCCCGGGATCGGCGCCGCGGACAGGTCCGACGCGATCGCCCCGCTCGACCGGCGCCCATCGGCTGAGGCGCCACTGAATGATCCGCTGAAGACATATTGCTCGAACGTACCGACGCCCGGCGCGATAACGATCTCGAACGGATGCTCGACCGATCCATAGGTGCGGTCGAGCCGCGCGAAGCTCTCGACATGCATCGGATGCGCCAGGGCCTCCGCGATGCATTCGGTAAAGGTCTCCATCAGCCACCAGGCCTTGCGGTCGACCAGCTCGGTGCCGTTGCCGAACTTTGGCTGGGCCATGCACTGGCCGCGGATCTCGTCGATGCGCGCGGGTGCGACATAGTGCCCGAACGCCGGCGCAATTCGCCCGCCCTGCTCGATCAGGCGCTGTCCCCAGTCGGTCGCAAGGCAGGTGGTCAGTTCCTCGAGCGTGAACGCCTTGTCCCCGAACACCAGCTGCTCGATGACGTGGAGCGAATCCGCCGCATTGCTGAT
>NZ_JAQGLC010000145.1 GCF_028293085.1 Sphingomonas bacterium
TCACCTCGGCGATGTTGCGCACCTGGCCGGTCAGGTTCGCCGCCATCAAATTCACGTTATCGGTCAGATCCTTCCACGTGCCGGCCACGCCTTCCACCTGCGCCTGCCCGCCGAGCTTGCCTTCCGAGCCCACCTCGCGCGCCACGCGCGTCACTTCGGAGGCGAAGCCGTTCAGCTGATCGACCATCACGTTGATCGTGTTCTTCAGCTCGAGGATCTCGCCCTTCACGTCGACGGTGATCTTCTTGGACAGATCGCCGCGCGCCACCGCGGTGGTCACCTCGGCGATGTTGCGCACCTGGCCGGTCAGGTTCGCCGCCATCAAATTCACGTTATCGGTCAGATCGGCCCAGGTCCCCGCGACGCCCGGCACCTGCGCCTGGCCGCCGAGATTGCCCTCGGTACCTACCTCGCGCGCCACGCGCGTCACTTCGGAGGCGAAGCCGTTGAGCTGGTCGACCATGGTGTTGATCGTGTTCTTGAGCTCGAGAATCTCGCCCTTCACATCGACGGTGATCTTCTTGGACAGATCGCCCGAGGCCACGGCGGTGGTCACCTCGGCGATGTTGCGCACCTGGCCGGTGAGATTGTCGGCCATCAGATTGACGTTGTCGGTCAGGTCCTTCCACGTGCCGCCGACGCCCGGCACCTGCGCCTGACCGCCCAATTTGCCCTCGGTGCCGACCTCGCGCGCCACGCGCGTCACTTCGGAGGCAAAGCCGTTGAGCTGATCGACCATCACGTTGATCGTGTTCTTCAGCTCGAGAATCTCGCCCTTCACGTCGACGGTGATCTTCTTGGAGAGATCGCCCGAGGCCACGGCAGTCGTCACCTCGGCGATGTTACGAACCTGACCGGTTAGATTATCGGCCATCAGATTGACGTTATCGGTCAAATCCTTCCAGGTGCCGGCCACGCCCTCCACCCGTGCCTGCCCGCCCAATTTGCCCTCGGTGCCGACCTCGCGCGCGACGCGCGTCACTTCCGAGGCGAAGCTGTTGAGCTGGTCCACCATGGTGTTGATGGTGTTCTTCAGCTCCAGGATCTCGCCCTTCACCTCCACCGTGATCTTCTTGGAAAGGTCGCCCGAGGCGACCGCCGTCGTCACCTCGGCGATGTTGCGCACCTGCCCCGTAAGCTTGGTCGCCATCTCGTGGACGTTGTCGGTCAAATCCTTCCAGGTGCCGGCCACGCCCTTCACGGTCGCCTGGCCGCCCAATTTGCCCTCGGTGCCCACCTCGCGCGCCACGCGCGTCACTTCCGACGCAAAGGAGGCGAGCTGCTCGACCATGGTGTTCACCACCTTGCCGATGCGCAGGAATTCGCCGCGCAGGGGCCGGCCGTCAATCTCCACCGTCATCGATTGCGACAGGTCGCCCTTCGCCACCGCGCCGATCACGCGCGCGACCTCGGCGGTCGGCTGCACCATGTCCTCGATCAGTTCGTTGACGGAGCGGATCGCGCTTTCCCACCCGCCGGTCGCGGCCTTGACCCGCCCGCGCTGGGTGATCTTGCCTTCCTTGCCGACGACGCGGGAAAGCCGCTCGAACTCCTCGGTCATCTGCTCGTTCAGCCCGACGACCTCGTTGAACAGGGTCGCCAGCTCTGAATCGGGACCGGACAGGTCCTCGGGCAGGCGCGTGGTGAAGTCGCCGCGGCGCAGCGCGCGCAACGCGGACACGATCTGACGGCGGTCGAGAGACTCGCGGGGGGTTTCGATGTTCAACTGATGCTCCCTGGCGCTCTCCCCCCCAAAGGTTTGTCGGCCCCCCGGCCTCTGCGGCGCATATTCTAGCGCGCGATTCGTCAACAGCTATTGAATTTTTAGCAACATAGGTTTGTCCTGTCCCGAGCCTGTACTGGCGATGACTGGCGCGCTTTTACGGGCGCCGCCCGGGTTATTGCGGGCGATAATCGCGACGGTCGGTGCGAACGCCGCGTGCGGCCGGGCGCGGTCGGACGATCAGCCGGCGGACGGCACCCGGAGACCTGGCGTAACGCCGCTGCGCTGCCAGCACGAGCGCGCCCAGCGCTGCCGAGGCCGGCGCGAACCGGAAGCAATCGTCGCGCTCGGCTACGATCAACCCCGCGGCCCCCAGTTCCTCGATCGCCTGCGCCACCACGAGATCGCTCGCCCGGAGCGCCGCCAGCAAGTCGGCGCGCGTCCAGCACCGCGACGCATCGCCCGCGATCAGCAGCAAGGATTCCAGCGACCAGATCGACCCAAAGGTCGATCGCAGAAACCCGGCCAGCTCCTTTTCGGCCAACTCCTTCTCGGAAGGCATTCTTTTTGGCGATCCTCATGCTCGCCCACCCCGGTGCCCGCCTCTTAAAGAAGGCGGGCGTCATCAGGCAATGCGGGCGACCGTGCTTTTCGGGCGGGTGGGCTACAGACGGGCCATCTCGACGCCGCCGCGGCCGCGGGCTAGCCTCATGCGATGGCGGTCGAATCGAGCAATTTGCAGCGCTGGGCGACGGTGGTGCCGATGGTCATCGCCGCGCTGGGCTTTGTCTGGGGCGTCTACCAATATTTTCAGGGACAAAAGGCGCGCAGCGAGCAGGTCAGGCTCGATCAGGATCGGGAGGCGGTGCAGCGCCGCATCGAGGCGCGCCGGCCTTTCCTCGAACGGCAACTGGCGCTCTATACCGAGGCGACCCATGCCGCCGCGACCATCGCCACCTCGACCAACGCCGCCGCCGTCGCCAGCGCACGCACGCGGTTCGACGAACTATATTGGGGCGAGCTCGCTTTGGTGGAGGACAGCACCGTAGAGCAGGCGATGATGGCCTATCGCAGCGGCCTGGAGCGCGAGGCGGACCGGGCCGAGCTCCAGCAACTGAGCCTCGGCCTCGCCGTGGCGTGCCGCGATTCGCTGGCGGTGTCATGGGACACGCCGGTCTGGAAAAGCCATTATCCGACGCCGCTGAGCGAGGATCGCTAGGGGCGCGTCCACGCGTTGAAAGAATAGCAGCAAAGGCGCCGCCCCGAAGTCCGCTTTATGGGGCGTGGCAGGCGATGAATGTGCGATTGGCCGGGAGCGGACTGCCGGCTTTCGGGCGAGCAGATGTGAAAGCGGATCTTCGTTCAGGTAGCTGCTGAAGCCGAAAAGCCCCAAAGGCCGATATTCAGGTCAGTTGTATCGCTTCCCGACAGCGGACGTCCGTTCATGCTGTCAGGCCGACCGCTTCTGGAACGCGCGATAGGCGATCGGATCAGCCTGCTCTGGTGGAAAGAAGCCGTATACCTGTTACGTCGCGTCATGGTTCATACGCGTAGTCTGGCTGGTATCGTCGAAATCGACGGCCTTAAATATGAGTGGCAGCTCCAGCGGGAGCCGCAATTCACGGCGGACGGCTGGAAGGGCATGACAGTCTCGTTGCGGCAGATAGATACCCAGCGCGCGGCACTACTGGAATTCCCCACGCCCAAACGCCTGTTGAAAGGGTTACCCAAGGGCCGTTCCCAAATAAACGACGCGATTGCCGCCCGGGGCGTTCGCGCAGCGTTGTCGGCGGGGTGGGAGCCCGCATCCCGCGGCAAGCCGATGGTTTTCATGGTAGATGCAAACGGCGACTAATGGTCACTCCCGCCCGGCAGCTTTGCGGCGGTGAGGACCCAAAACCCGACATTCAAGCTACCGTCGGCCCCAACCGAAATCGGTCGCTCAATCAGGTTCCGATTTGGCTCGAATGGGGCCGTTAGCAGAATGGCGGGTTTCGGGAGTCGGCCTTGGGAGAGCTGCCGTTCGCGCCCCTCGCTGTAGCCCGGCAGCTGTCGACCAATCCTCGCCGTTTCGCGATTGAGGCTTGCAGGTCTGCTCACGCCAAAACTGGTCGTCCACCCGTCCCCAACCGGTCAGACGGCAATGCGCCCGTTTCCGCCATCGGTAGCTGCACCCGATCTGCCTGCGGTTCGGACAATGTCGGCCTTCACACGCGTTGCAACACCGGCGGCGGCCGCGAGATGCGCGATTGGCTCGCAACTTCATAAGCGTGCGCCAGTCGGAGAGCCTCCATATCGGCCTGCACTGGCGCGATGATCTGTATTCCCATCGGCAGACCATTGCTCCCGAAGCCGGCGGGGACGGCAAGCGACGGACAGCCGGACATGGTGACCAGGCAGACCCCCTTCATCCATTCGTGATAGGATTGCATTTTCCGGCCGGCGATTTCGGTCGGCCAGCGTTCGTCAACGCCGAACGGGAATGTCTGCGCCGTCGGCATGATCCAGAAGTCGTAGCGCTGGAGGAACTTGCGCACCGCCTGGCTCCATTCGGACCGGACTACGGAATGCGCGGTGACGTCGAATGCGCTGAGGGCCAGGCCCTGCTCGACCTCGTAGCGGGCTTCCGGCTTGAGCAGCGCGCGGCGAGCCGGATCCCGATAAAGCTCAAGCAGCGCGCCACCCTGCTGCCAACCCCTTAGCTTAACGAACGAGTCCCATAGCCGGTCGACCGGGTAATCCGGGCAGGCTTCCTCGACTTGGCAGCCAAGCGCTTCGAACGACTTGAGCGCTTCCCGGCAGACGTCCAGCACGCCGGCTTCATAAGGAAGTTTGCCTCCGAAGTCGCCGGCCCAGGCGATCCGCTTTCCCTTGGGATCTGTCCTGAGCGACGCCGCGAACTGCGTGCCGCTGCTTTCCAACGACAGGGGCGCGCGCGCATCAAATCCAGCCTGGACGGCCAGCAGCAGGGCAAGATCGCGGACGTTTCGCGCCATCGGCCCTGTCACGCCCATCGACGGAAGCCAGACTTCCTTTCCGGGCGCAGGGACGCGGCCGACGCTAGGCCGGAACCCATAGACGTTGTTCCAGCCTGCCGGGTTGCGTAGGCTGCCGCCATAATCGCTGCCGTCGGCTAACGGCACCATGTGCGTGGCCAGAGCGACCGCGGCCCCGCCGCTGCTGCCACCGGCGGTCCGGGTTGGGTCATAGGCATTTCGCGTCGCCCCAAAGACCGGATTGAAGGTATGGGAGCCCAG
>NZ_JAQGLC010000167.1 GCF_028293085.1 Sphingomonas bacterium
TGGTTTCTCGCTGCCGGTGGCGCGATCGAGGAGAATTGGCATCTGCCCGGCGGCGTTCATCTCCGCGTCGTCGCGCAGCCTTTGCCGGATGGCGGCCTGTTGCTGATCTTCGAGGACCGCACCGAACAGGTGCAGCTGGCCAGCGCGCGCGACACGCTGTTGCGCGTCCGCACGGCAACGTTCGACAATCTCTACGAAGCCTTGGGCGTGTTCGCGGCCGATGGGCGGCTGCAATTGTGGAACAACAAGTTCCGGGCGCTGTGGGGTTTCGAGGAGGAATTCCTTGCGACCCATCCCGGTGTGGACGCGCTGGCCGATGCGGCCGCGCGCCAATTGGCCAAGCCGGCGCGCAACTCGCTGATCGGCGATCTGGTGCGCGCCTCCACCGTCGAGCGCCAGCAGCGTGGCGGCGAACTGGAATTCGCCGATGGGCGGTTCTTCGAGCTGGCGGCAGTGCCGTTGCCCGACGGCAATGGGTTGTTCACGATGCTGGACATCTCCGACAGCCGCCGGATCGAACGCGCGTTGCGCGACCGCAACGAGGCGCTGGAGGCCGCCGACCGGATCAAGACCGCCTTCGTCGCCAATATGAGTTACGAACTGCGCACGCCGCTCACCTCGATCAGCGGTTTCGCCGAGATGCTCGCCGAGGGCTATGCCGGCAAGCTGAGCAAGGATGCGCACGGCTATGTCGGGGCCATCCTCGAATCGGTCGAACGACTGGGCTTCTTCGTCGACGAGGTGCTCGATCTCACCCAGAATGACGGCCAGGCGCCCGCTCTTGAGATGCTGGAGGTCGATCTGGAAGCGGTGGCACGCGAGGCGTCCGAGGCGATCCAGCCGCTCGTCCGGCGCAAGAAGCTGGACTTCGCGGTCGAGGTCCTGCCGTCCACCGGGGGCATGAAAGGTGACGCGCAACGGCTGCGACAGGTGATCGAGCATCTGCTGCGCCATGCGGCCGGCGGCACGGCCGAAGGCGGACGCGTCCTGCTCCATACGGATGGCACCGCGGCTGCCGCCCGGATCGTGGTGTCGGACGACGGCGCGGGCATGACCGCCGAGGCAGTCGCGCATGCTTTCGATCGCTTCGCGCAACCCGGGGTGACACGGGGCGGCGAACGGGCGCTGGGGCTGGCGCTGCCGCTCGCCAGACAGTTCGTCGAGGCGCATGGCGGGACGATCGACCTGATATCGGAGCCGGGCGAGGGGACGTTCATCACCGTGACCCTGCCGCGGCGTTAGTGCTGGTGGCGATCACGGTTGATCGTCCTGCCGGCCAGGTCCCGCATCCACCGTATCGCAGGCGCCTTGATTCAACATCGGCTGAAATCGTCGCAGCATGGTGACGGTCAGGGGCTTCGTGCCCGCGGCCCGCTCTTTCTCACGGTCATTTTGCTTGTTGGATGGAATCCGAGCGCGCCCGGGCGTCTCGCTGCCTGAAAAGCGGCTGAAATTCCCTGTTCCGCGATTGAAAATTCCCTGTTCCGCGCTCGAATTCCCTGTTCCGGGATAACAGGGAAAATGGCATCAAAACATTGATATTGAATAAGAATATTCGTCAAAAACTCCGCTGAAACGCCCGCCGAATAAAAAAGTTCCCTGTTAATCGCCGATAACAGGGAAAATGCCGGCGGGTTCCTTGTTGGATTTTCGGGCCGACCGTCAGTCGAAATGCCCCGCGCTATTGCTGGCTTGCATGCGCATGGTCATGCGCATATTATATGCGCATATTTTGGGAAAATATCATGGCACGATCGTTTGTACGTGAGGCGCGGACGCCCATTCGGCGCGCCGCCAATATCTCGCTCGATTCCGCGTTGATCGACGACGCGAAGGAACTCGGCATCAATATCTCGCGGGCGTGCGAAGAAGGTCTCGCGAAACAGATTGCCGAGGAACGTGGCCGGCGCTGGCTCGAGGAGAATCGCGCGGCGATCGAGAGTTCCAACGCCTGGGTCGCCGAGCATGGCCTGCCATTGGCGAAATACCGTCAGTTCTGATGGCTCGCTTCGACGTTTACGCAGAACCCGGCGGCTTCGGATTTCTGCTCGACTGCCAGGCCGACCTTTTGAACGGCCTGTCGACGCGATTGATGGTTCCGTTGATGCCGCGTCCGGAGGCGCCAATCGCCGGCGCGCGTCTGAATCCGATTTTTCGTGTCGAAGGCGTGGAAGTGGCGATGGTAACGCAGTTTGCCGGTGCCGTTCCCATTCGCGACCTTGGCGAGCGGGTCATGTCGCTGGCGGATGAGCAGCCAAGGATCATGAATGCGCTCGATATGCTGATTACCGGTTATTGATCGGCTCATCATGCTGCTTCCCGATTCGCAGGCCACCGAGACCTTTGGCGCTCGCCTTGCCGGCGTCGTCGCGCCCGGCGACGTCGTCACGCTCAGCGGACCATTGGGAGCGGGCAAGACCAGTATCGCGCGCGGGCTGTTGGCGGCTCTCGGCCTCATCGGCGAGGCCCCGTCGCCGAGTTTCGCAATCGTACAGCCCTATGCGCCGCCCGAGGTGTGCTTGCCGGTGCTGCATGTCGATCTCTACCGCATCGACGATCCCGACGAGATCGAGGAACTGGGGCTCGACGAGGCGCTGGCCGATTCGCTGCTGATCGTGGAGTGGCCCGAGCGTGCCCCCGGCATGTGGCCCGAGGCACTCGCGCTGACCCTGACGATCGAGCCGGATGGCAGCCGCGCCTTGACAGCGGGAGTGCCGGCGGCATGGAAGGCGCGATGGCGACAGATATGATTCCCCCGGCCGCCGCGGCCGCTTTCCTCGCGGCGAATGGCTGGGAGGGCGCGGCGATACTGCCGGTCGCCGGCGACGCCTCGTTCCGCCGTTATTTCCGTGTCGTCGATGGCGGCCGCAGCGCGATCCTGATGGATGCGCCGCCGCCGCACGAGGATCCGCGTCCCTTCATCACGATCGCGCGCTGGCTGGTCGAACGCGGTTTCACGGCGCCGGCGATCCATGGCGTGGATCTCGACCAGGGGCTCGTCCTGATCGAGGATTTCGGCGATGTCCGGATGCGCGAAACGGTCGATGAGGCGTCCGACCGCGAGATCGCGCTGTACCAGGCCGCGATCGACGTGCTGATCCGGTTGCACCAGCATGAGGCGGGGCCGCTCCAGCCCTATGACCGCACCGTGCTGCACCGCGAGGCCAATCTTCTCACCGAATGGTATTGCCCTGCAGTGGGCATCGACCCTGATCAGTCGGGTTATGATGCGGCCTGGGACTCGGTGTTCGACGCCACGCTTGCCGGAAGGCGCGTGACGGTGCTGCGCGATTATCACGCCGAGAATCTGATGCTGATCCAGGGGTCGGATTCGCTCGGCCTGCTCGATTTCCAGGACGCGCTGGCGGGGCATCCGGCCTATGACCTGGTTTCGCTGCTGCAGGACGCGCGCCGCGACGTCGACCCCGCGCTCGAAACCGTCATGCTCGACCGATACAAGCGGATTACGGGAGCCGGGGAGGATTTCGATATCGCCTATCATGTGCTCGGCGCGCAGCGGAACGCGAAGATCGTCGGCATCTTTACGCGGCTGTGGCGGCGTGACGGCAAGCCGCGTTATCCGACATTGTGTCCGCGCGTATGGCGCTATCTCGAGCATGATCTCGCGCACCCCGCGCTGGCGCCGGTGAAGGCGTGGTTCGATGCCAATATCCCGGCCGATCTGCGCGGCGATCCCATGGTGATTTCCGCTCGATGACTGCCAAGCGTACGCTCCATATCCGGCCCGATCCCGGCGGCGAGGTACCGAAGACGGCCATGGTGATGGCGGCGGGACTGGGCACGCGGATGCGCCCCTTGTCGGCCACCCGGCCCAAGCCGCTGATCAAGATCGGCGGGACCACCTTCATCGATCATGTGCTCGATCATCTCCGGGCTGCCGGCGTGTCACGGATCGTGGTCAACGCGCATTATCTGGCGGACATGCTGGAGGCGCATCTCGCGACGAATGCGCGCGATCTGGACGTCGTGATATCGGATGAACGCGGGCAGTTGCTCGATACGGGGGGCGGTCTCGTCAAGGCGCTGCCGCTGATCGACGCGGACCCTTTTCTGTGCGTGAACACCGACAATATCTGGGTCGACGGCCCGCTCGATTCCTTGAAGCTGATGGCCCAGACCTGGGACGATGCACGGATGGACGTGCTCATGCTGCTGATCCCGCAGGCACGCGCGCACTACAATGCCGGGCGCGGCGATTTCCACCTCGACCAGCTCGGGCGCCTGTGGCGGCGCCGGCCCGCCCGGGTGGCGCCCTACGTCTGGACCGGCATCCAGATGCTCTCGAAACGGCTGATCGTCGATCCGCCGTCGGAGGTCTTCTCGACCAACGTATTCTGGGATCGTGCCATTGCCGCGGGGCGGGCCTATGGTCTGGTTCACCAGGGATTGTGGTTCGACGTCGGAACGCCCGGTGCCATTCCGAAGACGGAGGCCATGCTGGCGGATGGCTGATCGGGGGCAACCCCAGCTTTTCACGATCCCCGCGCATCGCGCCTTCGCGGATGCGCTCGCGGTCGGCCTGATCCGACGCTTCGGCGGCGAACCGCTCGGGCTCGCGCGCGGATTGGTGCTGCTCCCCAACAATCGCGCCAAGCGGGCGATGACCGATGCGTTCGTGCGGGCGAGCGAGGGCGGGTTGCTGCTGCCGCGCCTCGTTGCGATCGGCGACCCGTCGCTCGATGAAGCGGCTGGTGCGGCGCTGGATCCGGCCGACGATACCGATCCCGTCCCGCCCGCGGTCGCGCCGCTTCAGCGCCGGATGATCCTGGCGCGCCTCGTGACCGAAGAGCGCGCGCGCACCGGCCAGCCGGTCGACGCCGCCGAGGCGGTGCGCCTGGCGGGCGATCTGGCGCGAACGCTGGATCAGCTGCTCGTCGAGGAGGTGGCGCCGGCCAAACTGCGCGATCTCGACTTGAGCGAGGAACTGTCCGATCACTGGCGGCGGGCGTTGGCGTTGTTCGGGATCATCCTCGATCGGTGGCCGGGCGAGTTGGAGCGGCTCGGCAAGATCGACCTGGCTCATCGACGGGGGCTCCTCCTGCGCAGGCTGGCCGAGAAGTGGGCTGAAGAACCGCCGCCTGCCTTTGTTTGCGCGGCCGGCATCACGGATTCCGCACCGGCCGTCGCACGGCTGATGCGGTGCGTGTCCGAACTGCCGCAGGGGATGGTCGTGCTGGCCGATCTCGCCACCGGCATGGACGAGCAGGAATGGCTGGCGCTCGGGCCGCACAAGCCGGACCCGGTCACCGGCACGCGTCGTCGCTCGATCGAGACGCATCCGCAATTCCATCTCAAGCTCATGCTCGAGCGGATGAGCGTGAACCGCGACGAATTCCTGCCCTGGCGAGACGGCGGAGGCCATGACGCTACCGCCGCGCGGGGTCGGGCGATTGCCAATGCGCTGGCACCGGCGGAATTCACCGGCAAATGGACGTCGCTGGAAGCCGAGGACCGCCGGTTGTCCGGTATCGTGGCGGCGGAACTGGCGACGCCGGCCGAGGAAGCGCAGGCGATCGCGCTTGCCCTGCGCGAAGTGCTGGAGACGCCCGGGCGTACGGCGGCGCTGGTGACGCCGGACCGCGGCCTTGCCCGCCGCGTGGCCGCGCACGCGGCGCGCTGGGGGATCGAAATCGACGATTCCGCCGGGCGGCCCTTGTCGATCCTGCCTTCCGGCACCTTGCTGGCCGCGCTCGCGGATGCGGCGACGCAGCGCTTTGCCCCGCTCGCGCTGCTCACCCTGCTCAAGCATCCGCTGGTCCGCTTCGGCGAAGCGCGGGGCGCATGGCTCGACGGCGCCCGCAGGCTCGACCGGGTCATGCGGGGGCCGAGGCCCGCGCCGGGTCTGGCGGGGATCGACGACCATCTCGCCAACGCGCCCCAGCGCGAGCAACGCCTGCGCGCGGAAGCGGCGATATGGTGGCCCGAGGCGCGCGACCTCCTCGCGCCGATCGAGAAGATCTTCGAAGGCGGCCCGCAGCCGCTCGCGGACTTGCTGGCCGCGCTTCGCGAGACCGCGCAGGCGCTGTGTGGTGACATGCTGTGGAGTGGACCTGCGGGCCGTGCTGCTTCCGAGCTGCTCGCCGGGCTCGAAGGGGAAGCCGCAGCGGGACCGCCCAGCGTCGAGCCCGCCAGCCTCGCACCCTTGCTCAAGACGTTGATGGACGAGGTCGCGGTACGCCCGCCACAGGGCGGCCATCCGCGCCTCGCGATCTACGGCCTGATCGAAGCACGGCTGCAGACCGCCGACCTGATGATCCTGGGTGGCCTCAATGAAGGCACCTGGCCGGGCCAGCCAGCGCCCGACCCCTGGCTGGCGCCGCGCATCCGCGCCGAGCTGGGCCTGCCGGGGTTGGAACGTCGCATTGGAGTGTCCGCGCATGATCTTGCCGGGGCGCTGGGAGCGCCGCGCGCGCTGATCACCCGCGCACGACGCGATGCAAGTCAGCCAGCCATCGCCTCGCGTTTCTGGTTGCGATTGCAGGCGCTTGCCGGAGAGCGCTTCGAGCGTGCGCTAAGTCTCGAGCGCTGGTCTCGCGCGCTCGACAATCCCGGCGAGCATCTGCCAGCCGACCAGCCCGCACCGTCTCCGCCGGCGATCCTGCGCCCGACCCGCATCGCCGTCACCGATGTCGACCGGCTCAAGGCCGACCCTTACGCCTTCTACGCCAAGCGCATCCTGCGCCTGATGCCGCTCGACCCGGTCGATGCCGATCCGAGCGCGGCGTGGCGCGGTACGGCGGTTCACGAGATTCTGGAAACCTGGGCGCGGGAGGATCAGTGCGCGCCGGAGGCCCTCCGCATCCGCGCGCTGGCGATGCTCGCCGACGAGCGGACCCATCCGATGATGCGCGCGCTGTGGCAGCCGCGTTTGATGGAGGCGATCGACTGGATCGCCGCCGAGATCGCGCGCGGCACGGTGCTCGGCCGCCAGGTGCTGGCGGTCGAGCGCGAGGGGAAGATCGCGATCGCCAGCGTGACGCTCACGGGAAAGTTCGACCGGATCGACCGCCTGCCCGACGGCAGCCTGGCGGTGATCGACTACAAAACCGGCAAGGCGCCATCCCCCGCCTCGGTACGCGCCGGATTCAGCCTGCAACTCGGCCTGCTTGGCCTGATCGCCGAGCGTGGCGGCTATGAGGGCATTCGCGGGGACGCGCGCGCGTTCGAATATTGGTCGCTGGGCAAGCGCAACGACAGCTTCGGATATGTGACCTCACCAGTCGATCCTGCGGGCAAGGGCGACAAGGTCGTGCCCGAGGAGTTTACTGCGCTCGCCGCCCACCATTTCACCGAGGCCGTGGCGGCGTGGCTGACCGGACAGGAGGCTTTCACCGCCAAGCTGCACCCCGAATATGCGCCTTATGCGGAATATGACCAGTTGATGCGTCGCGACGAATGGTACGGCCGTGAGCGGGGATAATCGCGCCCTGCCGCTGCTCAAGGGCAATCAGGCCGCGGCTAGTGCACCAGACCGGCATGTCTGGCTCTCTGCTTCGGCGGGCACAGGCAAGACGCAGGTGCTGACGGCGCGGGTGTTCCGGCTGTTGCTGCGTGGCGTCGAACCAAGCGCGATTCTATGCCTGACCTTTACTAAGGCCGGCGCAGCCGAAATGGCGGGACGGATCAGCGCCCGGCTAGCGGCGTGGGTGCGCATGCCTGAATCGGCGCTGGTCACCGACCTCGATGCTCTAGGCGAAGATCCGACTTTTGAGCTGCGCGCCAAGGCTCGCACGCTGTTCGCCAAGGTGCTCGACGCGCCCGGTGGTGGGTTGCGTATCCAGACGATCCACAGCTTCTGCCAGGGGTTGCTCGCCGCTTTCCCGGTCGAGGCGGGGCTGGTGCCGGGCTTTCGCCCGCTGGAAGGGCGAGAGGAGTCGGTGCTGGCGCGCGAGGCGCTGGCCGAGATGCTGGTCGAGGCCGATCGCGTGGGACGGGTCAAAACGATCGATACGATTGGCAGACTTAGCGTCAGGCTTGGCGAGGGCGAGGCCGAGAATTTCCTGCGCGCCTGCGCCCGTGCCCCGGCTGCGATGGAAGAATTGCGCCGCGGCGACGAGTTGCGCCCCTATATCCGTCGCGCGCTCGATCTGCCGATCGGCGATATCGAGGGCGAAATCCTCAGCGCCTGTCGCGACGATGCGGTCGATCATGAGGCGCTCGATGCCGTCGGCGGCATGAACAGCGGCTGGGGCACGAAGAGCGGGGTCGAGCGGGCGCGGATCATCTATAGCTGGCTGGAAAAGCCGGTTGCCGAGCGCGCGGCTTCGCTGATCGATCTCCACAAGGTCTGGGCCAAGGCCGATGGCGATATGCGCTCCTTCGCCAAGGGGCAGGCGCCGCAGGACGAGGATTATGCCGAGCTCGCCGCCGGGCTTCATGGCTATTTCGCCGAGCTGCTCGATCTGCGGACTCGCGCGGTTTATGCCGACCTGCTCGCAGATGCGCTCGATGTCGGGTGGGACTATGCCGCCGCTTACAAGCTTGCGAAGCGCCGGGTCGGCGGCGTCGATTTCGATGACCTGATCCGGGCGACGATCGACCTGCTCGATCAGCCCGGCATGGGGGAATGGGTGCGCTATAAGCTCGATCAAGTAACCGAGCATGTCCTGATTGATGAGGCGCAGGACACCAATCTAGCGCAATGGAAAATCATTCGGGCGCTCGTTGAAGAATTCTTCGCGGGACGAGGCCTCTACGCCCCTAAGGCAAGGACGCTGTTTACCGTCGGTGACCACAAGCAGGCGATCTTCGGCTTCCAAGGAACCGATCCTATACATTTCGCTGCGCACGAGATTTATTTCGGTGACCGCGCCCGCGAGGCCATGGGCGACCGTGATACCCCCGAGGAAGACAGGGGCGCAGACTTCCATAGTCTATCTCTAACTCATTCATTTCGGTCCACGAAGCCGGTCCTCGAATTCGTTGACGCGACACTTGATGTAATCCCGGACTCAGGTCTCGGTGTCATTGCTGAGCGCGAACCGCATGCAAGCGAGGTCGATGGCCCCGGCACCGTCACGCTCTGGCCGCTGACCGTCGCGGGCGGCAGCGAGGAGGACGAGGAAGGCTGGATCACCGATTCCGTCCGCGACCTTGCCGGCCGGATCGCGAAGCAGATCAAGGCCTGGGTCGGCACGCTGATGCTGGAGAGCAAGGGCCGGGTGCTGCGGCCCGAGGATGTGATGATCCTGGTCAAGCGCCGAGGCGATCTCGCCTCGCTGATCGTCGCGCGGCTTTATGCCGAGGGCGTGCCGGTCGCCGGGGTCGACCGGTTGCGGCTCAACGCGCCGTTGGCGGTGCAGGACCTGCTCGCCGCTATCCGGTTCGTGCTTCAGCCGGAGGACGATCTGTCGCTCGCGTCTCTGCTCGTCTCGCCGCTGATTGGCTGGAACCAGGAACAGCTGATGGCGGCTGCGCCGCGCGAATCGGGCAGCCTGTGGCGTCATTTGTCCCGCACCCAGCCGCGCGCAGCGCTCGACCCGCTCCATGCGATGCTCGCGAGGGCCGACATCGCCACACCTTATCAGTTTCTCGAAGAGATGCTGTCGGGGACGCTCGACGGGCGGCGCAAGCTGATCCGGCGGTTGGGACAGGAGGCACGCGATCCGATCGAGGAGCTGCTCAACGCCGCGCTTGACTTCGAATCGCTCGGCACGCCGTCTCTGCAGCGCTTTCTCGACTGGTTCGATCGCGGCGATGTCGACATCAAGCGCGACCCGTCCGCGCCGCTCGATGCGGTGCGGGTGATGACGGCGCATGGGGCGAAGGGATTACAGGCGCCGCTGGTGATCCTGGCCGACGCGGCGGTCGATCCGACGCGCTCGCCGCGCTCCACCTTGAAATGGACGCCGGAGGGCATGGCGAACGCGCTGCCGATCTTCCGGCCCCGGGCACCCGAGCGCGGGCCGCTTGCCGCAGTGATCGACGCCGACGCGCAACGCGAGTTGGAGGAGCATTGGCGGCTGTTCTACGTCGCGGCGACGCGGGCGGAGGAACGGCTGGTGATCGCGGGCGCGCTCGGGCCGCTGGCCAAGGGCGAACCGCCACCGTCGAGCTGGTACGCCGCCGCCGACCGGGCAATGACGGCGCTGGGTGTGCCGCCTTCGCCGGACGCACGCAGCTTCACGGGGATCGTGCCGCAAAGGCCGGTGGCGATTTCGACGAGGAAGCAGGCAGAGCCGGACACCGATCACGCTGTTCCGGCGTGGACTGCGCGGCGCGCGCCGGTCGAGGCCAGGCCGCCACGTCCGCTCGCGCCGTCCTCGCTCGGCGAGGATGCGGTTTCCGATCCGCCGCCATCGCCGGCGTTGCGGCTTGCGGCCGAACGGGGACGACTGATCCACGCCCTGTTCGAGCGCTTGCCTGCCGTACCACGGATCGATCGCAAGGCCGCAGCCGACCGGTGGCTCGAACGGGTTGGCGCACTCGCCGATCCCATCGCGCGGGCCGAAATCGCACGGACGGTGCTCGCCGTGCTCGACGATGCGCGCTTCGCCGATCTGT
The DNA here is from genome assembly GCF_028293085.1 of Sphingomonas bacterium. Taxonomy (GTDB): domain Bacteria; phylum Pseudomonadota; class Alphaproteobacteria; order Sphingomonadales; family Sphingomonadaceae; genus Sphingomonas. The sequence continues at coordinate 10,525 of NZ_JAQGLC010000167.1, forward strand.
TCGGCCCCGATTCGCTCGCAGAGGCGCCGATCGCGGCGGTGGTCGGCGAGGGCGTCGTGGTCTCGGGCACGGTGGATCGGTTGCTGGTGATGCCTGACCGGATTCAGGTGGTCGACTTCAAGACCGGGCGGCAGGTTCCGGCGTCGCTCGACGATATACCGCCCTATCACGCACGCCAGATGGCAGCTTATGTCGAGGCGTTGGAAGTGATCTTCCCGGGGCGGAAGGTGGAGGCGGCATTGCTCTATACCGCAGCGCCGGCGTTGCTGGCGCTGCCGCAGGCCGTTCTGGACGCGCACAAGCCCGGCTATGCCCCGCCCCAGCAAAGCTACGACCTGCCCGCTTGAGCATGGGGACCGCGATCCCTAGATTGCCTTCAACACAGGAGATTCCCGTCATGGCCACCAAGCACATCACCGACGACAGCTTCCACAACGACGTCATCAGCTCCGACAAGCCCGTGCTGGTCGATTTCTGGGCAGAGTGGTGCGGGCCGTGCAAGATGATCGGGCCGAGCCTGGAAGAGATTTCCGAAGAACTCGGCGAGCAGGTGACGATCGCCAAACTCAACATCGACGACAATCCCGATGCCCCGGGGCGCTACGGCGTGCGCGGCATCCCGACGATGATCCTGTTCAAGAACGGCGCGCCCTTCGCGACCAAGGTCGGCGCCGAACCCAAGGGCCGGATCAAGGCATGGCTCGAGGGCGAACTCGCCTGATCGAACCGCGATCGCCGAGCATTTGACGGGGCCGCGCAGCTTGTGTTGCGCGGCCCCGATTACGTTCAACGATAATAATCATGGCGCTCGGCACCATCGAAAGCGGCCCGTTTCAAGGCAGCAGGCACGGAAATCTCTTCCGCGACCCGCAGGGGCAGGGGTCGTTTCGGCCAAGCTTCTCGATGAGTTCGATATCGCCGTGAACGAAGCGGAAGCCCCGCTTCACCTGCGTTTCGGACGGATATCCCTTACGCCGCTTCGAGCTGACCTCGAAAGCAGGGCAGGTCGGCGAGTTGGTCGATGCGGTGCATGACGGCCTCCTGTCATAACGTCGCCTGAGTGCGACGGCGGGCGGATGCGCCGGACACGTCGCGACGTCAAGTCAGGTGAGGGGGATCATCACCTGGCTGGCATAGCCGTTGCGTGCCTGGAGCCGGGCGTACCAGTCGGCGACATGCGGCAGGTCCGGCCGCTCGATCGCGAGGCTGAACCAGGTGTGGGCGTAGACCCCCATCGGCACGTCGCCGATGCCGAACTGCTCGCCCGAGAGCCACGGCGTATCGGCGAGATGGCGGTCGAGGACGGACATGTGCTTCGCGCAGGCCGCCGCTGACCGGGCGATGGCGGTCGCGTCACGCTGGTCCAGCGTTCGGCGAATCAGGTTCAGAAAGGCGTCGCGTTGCGCCTCGGCATAGTCGAACTGCCAGTCCATCCAGCGATCGGCCATTGCCCGCGCCGCGGGGTCGGCGGGCCAGAAACGCTCGGGCGCATGGCGCGCGGCGAGATAGCGCAGGATCGCGTTCGATTCCCACAGCACCACATCGCCATCCTCGATCGTCGGAACGAGCGCATTGGGGTTCTTCGCGAGATAGTCGGCGTCCATGCCGAATGCGCCGCCCACGTCATGGCGGATATAAGGGAGGCCAGCCTCTTCGGCGAACCAGGCGACCTTCTTCACATTATGCGAATTGAGCCGGCCCCAGATGACGAGCATGCGCCCTCAGCTCCGATAGTCGGCGTTGATCGCGATATAGCCATGGGTGAGATCGCAAGTCCAAATTGTCGCGCGGCCGTCGCCCAGACCGAGATCGACGCCGATGTCGATCTCGCTGCCCTTGAGATGCGCTGCGACAGGTGCCTCGTCATACCCCGCCACTGCCAGCCCATCGCGCGCGACCTGCGTCTCGCCGAAGCGGATCGCGAGCTTGTCGCGCTCGGCGGGCTCGCCAGCCTTGCCGACCGCCATCACCACTCGGCCCCAATTGGCGTCCTCCCCGGCGATGGCGGTCTTTACCAGTGGCGAGTTGGCGATCGACATGGCGATGCGGTGCGCGCTGTGGTCGCTTTCCGCGCCGGTGACCTCGACGGTGATGAACTTCGAGGCGCCTTCGCCGTCGCGGACCACCAGGTGCGCGAGTTGCAGGCAGAGATCGGCAAGCGCCGCGCGGAAGGCATCGGCGCCGGGATCGTCGGACGAGGCGAGGGGTTCGTTGCCCGCCTTGCCGGTGGCGAAGGCAAGTACGGTGTCGCTGGTCGAGGTATCGCTGTCGACGGTGATGCAGGAGAAGCTCTTCCCATTCGCATCGGCGAGCGCAGCCTGCAGGAACGCGGGATCGACCGCGGCGTCGGTGAAGATGAAGCCCAGCATCGTCGCCATGTCGGGCATGATCATGCCCGATCCCTTGATGATGCCCACCAGGTTTACCGTCCGGTCGCCGATCACCGCCTGCGTGACCGCCGCCTTCGCGAAGGTATCGGTGGTCATGATCGTCGCGGCGGCGTCCTCCCAACCGCACGGTTCCGCCTGGAAAGCGGCGTCGAGCCCGGCCTCGCTCTTGTCGATTGGCAGCGGCACGCCGATCACGCCGGTCGAAGCGACGAACACGTCAGAGGGCTGGCAGCCGAGCCGGCTCGCCACCCGCGCGACGAGATTTTCGACCGCCTCGCGCCCACGGTCGCCGGTAAAGGCGTTGGAATTGCCCGCGTTGACCACCAGCGCTCGCGCCTGGCCGAGCACCAGCGCCTTGCGGCACCATTCCACCTCGGGCGAGGGACAACGGCTCTGGGTCAGCACGCCCGCGACCGTCGTGCCCGGATCGAGCGTGACGAAAGTCAGGTCGCAGCGGTCCCATGTCTTGTAGCGGGCCCGGGCGATGCGCGGGGTTACGCCGGGCATCGGGGGCAGGACAGGGAAGCCTTCAGGCGCGAGCGGGGAGCGGGTGCTGGACATGCGCGCCCTCATAAGGCCCGTTGCGCGGGAGGCAAATGCCCCGCCGACGGGGATGCATGGCCGTGTCGGAGAAATTCCGCAGCCCATTGGAGTTGCTGTCATTATCGGCGATGTAGGCGGCGGGCCGAAGTGCGGGATGGGGAACGGGGCATGGGGAATCGCGCAGGCGGAATCGTGCTGGGGCTCCTGGCGATGGCGCTTTCATCCAACGCGGCTGCTCGAAACAAGGCGGAACAGGCAAAGCCGGTCCAGAATCCCGGCGAATGGTTCGGGTCGAACAATTATCCGGTGGAAGCGATTAGGGCGAATGCCGAGGGCCGCACGATCGCCCGGCTCACGATCGACGAGCGCGGCCTGCCGGTGCGGTGCGAGGTCGTCCTGAGCGCGGGCAATGGCGATCTCGACAAGGCGACCTGCGATCTCGCCATGGTCCAGGGGCGTTTCACGCCGGCCCGCGACGAGCGGGGCCGGCCGGTATCGTCGCTGTACATGCTGCCGGTTCGATGGGTCCTGCCAGGCAATCGTACCCTGATCGACCTGGACAATGGCCGTCATCTCCTCGGCGATCACACGATCGAGATTTTGCTGGATGAAAGTGGCGCGGTGAAAGGGTGCAAGGTCGTCAAATCTACCGCCGACCTGCCGGATCCTTGTCGGACCTTCGCGGTCGGCGCACGCCCTTTCGGCCTGGCGCGGAAGGGCGGCAAGGCCGTCCCGGCGACGGTGACGATGACCTTGCTTGCTTATATTGATGCGGATTGAATGCGGGAGGCAACATGATCATCGGCGAAGGCAGGAGCGTCACCATCGCGGTCGTCGCGACCGGTTTCATATTGTTCCTGCTGCTTGTCGTGATGGTCGTGATCGGGTTCGAGGATTATGGCCCCAGGCTATGGACGTCGCTTGGCGGGCGCGTTGCGCCGCCGCCTGATCGCGCGCTTGCCGGCGCAAAGCCGATGCTGATCGGAAACCCGGCTACCTGGTTCGGCAGCGATGCCTATCCGGACGAGGCGGTGCGGGCGCATGAGGAGGGGCGGACGGTGGCGAGGTTGCAGCTTGATGCGACCGGGGCGCCAACGAGTTGTTCGATCGTCGTCAGCAGCGGCGCGGACAGCCTCGATTCGACGACATGTTCGATCCTGATGAAGCATGCGATGCTCACGCCCGCGCGCGACGGGAACGGCGTGGCGATTCCGGGCAATCATGACGTGCCGGTGCGGTGGGTCCTGCCGCTTAACTAGCCACGGCACGTAATCGCTGGGCGCCCGCACCGCGAGAGTGGGCGCGGTCAGGTGTTGCGCGATATCGCGTAGCGCCTTTTCGACCGGAAGGGCCGGTGCCGGTGGATCACCATCCTTGTGCCGCTCGGTTGACGGCAAAGATGACATCTAATTCACTTGGCCTGCGCGCCCGCTCGGCCGAAAGGGCTGTGTCGATGATGCGGCGGTCGGCAAGTCGAGCGCTCGGTTACGGTCCGCCGCACCATTGAAGGTACCGCAAACCTGCGGGGCCTTCGTGTCGACCTGCCTGGCGCGTGCCCGGCATGTTCCATCCATTCGCGAAGCTGGCCTGGTCCGGGGCACGGCGTGCCTGTCGGCATGACCGCTGCACGCCCGCGGGGATCGTGGCCGCGTCGCACCGCTGGAGATCCAGTGCGATGCATATTCTGCTTGCTGTTGCCGACGAGCGTGCCGCGGCGCGATTGATTCGGGATTTCGAGGCGCGGAGCCATCGGACGCAGGTGGCGACCAGTGGATTGATTGCCTTCACGCTGCCTGCCGATAACGAGTTTGATGCGCTCCTGATCGACGAGAGGCTACCCTATCTGAGCGGCGC
>NZ_JAQGLC010000136.1 GCF_028293085.1 Sphingomonas bacterium
CGAGTGGCTGGACGATCGGGGCGACCTGAGCGGCCTTCGATTTTTCATTGAACAGCATCGTCCAGCGCTTTTCCGGGTCATAGCGCGGCCAGGTGGCAAGCCCCGGATGGTTCGGGTCACCGGTCCAGCTGAACCGCGCCCAGGCCCGGCTCACCGCGTCGGCAAGCGCGAAGCGCGCGGGATTGGTCCCTGCCGCGCCAAGCGAATCCGGCCGGTCGAACACGAAGGGGATGTCGATGCCGTGCACGGCGCCATATTTGCCGCCGAACAGTGTGGATCGCCAGTCGAAGCGATACATGTACACCGGCGCACCGGCGCCGACCCGATGATCTGCCTGGTGCACCGCCTTGTTCCTCATCGCAAGATCGGTGCCGATCAGGAAGAACAGGTCTGCCGGGCTCATGACGGGATGCGCTGCAGTATAGGCGGCGATCAAGAGATCGGCCTCTGCCGGCGATTTGCCGATCAGCGCGGCGATACGTGTACGCAACCCGGCGGCATCAGTCGTGAACGCGGCCTGGTCGCCGGCGAAGAGTAACCGCGCCTCGTCGTTCGTCGTGCCGATGATCATCGGAACCACGCCGCCCTTGGGTGGGCCGCGCAACAGGTCGGCGTCGGGTATCGTGACCCCGTCGGCGACTGGCCCGAGTTTGGCCACTGAAGGGTCCAGCGCGCCGGCGTTGACCAGCGTCATCGATGGCGCGCTGAGCAGTCGCCGCCAGTCGGATCGTTCGACGCCAGCGTTCTTCATGACCTTCTCAGTCATCGCGGTGGCGGCGGCCGGCGTTAGTGCCGTGCCGTTCGAACCGCTCTGCACGATCGCCTTGTGGAACAGCCCTTTTGCTGCGGCCATCGAGCTGAGCACCGAAACCTTCGCGCCGCCGCCGGACTCCCCGAAGATGGTGACGTTCCCGGCATCGCCGCCAAAGGCAGCTATATTCGCCTGCACCCATTTCAGCGCCAGGATGATGTCGAACAGCCCGACATTGCCCGCGCGATATTCCTCGCCCGCAATCTCGCCGAGGTAGAGGAACCCGAAGACGTTGATGCGGTGGTTGAGCGAGACGACGACGACGTCGCCCACATCGGCCAGGCGCTCGCCGTCATAGGGTGCAGAGCCGGACGAACCGGCGAAGAAGCCACCCCCGTGCAGCCAGACCATCACCGGCTTCTTGTGTGCGCCGGGCGCGAGCGCAGGCGTCCACACGTTGAGGGCGAGGCAATTCTCGTCCATCGGCTGACTGATCGTGATGGCCGGTCCGACGAGCGCCTGGATCTCGGGCAGCGCGAACAGCCCCATGGTGGCGTTTCTGTTCTGCGGGCAGGCTGGGCCAAGCGTGGATGCCTCGAGCACGCCCGGCCATGGTTTGGCGGGTGCGGCCTGACGGAATCGCGCTTCGCCAGATACGGGCGCGCCATAGGGAATGCCGCGAAAACGAACGATCCGCTGACGCGGTTCACCGCGCACCTTTCCGCCGGTCGTCTCGACGATAGTCCGGCCAAGCATCCTGGACATTCCTGCTCCTGTGCTTTTCAGTGGAGGACGAAACGCCCCCTGTTGCCGCAGTCGATAGCAGGTCTGGTCACGGCCGTAAGGCGCGTCCGGAAGCGACGCAGCACGGGCACAGCAAAAATGCACCGCAGCACATCTGCTGCGCGGGACGCGCCGGCAGGCGCGCCCTAGGGTGCCGACATCGCCCTCATCACGTCGCCAATCGACTCGTCGAAGTGGCGGTGCATGGCGACACCGGCAGCGGCGGCATCCTTGTCGGCGATCGCCCTTGCCAGCACCCGGTGGTGCTCGACCATGGCGGCGCGCTGCTCCTCCGTCTCGCGCGTGCGCCACGCGGCGGGGACGGCGACTTCCATTAGCGGTCCGAACGACGCGACGATCTGTACGAACAGCTTGTTGTGGCTTGCCGTCGCAATCGCATTATGAAGCGCGATATCGTCGCGCGTCACCTGTTCGAGGTCGTCGCGCTCGAGTGCCAGCATCTCGGCCAGGCGAATGATCTCGGCCGCCTGTGCCGAAGTCCGGTGCACGGCGGCCAGCATCGCGGTGCGGTGCTCGACCGTCTGCCGCACGTCCCATACTTCGGGCAGCGATATCTGCGCGGTGCCGATGCCATGGTCGAGCGAGGTTGCGAACACCGAGCCGTCGATCGCGCCGACGCGGGCCCGGCGGCCGTTTCCCACGTCGAGCACCTTCAAGGCGGCCAATGCGCCGAACGCCTCACGCATCACTGCCTTGCTGACATTCAGTTCGTCGGCGAAATAGCCCTCGCCGGGAAGGCTGTCACCTACCCGAAGTCGCTGCACGCGCATATGCTGGGTCACTGCCCTCATCGCGCGGCTGACCTGCGTGTCGGTTGCATTGAGGGCAGTCTGGTCCATCGTTCGATCCACGTCCGGGCCGCGTTCAGGTGTGTGTCGATGGCGCGACGCGGTACATCGCATTCTTAATCAGTACGGCGAGACTAGCAACGACGGTTGCGGCCCGATCCCCGGGTCGTGTTCGAAAGGCCTGTCGACACTGGATTTCGCGCGCCCGGTCCCATTGTCCGGTGGCTGTCGTCTGACGATACATTGCGCTGTTCCCTACCTTTTCGCCGATATCTGTCACTCCGTCGACGCGCGACACGCAAATATTCACTGAACTGCGCGACATGCGCGTGATCATCTCCTTTCGCAAGGTATATTAGCCTTTCAGAAAGGACTTGTTTGTTACTCTGCTCTCTGATAGGTCTCGGGCAACGAGAATTAGGAGAGTGGGATGCTTCACGGCGCATCGACACCCGAACCCCAAGACGTCGCAGAGGCTTCGGCATATGCTTGGTCGGCCGAGTCGAATGGCTGGCTGGTGCTGTCGGATGAAACGACGCTCGGCTTCGGCGATGCACGCTTTCTTCGGGACGCGCTTGCAACCCCGTGCAATGAACGCCGTCTCGTTCTACTTTTCCTGTTAGGTGGCGCGCGTCGCTCGGCCTCAATCCAGATCGTCGCCAGCGCAGCGGCGGCAGAACAACTTGCCAATGCGGGTGGAACTGTTGGAGTCGTGTGTTCCGCGCAGCCGTCCTTTCTCGATGGCCTCGGGTACGGATCCGCTGCGCCGGACGATTACGCGGGTTATTATCTCCCCCATGAGCTCGTCGCGCTCGCGGAGGCAGGGCTGAGCACGTCGATGCCGGGGCGCGCGAAAAGCGTCTACCGGGCGGCGAAGGGCATGGAGTTGATCTGCGAGACGCTCCGGATACGCGCCGCCGGACAACTTGTACCGATCATCGGCAATGGGCTCCTCTCGCGCGCCGACAGTCTTCGCATCGTCGCTGCCAAGCATCTTATCGCCCAACGCTTCTCCGAGAAGCTGACGCTGGAATCGATCGGTCGTGCCTGCGGATTGAACCGGGCGAAACTCACGCGCGGGTTTCGCGAGATGTTCGACTGCTCGATTTCCGAGACCATCGCCGAATATCGCCTGCTGCACGCCCGGAAGATGCTGACCGGTTCCGATCAGCGGGTGGCGACGGTCGGTTACGCCGCAGGGTATTCGAACAATGCGAGCTTCGCGCGCGCTTTCCATCGTCGTTTTGGTTTGCCGCCTTCCGCGTTTCGGGCGCGGGCCAGGGGGCGCGTCGGCGGCATCGCCCTTGCAGCCTGATACGGCAGCGCGTTTTTGGAGCGTGAAATTTAGATCGAGGTAATAGCAACAGGGCATGTCTCGAAGTCGGTCGCGAGACCAACTATCCATGAAGACGCACAAGATGCTCAAGTATTTATCTGGTTATTATTAGAAACACAAAGAATCTGCCGCCGAACATATCTTGCGTAATCCGCGCTGCCGGCCGTACGTGATCTCGAGAGCGAGAACTAACCGTTAGCAGAGCTTTTTGCCTGCACATGAAAACATAAACGAAACGGAAAAGGCATGAGAAATGCCTGAGACACAGGGAGAGTGATATGAATTTCAGCAACAAAGCTTTGGTTGTCGCGGCGCAGGGCGTCAGCCTCGTGGCCCTGCTTGCCGCCGCCAATCCGGCGTTCGCCCAGGCCGCGCCCGCAACAACCCCCACTTCATCACCGGCTGCCGAGCAGTCCGCGGACGCGCCTGCCGACGCAGTGACGCAGGATGTCATCGTCACCGGTACGCGCGTCAGCCGCGGCGGCTTCACGGCGCCGACGCCGATGACAGTTCTGGGCATAGAAGAATTGAACGCCAAGGCGCCGGCAAACATCGCCAACGTCGTCAACGACCTGCCGCAGCTGGTGCCGGGCGTGACCCCGGCGACGACGATCATCGGCGTCGGTGGCGGCACCGGCGGCGCCAACATCCTCAACCTTCGTGGTCTCGGCACCAATCGCACGCTTGTGCTGCTCAACGGCAATCGCGTGGTCCCATCGACCATCACAGGCGGCGTAGACGTTAACCTGATGCCGCAGGGCTTGATCAAGCGTGTCGACGTCGTGACGGGCGGCGCCTCGGCGGCATGGGGCTCGGACGCGGTAGCCGGCGTGGTGAACTTCGTGCTCGACACCAACTACGAGGGCCTGAAAGGCAATATCCAGGCGGGTAGTTCCTTTCGGGGTGACGCCGGCACCGCGACAGGCAACCTGACCTTCGGCACGTCATTCGGCGGCGGCAAAGGCCATTTCATCATCGATGTCAGCGGCTCGCACCAGGGTGGCATCGCTCACTATTCGGACCGGCCTTGGTACAAGGGCTACAAGATCGTCACCAACCCGGCCTATGTCGCCGGCAACGGCCAGCCGCAGCGGCTGGTGTCGACGGCCGATTTCCTTGTCGCTTCGGCCGGCGGCGTGGTCACCACCGGACCCAACGCCTTCATCACCCAGTTCGGACCTGATGGATCGCCCATCGCGTTCGATCCCGGCGCGAAGACGTCGCCTTACAAGATCGGGGGCACGCCCAATGACATCTCCGCATCCTACCAACTGCTGGTGCCGGTCGATTATGCCAGCGTGTTCAGCCGCGCATCCTACGAGTTCAGCGACAATATCACCGGCTATGTAGAGGGGTCCTATTCGGCGTCGCGGACGGTCAATACCAGCGTTCCCTATCCCGTGCTCGGCACGCTGACGATCGCGGCGGACAATGCCTATCTTCCAGCGTCGCTGGTCGGCACCACCTTCAAGATCGGCAAAACATTCGAATCGCTCGGCGCGCCGATCGCGCGGAACCAGCGCTCGGTCGCGCGCGGACTGGCCGGTCTCAACGGCAATCTCGGCGGTTCGTGGAAGTGGAACGCCTATTATCAATATGGCGTCAGCCACATCCTCAACCAGGTGTCGAACGATCCCATCACGGCGAATGTCGCACGCGCGACCGACGCTGTGCGCAGTGGCGGCCAGATCGTCTGCCGCTCGACGCTGACCAACCCGACCGATGGATGCCAGCCGCTCAATCCGTTCGGCACCGCGCCCGCCACGGCCGCCGCGATCGGCTATGTGACCGCAACCTCGGCGCAGCACATCACGCTGCAACAGCATGTCGCCGCCTTGTCGATCCAGGGTGAGCCCTTCTCGCTCTGGGCCGGGCCGGTATCGCTCGCCGCCGGTGCCGAATATCGCCGCGAATCCTATTCGGCAGATGCCGACGCGCTGTCGATCGCCAGCGTGTTCTGGGTCGGCAACTACAAGCCGGGCAGCGGCAGCTACAACGTCAAGGAAGCCTTTGGCGAACTCGTGGTGCCGCTGCTGCGCAACGTTCCGCTGTTTAAGGCGGTCGATCTCGACGTTGCCGGTCGTGTGACCAATTACAGCACCAGCGGCACGGTCGCGACCTACAAGGCCGGCCTGACCTGGGACCTTTCGCAGGACATCCGACTGCGCGGCACCCATTCGCGCGACATCCGCGCGCCCAACCTCAACGATCTGTTCCTTGGCGGCCAGGTCAACACCGCGACGCTCAGCGACACTAGGCTGGTCAACGGCGTGCCGACGATCGTCACGGTGAATGCGATCCAGGTCATCCAGGGCAATCCCGCGCTGGTCCCGGAGATCGCCAATGCCGATACGTTCGGCGTCGTGATCCATCCGCGTTTCATCCCGGGGTTGAGCGCGTCGGTCGACTATTATCGCACGTCGATCAGCGGCGCGATCACGTCGCTGTCGTCGCAGCAGATCCTGAACAACTGCAATAATGGCCAGACCGGTTATTGCGCAGCAGTCATCCGCGATACGGCGGGCAACCTTACCCGCGTCAACGTCTCGGGCTTCAATGCCAATTCGGAGAAGCTCGAAGGCATTGACTACGAACTGGCCTATACGACGCCCTTGTCGGCCTTCTCCGCGCATCTTCCCGGACGGATCACCTTGCGCGTGCTCGCGACTAACACGCTGACGCGCACGATCACCGCGCTGGGGGGCACGACGAACAATCTCGGGATGATCGCGGCCAATCTGCAGAACCCGACCAAGTGGCGCTGGTCCAACAGCTTCGCCTACGAGGTTGGGCCGAGCCGGACGCAGATCTCGATGCGCAGGATCGGTGGCGGCGTCTATGACAACACCTACACCAGCGGCGTGCAGATCGATAACAACAACATCGCCGGCGCGACCTATTTCGACCTGTCGCAGTCGTTCAAGATCAAGGCGGGAGATCACGGTGCGGAATTCTATGGTGTGGTCGAGAATCTGTTCGATCGCGCGCCCCCCGTCGCTGCTGCCGCTTCGTTCCTCTATCCGGGCACCAGCGTGACCTATTTCGACACGATCGGCCGGCGCTTCCGTATCGGTTTCCGGTTCAACTACTGACGAGTAGCCCGTCTCCACGACGTCGAACGTGGAGGCGGGTCCGTCAGCGGGTCGGCGGCAGATCGCGACAATTCCCTTCTTTTTGAAATCTGGCATCGGGCCGGGGAGCAGCCTTCATGGTAACTGCATCAGCGATGGACGGTGCGCTCGCGGGCGCCGAGGAGGCTGATCGTCGCGCCGGAAACGCGGCGCTCCGCAAGGCGGCCTGGCGCCTGCTGCCGTTCATCATCCTGTTGTATTTCGTGTCGTTCCTCGACCGGGTGAATGTCGGGTTCGCCGCGTTGACGATGAACCATGATCTGGGGATCAGTGCCGCGGCTTACGGCACGGGCGCGGGCATTTTCTTTCTCGGCTATTTCCTCTTCGAGGTGCCCTCGAACGTGATCCTCGAGCGCGTCGGCGCGCGGCGCTGGATCGCCCGCATCATGATCAGTTGGGGCATCCTGTCGGTCGCGATGGCCTTTGTCGTCGGGCCGGTAAGCTTTGCTTTCGTGCGTTTCCTGCTCGGCATGGCCGAGGCGGGATTCTTCCCCGGCATCATCCTTTACCTCACCTTCTGGTTCCCTGGCACGATGCGCGCCCGCATCATGGGCTGGTTCCTCGTGGCACTGCCGCTGTCGAGCATCATCGGCGCGCCGTTCTCGACCTGGATGCTCGGCACGAACCTGCTCGGCTTGCGCGGTTGGCAATCGATGTTCGTCCTGGAAGGCCTGCCCGCGATCCTGTGCGGTTTGCTGGTGTGGCGTATGCTGCCCGATCGGCCGAGCGATGCGACTTGGCTGCGTTCTGACGAATCCGCTGCGATCGAGCGGGCACTGGCGAATGAAGCCGCGCCTGGAGGCCACACGACGCTGATGCTGGCGTTGACCAGTGGGCGGGTTTGGCATCTCGCCGTCATCTATTTCGGCATCGTCGTCGGCCTTTACGGCTTCAGTTTCTGGGCGCCGCAGGTGATCAAGTCGTTCGGCGGCCTCAGTAACCAGCAGGTCGGGCTGGTGACCGTCATACCTTATCTGCTGGCGATGCTGGGCATGGTCGGCTGGAGCTGGAATTCCGACCGCCTCGGCGAGCGCCGCTGGCATATCGCAATCGCCGCCTTTGCTGGTGCCATCGGTTTCGCGGCCAGCGCGGTGACCGGGGACCCGGTTCTGAAGATGGCGGCGTTCACCTTTGCCGCGATCGGGATTTACGCGACGCTTCCGGTTTTCTGGACGCTGCCCACCGGGTTCCTTTCGGGCACCGGTGCGGCAGCGGGCATCGCGTTGATCAACGCCATCGGCAATCTCGGCGGCTATTTCGGCCCGTCGGTCATCGGCGCGCTCAAGGAGAGCTACGGCTATGGTGCCGGCTTCCTAGTCCTGGCCGTCGGCCTCGCCGTGGCCGGCATCCTCGCGCTGACCACGCCGGCGCGCGCGCCGGTGCGCCAATGACTTCATCTCCGCATTCAATTCAGAGAAGGTTTGAACATGAATGTTCATGAGGTTCCCGGCGCACGAGGGGCGTTGCCGGCGTCCCTGATCGCGGAGCTTCGGGCGCTGTTCGGCGACCGGCTGCATCTCGGCGAAGCGGTGCGGCTCCAGCACGGCGGCAGCGAGTCTCACTTTGCCGTGATGCTGCCCGACGCGGTCGTGTTCGTGCACTCGACCGAGGAGGTAGCCGCCCTGGTCAAAAGCTGCGTCGCGGCCGCCGTCCCGATCATCCCGTTCGGCGCCGGCACCTCCGTCGAAGGCAATACGCTTCCCGTGCGTGGTGGCATCTCGGTCGATCTTTCGGAGATGACGGCGATCCTGCAGGTGAATGCCGAGGATTTCGACTGTGTCGTCCAGGCCGGTGTGCGGCGCGAACAGTTGAACGAGCATCTTCGCGATGTCGGCCTGTTCTTCCCAATCGATCCCGGCGCCAATGCCACGATCGGCGGCATGGCATCGACCCGCGCCTCGGGCACCAACGCGGTGCGCTACGGCACGATGCGCGACGTGGTGCTGTCGCTGAAGGTTGTCACGCCTGAAGGGCGGATCATTCGCACCGCGCGGCGGGCCCGCAAGTCCGCTGCGGGTTACGACCTGACGCGGCTCTATGTCGGCTCGGAGGGCACGCTCGGCATCATTACCGAGATTACCTTGCGCCTGTTCGGTATCCCGGAGGCGATCTCCTCCGCAGTTTGTGGTTTCGAGACGCTGCAGGGCGCTGTGGAGACTGTCGTACAGGCGATCCAGCTGGGCATCCCGCTGGCCCGCGTCGAGATTCTCGACGATGTGCAAATGAAGGCCGTGAACGCCTGGTCGAAACTGAACTATCCCGAGGTAACGACCCTTCTGTTCGAGTTCCATGGCTCGGCGACATACGTCCAGGAACAGGTCGATACGGTGCGCGAACTCGCCACGGCGAACGGCGGTGGGGAGTTCCAGTGGTCCAACCTGCCCGAGGAGCGCAACAAGCTGTGGAAGGCGCGGCACGAGGCTTATTATGCCGCGGTGAATCTGCGCCCCGGCGCTATCGGGTGGACGACGGACGTATGCGTGCCGATCAGCCGCCTCGCTGAATGTATCGGCGAGACCAAGCTTGACCTCCAGCAGGCGAGTGTGCCCGCGACGATCCTGGGCCATGTCGGCGACGGCAATTTCCATGTCGTCTTTTCGCTCGATCCGAATTCGCGCGAGGAGCTGGAAGAGGTCGAGGCGATCAACGGCAAGCTCGTTCGCCGGGCGCTGGCGATGGACGGCACCTGCACGGGCGAGCATGGCATCGGGCTCGGCAAACAGGATTGGCTGGTCGAGGAACTGGGCGATGCGGTGGATATCATGCGCGCCATCAAACGGGCGCTGGATCCGAAGGATCTGTTCAATCCCGGCAAGATTTTCAGCCTCTGATGCTCACTGCGATCGCAGTAGCCCACCGACCGTCTTGAGCTTGCGCACCCGGTCCTCGGTCCAGGGCAGTGACAGGTTGAGCGCGATGAAATTGCTGAATGAATTGGTCACGGAGAACATCGGCCCCGGCGGCAGGCTGATCTGATGGGTGAGCGCGATCTGCGATGCCTTGAGCGCATCGAAGTCCCGTGGTCCCCTGATCCAGCACATGAAGCCGCCGGTCGGTAGCGAGACGGCGCAACTGCTCGGGAAATGCTCCGCGATCAACTGCAGGCCACGCGCGACGCGCTCCTTGAGGATGGTTCTTACCCGCCGCAGCTGCCGGTCATACGCTGAGTTGGTGATATGCTCGGCGATGGCACGCTGAACCACGCCGTCGCCGCTCGACAACGCGCTCATATATTGTCGCTGGATGAGCAGCGGCTGATAACGCGTGCTGATCACGCTGCTGATGCCGTAACCATGTGCCGACAGACCGCCCAGGGTGGAGAAGTGCAGGACATTGTCCTGTTCGTCATATTGTTTCAGCGACGACATCACGTCGCCGTCAAAGGCCAGGTCGCCGAACAGGTCGATTTCGATGATCGGGACGTTGCGTCGCGCCGCCGATGCGACGACGGCCTGCATGGTCGCCGGCGAATAGGTGATACCGGTGGGATAATGATGCACCGGCATCAGGATGCATGCGCGTATCGTGTTGTTGTGCAGCAGATATTCGAACTGGTTGGGGTCGATGCCGAATTTCGGGTGCGAGTAGATTTCGACGGCGCGCAGCCCGTAGCGCTGTAGCGCCGCGAAGATCGGGAAGAAGGAGGGGCTCTCGACCAGCACCACGTCACCCGGCGAAGTCAGTGCCTCGATGCTGATGTCGAGCCCCTGGATGCCGCGGCCCATGATCGCCACGTCCGCCGGTCGCACGATGATCCCCTTGGTCACCGCGCGGCGGCCGATCACCTCGCGCAGCAGCGGGTCCCCTTCGGGCGTGTCCATCTTGTGGATGTGCCGGACTTGTGTGCGCAGCACCTGCCGCAAGGTCTGGTCGATCTTGTCGCGGCCGACGAGATCGCGGCTCGGATAGAGCGCGCCAAAGGCTTCGAGATCCGCCCGATGCCAGAGCGACGTGACGCGAAAGGCAAGCTCGTCGACCGAGACGGGACGATCGGTCGGATCATTCTCATGACCACTGTCGGCGAAGTCCGTCGCTGCCGCGGTGTTGTCGGCGACGAAATACCCGGAGCGCGGCTTGGCGGTGACCGTGCCGTCGCTTTCGAGAAGAGCATAGGCATGCTGGATGGTTGTCATACTGCAGCCGATGCTCTTGTGGAGCTGGCGTACCGAGGGCAGCTTGTCGCCGGCTTTCAGCGTGCCTTTTTCTATGCGCTGCCGAATGAGGTCGATGACCTGCTCGTAGCGCCTCATGGTTCTCGACCCTCCATCTTTGTGTACTGGTGCGTTTGTACAGAGATTGATGCTGTCGCATGCAGCACAGATGCCGCACCTTTACGCCATAGAGCGGCGCGCACGATAGGCACAGCGCCCGCCGAAAACGCATGCAACCTGCATGCTCGAATGGAGAGCGCCTTGAGCGGCAAAGTGCGAAATTTTGCGGCCATAGCCTGCGTGATACCGCGCAGCGTGTCGGTCCGATCGCTTTGCATCGTTCTCGTCAGGCGCGCGCGTGCGCCCGGCGCTGTCGCTTAGAGGAATGCCCATGGCGACGCGCTACGTTATCGTCGGGGCCGGCCTTGCCGGACACCAGGCAGCGCTCGAACTGAGCCGCAGCGCCCCTGGCGCTGCCATCATGCTGATTGGTGCCGAGGGCGGCCTCCCCTATGACCGGACTTCCCTGTCGAAATCCGTGCTGTTGCAGGACGAGCCGGATCTGGCGCAATTGGAACTGTCGGGCGCCCGTCAGTACGCCGAACTCGGTATCGACTATCGGCCAGGCCTGACCGTCGCTGCGATCGACCGTGAGTCCCGTGCAGTTGTCACGACGGAGGGCATCGGCTTCGCTTATGACAAGCTGTTGCTGGCCACCGGCTCACGCCCGCGCCGGCTGTTTCAGGATGAGTCGATCGACGGCGCATATCTGCGCATACTCGAAGAATCGCTCGACCTGCGGCGTGCTATCGCAGGGCGCGGAAAGATCGTCGTCGTTGGCGGCGGCTTTATCGGCCTGGAAACCGCCGCCGCCGCGCGCTCCAAGGGATGCGATGTCACCGTCATCGAAGCCTCACCCAGGCTTCTGGCACGCGGGATGCCGCATTTCCTGAGCAACTGGACGTTGGACCTTCACCGCTCGCATGGCGTCCGCTTCGCGTTCGAAACGCCGGTTGACGCGTTGCACAAGGCAGGCACCGTATGGCTCGTCAGCGCCGGCGGTGAAATGCACGAGGCGGACGCGGTCCTTATCGGGATCGGTGTCGTGCCCAATGTGGAGCTCGCCGCTGCCGCTGGCCTGGCCGTCAATGACGGCGTTGTCGTCGATGCATTCTGCCGCACCGAGGACGCGAACGTCTTTGCCGCGGGCGAGGCAACAAGCCATCCCA
This sequence comes from Sphingomonas bacterium, assembly GCF_028293085.1. Lineage (GTDB taxonomy): Bacteria > Pseudomonadota > Alphaproteobacteria > Sphingomonadales > Sphingomonadaceae > Sphingomonas. The sequence goes on from NZ_JAQGLC010000136.1 coordinate 12,191, forward strand.
ACGCGCCAGACGGCACCCTGCGGCGCGTCGAATCCTGGAAAACCGCCATGGATCACGGGATCGCGGCAGCACGCAATATGAGCGGAACACCCGCACCCTTCGCCAACACCCCCTGGTTCTGGTCGGATCAGTATGACCAGAACATCCAGAGCGTCGGCTTCCCGGCCGAGGGCGCACAGTTCATGATGGTCGAGGGCGCGACGACTGCGGCCTGGACGCTCGTCGCACTCGACCAAGATGACACGATTGTTGGTGCTGTGGCCGCGAACCGCGGGCGCGATATCTCGGTGTTGAAACGCGCGATGCAGGCCAAGGCGCAGATTCCCACCGCTATGCGGCTGGTGGATATCTCAGCCGAGTGGTGCGCCGCATGAAGCAACGGCGAGCGACGTGACGGTCGCTCTCCGAGAGAGCCGTTCGTTTTACCACCATGCCCGGGACCTGCTGGGTAGGTCTGCGCCCTCGCTACAACTAACAGGTGTGTCGTTCGTCCCCGATTGCACAACGGCATATTGCGCGCGGCGCTGTTTGGGACCTGGCAAGGTGTCGGAGCGGCGCCTGCGGCTTTGCAAAGGAAATTGCCGATGAAGGTTCGTCATGCCGTATTTGCGGCAGCGTGTGTCATTGCGATCACCCAGGGCGCGAGTTTGCTCGGGCAAACATCCAGGCCTTCGATCTTCGACGCCGATGGCGCGGTTCATGTGCCTGCCATGACCGTGCCGGCTTCGCTCCTCTCGAGTACTGAAGCCAGGGCCAGTCTCGCAGCGCTGGCAAACTCCAGCATTCCGACCACGCGGCGACCCTCAAGGGACGAGATTGCTGCGGTACAGCGGGAGGACGCCGCATTCTTTCAAAACTGGACCGCGACCAAAGCCGCGACGTCAGGCGTCACCGTTACGGCAACGACGATCGGTGGCGTGAACACCGATGTGTTTGCACCACAGGGAGGCGTTCCCAGCCGCAATCGCGACCGGGTGCTTATCAATCTTCATGGCGGTGGCTTCTTCCGTGGCTGGCGCAACTATAGCGTGCTGGAATCCGTGCCGGTCTCAGCCATGGGCGGCTTCAAGGTCGTTTCGGTCGAGTATCGCGAAGCGCCCGACCATCATTTTCCCGCCGCCAGCGAGGATGTCGCGGCCGTCTACAAGGCGCTGCTCAAGACCTACAAGCCGCAGAATATCGGGATCTATGGTTGTTCGGCGGGCGGCATCCTGACCTTCGAGGCCTTGGCCTGGTTCCAGGTTCATGGCCTCCCGAGGCCCGGCGCGATCGGAATCATGGGCGCCGGCGGCATGGCCGAGGTCGCAGGCGATTCCCTTCTTACCGCGCAGGCGCTCTCGGGACGGGCGCTTCCGCAGGATGTCGTTCCCGATCGCGGACTGGATCTGCTGAACCTTTACTTCGCCGCCGGCTCGGCGCGAGATGCTGCCCAGTCGCCCGCTTATTACCCCGACATCCTGCGAAAATTCCCGCCGTCGCTGATCCTCAATGCGACGCGCGACCTGACGATGAGTGACGCCATTTTTACGCACCGGGCACTGGTCAAGGCCGGCGCTTCGTCCGAGCTGCATATCTGGGATGGTGTGGGGCACTGCTTCGAATATGATTCCAGGCTGCCCGAATCCCAGGAAGCCCATCAGCTCCTGATCCAATTCTTCGACCAGCATCTGGGTCGGTAGGCGAACCCCTCAATTTTCGACCGAGGCGCACGTTAAGCGGCATGGATTCTGCACGCGTGCGCGGTCGTGTCCACGCGTCGCACCGGCAAAGCCTCATTCTCATGGTGCCTGGGGCAACTGATACCCATACAAACGATGGCTTCTGCCACTCCTGCAAAGCGCAGCGTCCGCTACTGCTGCACATAACAAAATAAGTGCGGGGAGAGGATATGACCATGCTCAATAGAGGACCCTTGGGTAATCGTTTCGTGCCACTCCTGCGTGGTACCGCGATGACCGCAGTGTTGTTGACGATTTGCGCTTCCGAGGCCCAGGCGCAGGTTGCGCCGCAGTCACCAGCGCCGCTCACTGCCCGCACAGATTCCGACCGCGCACTGCCTCGGCCAACGCAACACGCCGGAGGCCAGGCTGACCCGGCGCCGTCGGGTGGAAGCGCGGGCCAATCAGGTGCCGGCGACATCGTTGTGACGGGATCCCGCGTGTCGAACCCGAATGTGAGTTCGCCGACCCCTGTTACGTCTGTTTCCGGCGGTGACCTGCAAAAGGCCACGCCGTCGAATATCTCTGACGCCCTGAATCAGCTGCCGGCCTTTCGGGGTTCGAACTCAGCCCGCACTACGAATACCGGCGCCAGCCCGGCTCAAGGCAATTACCTCAACCTGCGTAACATCGGGGTCAATCGAACGCTGGTGCTCTATGACGGGCTACGAATTCTGCCGACGAACGCGACCGGCGGGGTCGACACAAACGCCTTGCCTCAGCTGTTGGTGGACCGGGTGGACGTCGTTACCGGGGGCGCCTCCGCAGCCTATGGATCCGACGCCGTGGCCGGGGTCGTAAACTTCCGACTCAACAAGAATTTCAAGGGGCTCAAGGCGTTCGCGCAGAGCGGTATCTCCGATTATGGCGATGTCGCATCCTATAGGTTCGGATTGGCTGCGGGCACTTCGTTCGCCGACGACAGACTTCATGTCGAGGCGAGTTTTGAACACTACCACGTTGACCCGCTCAGCCCGAGCCAGCGGCCCAACTATGACAAATACTACAGTTTCACGGGTACCGGCACAGCGGCAAACCCCTATGTCCTGAATAGCAACACGAATTTCAACACCGTCACGGCAGGTGGCATCATCAAGGGCGGGCCGCTCAACAACATCGTGTTCCTCGGTAACGATCAAACGAAAGTCTATTCGGGCACGGCTACCGGTACGACCAATATCGGCGTCGGAGGAGACGGGTTGCCCTGGCGCGGTTCGAGTGCCCTGGCCGGATTGCGTACCGACCAGGCCTTTGGGCGCCTGCAGTATGATTTTTCGCCGGCATTGAGATTCCACGCCCAATATTCATGGGCGGAATCCGAGAACCAGGCAATCAACGTGTCCGATTATCGTTTCCCGGGGTCGGGCGCGCAGATCACCTTGTTTAGCGGGAATCCTTACCTTCCCACCTCTGTGCAAGCGGCAATGACAGCGCAGAATATTCCGAGCATCGTGGTGGGCCGCGCGTCACTGGAGGAACTCCCCTTCACGATCGACGTGACCAATGATGTGGGTATCCTCAATTTCGGATTCGACGGAAAGTTCAACATCGGGTCGAAGAGCGTGAGTTGGGACGTTTCCTATACGCACGAGCGGTCCGCTGCGAGAAATGTCGGCCGCGATTCGAGCAACGTCAGGTTCGCCGCTGCAGCCGACGCGGTAAGAGACCCATCCGGTAACATCGTTTGTCGCGTGACGATCACCAACCCTGGCCTCTATCCCGGGTGCGTACCGGCAAACATTGTCGGGCCGGGATCCCTTTCACCGGCCGCGGTCGATTATGTTCGCAACATCACGCATTGGGCCATCCTGAACAAGCTGGACATTGTCGCGGCGAACGTTCGCGCCGATCTGTTCGATCTCCCCGGAGGACCGCTTTCCGTCGCGGTCGGCGGTGAGGCGAGATGGCAGGCATTGGCGCAGACCAGTGACTCCGACCCGGCGATCCCGATCGCCTCGATATCGACCGGCGTCCGCGGCATTCTGCCGAGCACGACGATCAACCGCACCACCATCGCCGGCACCGCGGCGGGGACGTTAAACGTCAAGGAGGCCTATGGCGAAATTGCCGCGCCTCTGCTGCGCGACCTGCCGTTGATCAACGCCCTCGATCTCAACGGCGCCGTTCGGTACACCGACTACAGCACCAGCGGGTCGGTCGTCACCTGGAAGCTCGGCGGTGTCTACAAGCCTGTCGGCGACCTGCTCCTGAGAGCGACACTTTCGCGCGACATTGCAGCACCAACCTTGTTCCAGCTCTACAGCGGTACGCAAGTCGTCACCGGGGCGCTGATTGATCCGCACACCGGGCTATCGACCCAGGCTCTCCAAATTACCCGAGGCAATTCTTCCCTTATACCGGAGCGCGCCACGACAAAAACCTTCGGCGGTGTCTACACGCCAAGCTGGTTGCGAGGTTTCAACTTTTCCGTCGATTATTATAACATCAAGATCAAAGACGCCATCATCACCAGGTCCGGCGCCCAGGAACTAGCAGACTGTGAGGTCAGCGGAGGGACTGCCCCGATCTGTGCCTTCATCGTCCGCCCGCTTCCCTTCAGCGACAGGACGGCAGCGAACGCCGTCACAGCAATCAACATCGTTCCCGTCAACCTCGCCTCGTTTCAACAGGTCGGAATCGATTTCCAATCGAACTACAACACGCGGCTGAACGGTATCGGCGACAATGCCCGACTGATTTTGCGTGCTGACGCCAATCTCCTCTTGCACGTTCGAACGCAGCTGACGGCGACGTCGCCGACGTTGGAGGCAGCGGGGAGAACCGCTGCAAATCAGCGACTTCGCATGCGATTTAGTGAGGGGTTCCAGACCGATCGATTCAGTGTCGAACTCGCTCAGCGCTACATCGGTGGTTCTGCGCTTGCGGCGCCGCAGGTCGTGCCGCTGGTATTCGCGGACTACAATGCCTCTGTTTACAAGCCGATCATGTACCTGGATTTCAATGGAACCGTCACGGTCGGGGCAGCGAAAAAATTCCAGCTGTTCCTCAACGTCCAGAACCTTCTCAACAGAGGGGCGCCGATCAATGGGCCGGTCTCGGGCGATCTGCCCACGGCAAATCCCGGCTTCTTTCTACCGGCCGGGTTTCAATATGACGTTGTAGGCCGCTACTTCACGGCCGGCGTGCGGGTGAGCTTCTGAGTGAGAGGCTCACCTGCCGTAACGCGATCGCGGACGGAAGGGCATCTTGATTGGGGGAGGTCCTGTCTTCGGAAAGGGACGGAATTTGACGGTCAAGATGGAAGAATATCGCAAGGGCTGGCCCGTCCTGCTATCATGCATCCTCGGCTGTTCCGTCGGCGTGCACGTCCTGCTGCAATATTCGCTCGGCCCGCTCATCGCACCGCTGACGAAGGAGTTCGGCTGGACGAGCGCACAGATTACCGGCGCGATGTTCTTCAAATCCGTCGGCGTGCTGATCATGGCGGTCGCGGTCGGGGCGCTGTCGGACCGGCATGGCGCGCGCCAGATCGCCTTGCTGTCGCTGTGCCTGCTGGCCTGCGCCTGTTTCGGCATGACGCTCATCCCGGGCAATATCTGGTTCTTCTATGCCGGCTATGTGGTGATCGTCGTGGCCGGCGCCGGTACCTTGCCGATGATCTGGACGCGCGTGCTGGTCGGCTGGTTCAGCGCGGGTCGCGGCCTGGCGATCGGGATATCGCTGATGGGCAACGGGTTGGTCGGCGCGATGCTGCCCTCCTATGTCACCTGGCTGGCCGATCATTGGGGGTGGCGCGGCGCCTTTATCGGGCTCGGCATTCTCCCCCTGGTGGTGGGTCTGCCGATCACGCTGTGGGCGTTTCGCGAGCCACCACGGGTCGAGGCGCCGAAGCTCGACGAGACGCGAACGGGTGACGCCGCCCAGTCGGAAGCGCCTCCGGGCTTCACCTTTCGCGCGGCGATCGGCACCCGCGTATTCTGGCAGATGGGCGCGGCCTTTGCGCTCGGGCCGCTGGTTCTGATCGGTGTCCTGGTGAACCTGGTGCCCTTGCTGACCGATCGCGGCATGTCGCGAGACGTTGCCGCCGCCCTGACCGGCCTGTTCGGCATCGCCGTCGTGGCGGGCAGGCTGCTAACGGGCTGGCTGCTCGACAATTTCAACCCCGAGCGCACCGTGGCGCTGCTGCTGCTGATCCCGCTGGCCGGCTGCCTCGGGCTTTTCATCAGCGGCACCAATATTCTCGCCTGCGGCCTCGGCGTCGCCCTGCTCGGCATTGCCGCCGGCATGGAAGCCGATGCCGCGGCCTATCTCGCTGCGCGCTATTATGGCCGCGCGCATTATGGTGCGATCTACGGCCTGCTCTACACGATCATCACCTTGAGCGGCGGTGTCGGCCCCTTCATCATCAGCACCTCGTTCGGGCGCACGGGAAGCTACAGTCCCGCGCTGATCGGTGGCGCCGGCCTGTTCGCCATTTCGTCGTTGCTGGTGGGATTATTACGGCCGCGCATGTCGGCAAAGGGCGGCGTTGCGATGCTGGCTGTCCGGTAAGATCCGGTTCTCGACGGCCGGACCGTGCTCGGCTGTTACTGGATCTGACGTATCAGTGGATAGGCTGCGCGAAAGCGCGCCAGCTTCGGTAAGAGCCTGTCGGCGAGCGCGGCGTCCGGCTCGATGATATGCCGAACGGGTGGTCGCGCGAAGACCTCAGCCGCACGCGCGCCGGTGACGGCGATCTGCGCGAGCCGGGCGGCGCCCAGCGCGGGGCCGACCTCGCCCCCCTCGAGATAGGCCAGCGGCACGCCGAGCGATGCGGCGATGATCCCGCCCCAATAACGCGAGCGCGCACCGCCGCCGATCACCGATAGCGAGGAGAAAATGGTACCGGCATCGCGCAGCGCATCGATCCCGTCGGCCAGCGCGAAGGCGACGCCCTCCAGCACCGCGGCGGCAATGCGCCCGGGGTCGCTATCGTTGCCGAGCCCCAGAAATGCACCGCGCACATGGGCGTCGTTGTGTGGCGTCCGCTCACCGGACAGATAGGGCAGGAACAGTTCGGTACCCGCAGCCGGTCCAGTCCGTTCCGCCAGCGCGAGGAGCGCGGGCGGGCTGTCGACGCCGAGCAGGCGCGCCGCCCAGTCGAGGCAGGCGGCGGCGGACAGATGGACGGTCATCTGGTGCCAAGTGTCCGGCAGGCAGTGGCAGAAGGCATGAACGGCGCGCTGCGGATTGGGACGGAAGTCCCGCGTCGCGACGAAGACCACCCCCGAGGTGCCGAGCGAAAGCAACGCATCACCGTCCGCGATCACCCCGACCCCGACCGCGCCGGCGGCATTGTCGCTCCCGCCCGCCGCGATCGGCACGGCAGGCATGCCCCAGCGCGCGGCAATGTCGGCGCGGAGCGTGCCGGTGATGTCGCTGCCCTCATGAAGCGATGGCATTTGCCGCTCGTCCAGGCCGCAGGCGGCGAGCATTGCGTCGCTCCACCGCCGTGCCGCGACGTCGAGCCATAGCGTGCCGGCGCTGTCAGAGACGTCCGACGCCTTGTGGCCGGTCATGCACAGCCGCACATAGTCCTTGGGCAGCAGCACGCTGCGCACGCGCGCGAAGACATCCGACTCATGCCTGCGCACCCATAGCAGCTTAGGCGCAGTGAAGCCGGGCATGGCGATATTGCCGGTGATCGCGCGCGCGTCGGGCGCCGCGCGCTCGAGGTCGTCGCACTCGGCGAAGCTGCGCCCGTCGTTCCACAGGATCGCCGGGCGCAGCGGCCGGTCATCGGCACCGAGCAACGTCGCGCCGTGCATCTGGCCGGCGAGGCCGATCGCGCGCGTACCCGAGCGCAATATGGGATCGAGCGCGAGGATCGCCGCCTCTGTCGCCGTCCACCAGTCGTCGGGGTCCTGCTCCGACCATAAGGGCGCCGGGCGCGAGACCTGAAGTGGTGCGGTGGCCTGATCGAGCAGGGTGCCGGTGTCGGAGAGTATCACCGCCTTCACGCCCGACGTGCCGACGTCCACGCCTAGAAACACTGTCGCCCTCCATGCCCGATCAGGCGCGCCGGCATTACTTCTGCCTGAGAATGTCGAAGCCCGCGAAAGCCTGGGTCACCGGCATCATCTGGATGCGGTTGATGTTGACGTGCCGCGGCAGGGTCGTCGCCCAGAAGATCGCCTCGACAATGTCGTCGGCGGTCATGAACTGCGTGTCCTGATAGGCGCGATCGGCCAGCTCCTCGTCGCCCTTGAAGCGCACGGCGGAGAATTCCGTCTTGGCGAGACCGGGTTCGATATTGGTCACGCGAATATTCTTGCCCTGCACGTCCGAGCGCAAGGCGAGGGCCAGCTGCTTCACGAACGCCTTGCTTGCGGCATAGACGCTGCCATTGGGGTAGGGGTAGTCGCCGGCGACCGAGCCAAGCGTGACGATATGCCCGACGCCATTGGCGATGAGCCGCGGCAGCAGCAGCCGCACGGTGTAGAGCAGGCCGTTGATGTTGGTGGCGACCATCTGGTCCCAGTCGTCGAGGTCGACCTGGGCGGCAGGCTCCAGGCCGAGCGCGAGCCCGGCATTGGCGATCACCGTGTCGATCCGCGAGAAGGGTTCGGGGATCGCGTCCAGCGCGGCGGCGAACGCGGCGCGGTCGGTCACGTCGAACGGCGCGATATGGCATTTGTCGGCGCCGAGTTCGGCTTGCAGTGCCTCCAGCCGATCGGCCCTGCGCCCTGTCACGATGACGCGCGCGCCGCTCGCCGCATAGCGTCGGGCTGCCGCCTCGCCGAAGCCGGACGTCGCGCCGGTGATGAAGACCGTCAGGGTTGAAGGATCAATCGTTGCATACATCTGAAGGCTCTCCGTTTTCGGTGTTCACAGTTGAGGGTTCAGGTCGAAAATGATGTTCGACGAACGCCCGCGATTTTGTCAGTTCGGCGGCGATCCGGGCGATCGGCGGCACCGGCTTGAAGCGTGCCGCGCCGCGCATCGGGCGCCATAGCCTGAGCGGCATCTCGATGCTGAATGCGGCGTCGGGCCGCAGTTCGGCGAGCCGGGGCAGTGCCGAACGATAGTCGATCGAGCCGTCGCCGATCGCACACATGTGCCAGCCCCAAGCGTCGGACAGCAGGTCCTTGACGTGGAAATGCGCCGCCGTTTCCGCCACTGCGAGCATGTCATCCGCCGGATCGAGACGCTCGTCGCTCGCCGTGAAGATGTTGCCGAAATCATAGTTGAGGTCGATGAAGGGATGGCCGATCCGCTGCTTCCACGCGGCCATCGCGCTTCCGGTCGGGAACAGGCTCGAACCATGGCCGGGGTTCTCGATGCAGATCACCACATTGCGTGCCTCGGCAACAGGCGCGATCTTCTCGAGGTTGGCCGCGAACATGTCGTCGGTACCGGCCGGCCCGGCATTGGTGACGAGATAGCGTGCCTCCAGCGCGGCGGCGAAATCCAGCCGTCGCACCATGCGGGGCACCGCGTCCACCGCGCTCATATCGACATGCGCGGAGACGCTGCGACACGAAAGGCCGGCAGTCGCCGCCTGTGCCTTCAACGTTGCGGCATTTTGGACGTTGATCTCGCCATCGTCGAAATCGCCATAGCCCTCGATGAACGCCGGCTCGACATAGGCGAAGCCGCACGCCGCGATCGTGTCGCAGGCGGTCGCGAAATCATGGCCAGAAAAGGCGAGCGTCGACGCGGACAGCTTCACGATGATCCTCTCTGCATGAGACATATGATGTCTTTTGCTCGGGCAATTGTCAATCCCGCCAATCTGCGCTAAAAAGCTTGCCATATTCCGCTTCTAACGTAGGTTGCGCGCCATGCCTGGCTTTGAGACATATGATGTCGCTGACGGCGGCGAGAAGCAGGATGCGGTGTCGCGGGTCGTGACCTACATCCTGCATGCCAGTGAAAGCGGGCCCTTTTCGCCGGGCGAACGCCTGCCCAATGAAGCCGAATTATGCGCGGCGGTTGGAGTCAGCCGGACGCCGGTGCGCGAGGCCGTGAAAATCCTCGAGGCGGTCGGGCTGCTGGAAGTGCGCCGCGGCGTCGGTACCTTTCTGCGCCAGAACAGCGTTGCCGCGCTCGGCCAGCTGCTGCTCTTTCAGCGAGAGGCCGCACGGACATCGCCGCGCCATCTGTATGAGACGCGGCTCATGGTCGAGCGCACGGCCGCGCAGCTACTCGCGCAGAGCCGCGTGCAGGCGGATGTCGATGCCCTGCGCGAGGTCAACGAACGACTGCGGGCGCTTGCCCTCACCGGCACCGCGACCGTCGACGAACTTGCCCAGGCCGATATCGCCTTTCACGTCGCCATCTATGACCGCTGCCAGAACGAGCTGATTGGCAGCCTGGGCCGTTTCGTCACTGCGCTGTTCGCGCCGTGGATCAGGAAAAGCCTCGAACGCGGTGGTGGCCTGCGCGCGGCGCGCAACCATGATCTGCTGATCGGCATGATCGAAGTGCAGAATGCCGGCGGCGCTAGCGAGGCGGCGGTCGATCGCGTCGTCGAGGAAGGCCTCGACCACTGGCAGGAAACCCTGCGGGACCCGGCATGAATCAACAGGAGAAAATGATGCTGAATGGCAAGGTCGCGACGGTTACCGGGGCGGGGCAGGGCATGGGTGCGGCCATTGCCCGGCGCTATGCTGCCGAAGGCGCGAGCGTGCTGGTCAGCGACCTGGACCTGGCCCGCGCGGAATCCGTCGTTGAATCGATCAGGGCGGCGGGCGGACGCGCCGACGCGGTCAGGGCCGACGTCACGAATGCCGAGGATGCACAGCGACTGGTCGCCACGGCGATGGACCTGCACGGCAAGCTGGACGTCCACGTCAACAACGCCGGCGTCAGCACGACCAAGCTCTTCCTCGACACGACGGTGGCCGACTTCAAGCTGAACTACGACGTCAACCTGATCGGTGCCTTCCTGTGCGGCCAGGCGGCGGCGCGGGTGATGAAGGAGCAGGGCGGCGGGAGAATCATCAACATCACCTCGCTGTCCGGTCAGCGCGGCGGGGTCGGACGCGGCGCCTATGGCGCGTCCAAGGCGGCGCTCGAGCTGCTCACCAAGGTGATGTCGGTCGAGCTTGCCGGATGGGGCATCAACACCAACGGCATCGCGCCGGGTGCGATCAAGAGCGCCATGTCCGACGAGCATCACGACGCGGCGACGCGGGCGGCCTATACCTATCTTATTCCCCAGCGCCGTTACGGCCTGCCGGATGAGATTGCCGACGCGGCGCTCTTCCTCGCCTCCGACATGGCGTCCCACATCTGCGGGCACATCCTCAATGTCGATGGCGGCTATCTCACCGCCGGCCTGATGTTCGAGATGGGCGATTATACGCTGCCGGGCCCGCCACGTCTCAAGGAACAGGCGGCATGATCCATTCGGGCGATAGCATATCGCGGCGCTGCCCCCAGCGGCGGCCGTTGGCGCGCCGTCGCCCTTCCTGTGCTCTCGGAAATAGCGTCGAACTGCATCTGACGGGCGCGGGCGATGATTGAAATGAGGGAAGGCGCAAAAAAGAAGGGCGAGGAGATGGGCTTGAGCCGAGGGTTTCTCCGGCATCGGTACGACGCATGAACATGGTCTCGCCCGTCGCTGTGCGCGAGGTCATCGATTGCGACCTGCATATTGGCCTGACCGACACCGATCTGCTGATGCCCTATCTGCCCGACTACTGGCGGGAGCAGGTGGTGACGCGTGGCATTCGCGGCCTCGGCCTCGCCTTCACACGACCGGGCGCGCCGGGCAGCGTCCGGCCGGACTGGCGGCCTGCAACGGGTATCGCCGGAGCGAGCCTCGCAAGCGTGCAGGCGCAGGCGCTCGATCCGTTCGATACCCGCTTTGCCATCGCGAACTGCCTCTATGGTGGACAGGCTTTACTCAATGCCGATCAGGGCGCGGCGATTTGTGCCGCGACCAATGATTGGATCGCGGCCGAATGGCTGGCCAAGGATAGCCGGCTGCGTGCGTCGATCGTCGTTCCGTGGCAGCTGCCCGAACTGGCCGTCGCGGAGATCGAGCGCTGGGCGCACGACAAGCGCTTCGTGCAGGTGTTGATCCTGGTGTCGGGCGACATGCCGCTCGGCAAGCGTCTGATGTGGCCGATCTATGAAGCGGCTGAGAAGCACGGCCTGCCGCTCGGCATCCATGCCGGCACCACCTATCGCCACGCGCCGACCGGTAGCGGCTGGCCTTCTTACCAGATCGAGGACGAGGCGTCCTTCTCGCAGGCGTTCCAGCAGCAATTGCTGAGCCTGTTGATGGAAGGCGTGTTCGCCAAATTCCCGCGGCTCAAGGTCGTGATGCTCGAATCCGGCGTCAC
>NZ_JAQGLC010000217.1 GCF_028293085.1 Sphingomonas bacterium
TCCGCAGCATGTGAGCGCGTGGTGGCGGCATGCCCGGCTGGTGCTGCGCGACGAGGGGCCCGAGGCGCTGCTCGCGCTGGCCGAGGCGGCGCTGGCGGCGGGGATCGCGCATCCGCGGGTGCTTGCCGCGCGGGCGGTGGCGCTGGGGCGATCGGGGCGGATGGCGGAGGCCGAGGAGGCGGTGGGGCTGGGGCAGCATTTCGCGGCGGGGATCGTGGCGGCACCGCCGGGCCGGGTGTCGCTCGCGGCGTTCAACGCGGCTTTGGTCGAGGAGCTGGCGGCGCATCCCGGCCGGCGCTTCGAGCGCGAGGGGACGGCGGCGACCGAGAGCTGGCGGGTCGACGATCCGTTGCTGACATCTTCGACGGTGCTGCCCGACCTGCAGGCGCTGCTGGCGCGCGAGATTCCGCTGCTGCTGGCCGCGTTCGAGGGGCTGGACCGGCCGCTCATGACGCGGCGGATGGCAGCGATGCGGCTCGATTACTGGGCGGTGCTCTCCGACGGGCCGGGGCATGAGAGCTGGCACATGCACCCCGGCGGCTGGCTGAGCGGGGTCTATTATCCGCAGGTGCCGCGCGAGATCGAGACGGGGACCGATGAGGCGGGATGCCTGCGCTTCGGCGTGCCGAACACGCTCGACAGCCCCGAGGATGCGTGGCCGGGGCGGTTGCTGCGCCCGGCGGAAGGGCTGATCGCCTTGTTCCCGTCGCACGCGCCGCATCGCAGCTTTGCCTATCCCCGCGCATGGGGCGGGCGGGTGTGCGTCGCGTTCGACCTGATGCCGGCCTGACCGGTGGCGCAATTCACCGCCTTCGACCTGGTCGTGCGCAGCGACCTGGCGCTGCCCGGCGCGATGCCGGCGGCCGAGGATGCGGCGGCGGATGTGGTGGTGGTGCGCGGATCGGTCGCGCCGCTCGGCGAAGGCGTGCGCTACGGCGTGGCGGACGGCGCGGTGACGATCGACCTGCCGCCTTTCGCGCGGTTCCGCTGCTCGGCGGGGGAGATATTGGTGGACGAGGGCGAGGATCCCGATCTGGCGCTGCGGCTGGTGGCGAACGCCCTGCCCGCGACGGTCTGGCTGCGCGGCGATCCGGTGCTGCATGCGGCCTGTTTCGTGCCCGAAGGAGGCGCGGGCGCGATCGCGGTGTGCGGGGCTTCGGGATCGGGCAAGTCGACCGTGCTCGCGGCGATACTGGCGCGCGGCGCGGGCGTGGTTTCGGACGACATGATCCGGGTGCGGGGGAGCGACCCGATCGCGAGCGGCCTGCCCGGCATCACCTGGCGCAAGGCGATGGCGGACGCAGCGCGGCGGACCGGCTGGCCGGTCGCGCCGGATCGCGTGGTGCCGGCGGCCGGGCTTGCCGCGATCATGGTGCTGGCGCCGGCGGATGACGGCCCGGCCTTCCGGCGGCTGCGCGGGGGCGACGCGATCGCGGCGGTGCTGGCGCAGCGCCACCGCGCGGCGATTCCGGCCTTGCTCGGGATCGAGGGGGCGATGCTCGGGCGGATCGCCGCGCTGGACAACCGGCCGGTAAATGCTTGCCACCGCGCGCCGCCTGTGCCGATAGTGACCGACGAGGAGGCCGAGTTGCTGATTCGCGCCTCCGCTACCATCGAGGGGACGACAGATTGACGACTGAGGGAAATGCCGACCGCTGGCAGCGCGGGGCCGAGTGCATCTCGACCGAGGTGGACGACCAGCGCGTGCTGTTCGCGATCGAGAGCGGGAAATATGTCGCGCTGAACGTCACGGCGGAACGGATCTGGGACATGCTGGCCGAGCCGCTGAGCGAGGACGAGATCGTCGCCCGGCTGCGCGCGCAGTTCGAGGTGGACGCCGCCACCTGCCGCGCGGCGGTCGATCGCACGCTGGCCGAGCTGGCCGCGACCAAATTGGTGCGGCGCGTCTGACGGCGATCGATCCCGGCGGCGCCCATCATGCGCTGGCGTTCGGCCTGCATTGGCGGAGCGACTTCCCCCTGCCGAAATATGAGGCGGCCGATCCGCGGACGCCGGCCGATATCGTGGTGAAGGCCGCGCCCTGGCCGCTGCCGCCGCGCGCGGCGCGATCGCATCAGGGCAAGATCGCCTTCAGCGACGACGGCCTGCGTTATGTCCCCGAGGCGGGCACGGCGATCGACCTGTATCCGGACGAGATGCGGGTCGCCCAGGCAGTAGCGAGACCACTCTCGCCCTATTTCTACGGCACCGCGACGGGAATGATGCTGGCGCTGCACGGGCTGCTGCCGATCCATGGCTCGGCGGTCGAGATCGGCGGGCGGGCGGTGCTCCTGTGCGGCGCATCGGGCATGGGAAAGTCGAGCTTTGCCGCAGCGCTGATCGGGCACGGCGCGCGGCTGATCGCGGACGATCTCACCGCCTTGTCGTTCGACGCGGCGGGTGCGCCCTGCGTGCTCCCGGGGCGGACGGGCATGCGGCTCCACCGCGCGGCGGCGGCGAATCTCGGCGCGCGCACAGGAGCGCTTCCGCCCACCGACGAGCCCGACGGCAAATTGTGGTTCACCCCGCCCCGGATCGGCGGGAGGGCGGCGGCGCCGCTCGATCGCATCCTGATCCTGTGCGAGGACGCCACCCGCCCCCTGCCGCGCGTACTGGCGTCGCTGCTCGTCGGGCAATTATTCCGCCGCAACCTGCTGCTCGGCCTGGATGCGCGCGATTCGGTCTACCGGATGCTGCGCGACCTGGCGGATCGGGTACCGATCGCGCGCGTTGAGGGCATCGGCGGCGGCGTTCCGGCATTTCTCGAAGCGGCCCGCACGCAATGGTTGACCGAAATTTAGACATTTCGGCTATAGTTGGCCGAAGCCGCTACTGGACAAGATCGCCAAACCACCGCAAGGTCACACCGAATTGGAGGGCAAGATTATGCAAAGTCCTGAATTCCTGGCACTGGAAACCTGGATCGAGCCAACCGTGGAAGCGCTCGACGTGCGCGAGACCGAAGCCACCTGGGGCGCTGGCACCGATGGCGGCGGCGTTCCGGATTCAACGCTTTCCTGAATTTTCGACGGCTTTCACGAGACCCTTCGCGCTACGCGAGAACCCATGAATACGGCCGCGCAAGCGGCCGTATCATTGTGTGCTCAGGGAAAAACCGCGCCTGACCGCCGGCCAAGGCGATTCACACCCTTCGCCCCGGATAATGATGTCAGGCACGCCAACCGGCGATGAACCCGGCGGCATGCGCAGTCGCGCCGAGCTGCATATCCGCGCCCGCGGAGGAATCCCCGCCGACCGCCTGGGCCTTCGCCGCAGCCTCCAGCCAGTCGAGATCAATTACAGCACCGACGCCCAGTCCACGCCAGTGCGGCAGCGCTTCCTGCAGCGAGGGCAGATCGCGCCGCATCCGCAGCCGATAGTCGGGCGATATCGGCAAGCCCGACCTGCGCCGGCGAATCGCCTCGGGCACCTTGCCGGCCAGCATCGCCCTGGCGATCGCGCGCGGCACCCCCCGCCAATCGACGAAGCGCGCCGGGATCGCCGCCCCCAGCCGCAACAAGGCGCGATCGCGAAACGGGAAAGCCTGGCGATACCCCCGCCCCGGAACGGCGGTGATCGCCTCCTGCAATTGCTGAAGCTGGACGCGCGGATCGAATAACGAGCCGCCGATCGGCGGCAGCCAGGGCCATCGCGGCATCGAAAACGCCCGCACGCTCAGCGGCAACGACGCGACGAAATCGCCCGCGAGTCTTGGATGGAACAGCCCGTCGGGCGAAGCCACACGCCCCAGCAACCGACGCGCGAACTGACGGGGAATGCCAGGCAAATTGTGGCGGCCCAGCGCCGCGATCTTGCGCGTGATCGTCGCCTCGCCGCCGATGCCGTCGAGCATCACCTCGATTCCCGCATGACGCCCGGCGTCGGCGAAGGCGGCATAGAGATAATGGCGCGGCGACGGGATTGGGCCCGACAGCGCGAAGGTTTCCGCGCCCGGCAGATAGAGTGACGGCTCCGGCGGCGGGCCGACGCCGATCACCTTCAGGCCATGCCGGTCGGCCACCATGCGGCTGAAGGCGAGCTCGTCGGGCAGGCCGCTGCCGGCCGGCGCCGCGCTGGTAAAGCAGGTGAGCGACTGGCCCGCGCCCAGTTCCTCGGCGGCGATGGCGGCGAGCAGCGAGGAATCGAACCCGCCGCTGAGCAGCACGCCGATCCGCGCGCGGCCGGCGATCGCGCGGCGGACGCTGCCGCGCAACATGTGCTCGAGATCGGCGACGGCATCGTCGAAGCCGCCCGACCATGCGGCGGGTGTGATCGTCGGCGCGTCGGCGATGCGCTCGCCCGAACGGTCGATCCTTGCCCAGGTGCCGGCGGCGAGCGCGGTCACGCCGCGCACGACCGTCCTGCCGTTCCGCGCCAGGCGCAGCGGCGCGCGGCCGACCGCATAAGCGAAGCCCTCGGGATCGATCGCGCCATGGATCCAGCCGAGCCCGGCCAGTACCCGGAGATCGGGCGCGAAGGCGACATGATCGCCGTTGCGGGCGAACAGCAGCGGATCGCGCAGATTGTCCGAGACGCCAAGCGTCAGGGTGCGTTCCGCGCCCTGCCACCAGGCGAGCGACCATTCGCCGGACATCCGCGCGCGCGCCTCCGTCCCCCAGCGGCGCAACGCGGCGAGCGCCAGCGCGGCGGGATCGGCGAGGCTGCTGCCCAGTTCGGCGGCGAGCGCGGCGGCATCGTCGAGCCGGCCGAGCAGGAGCAGCCGATCCTCCTCGAACGCGGCGCGCCGGACTTCCCCGGGCGGGGCATCGGGATCGCGCGCCGCGGCCACGAACGGCCCGTCCGCCGCGTCGAGATCAAGCACCGCCAGATCCGCGGCCGGCAGCGGCGCGCCCGACAGCGACGCGAGCCCGTAGAGTCCCGCCAGCCTCATTCCACGCCGCGGAACCAGGCCGAGAAGACGCGGCGCGGGCCGCCGGCGGTGATCGGCAGCACGCGGTGCTCGGTATCGTCGGTCATGGCGTAGATCAGCGCCGATCCGTCCCCCTCGTAAAAATGGCGCAGCAGCAGCGCGCCGCTCGCCTTGTCGCGCATCTCGAAGGCGCCGCCCTCGAACGGCTGGTCGCTGAGATCGATCGTGATCGCGACGCGGCGGAAATCGTCGAACACGTCCTGGTGCCAGGGCAGGAAATCCCCCGCCCCCGGTCGTGTCTCGGCGAGCTGGCCGGTGACGCTCTGGAGCGGGCCGCAGCCGGTGACCTGCTCGATCCAGCGCAGCATCGCGGGACGCCCGACCGCCGCCATCATCGCCTTGCTCAACAGGCGCGGCTGCTTCTCGACCCAGCGATGCCCATCGAGCGCCGGCCTGGTCTGGCCGGCGAAGGGGCGCGTCGCGCATCTGTCGATCATGAAGGCCCGCAAATCGGCGTCGACGACGCGACGGAGCAGGATCGCCGGCGCACGCGCGAACGCCGCCCTTGCCGCCGTCACCGAACCCGGCGTGATCCACGTTTCGTGCATGCCGATCCGGATCGCGTCGATCGCCGGCGGCCCGTCCATTTCCTCCGCCGTGCCGATCGTCGCGTCGTCCAAGATCGGGCCCCTTTCCCCGGCACGAGCATATTGTCGGCTGGGCGACATCATGGAATATGACGCCGCCGATGAAAAGCGTCGACGATCAGGCCCGGGGGGGCGAACCGGCCGCAGCCGCGCTGGCGGAGCGGATTTCGCTGTCGCTGTCGGCGGCGGCCTATGCGCGCGGCAAGATACGACTGACGGACGCGCTACCGGGCGAACGCACCCATGTCGTCGCGAGCCGCCAGGGCCTCTACGCGGTCGACCGCAGCGGCTGGACATTGATCGCGCACGGCATGTTCTTCGGCATGACGCGGCGCGACGACGAGACGTTTTACGCTTTCGAATGTTGCGACGTGCCGACCGCGCCGAGCCGGATGGGGCGGATCGTGCGGCTCCGGATCGTGGACGGGCGGATCGCGGCGGCAGACGTGATGGCGCAGGGCCTCGACAATGGCTGCCACCAGATCGAATATGTCGGCGGGCTGCTCTGCGTGACCGACACTTATGGCCAGCGCATCCTGGCCTATGACGACGCCTTCGCGCCCGTCGAGATTCCCCAGCCGTTCAAGCCGGTCGCGCGGCGGGAGTGGATGCTGGGCTATCATCATCTCAACACGATCCTGCCGGTCGAGGACCGGATCCTGATCCTGCTCCACAATGGCACGCGCGAGACCGGGCGGCCGAGCGCGATCGCGGTGCTCGACCGGGACTGGCGGATCCTCGGGCAATGGACGCTGGCGGCGGGGGGATGCCATGATCTGGCGGTGCTTGCCGACGGGACGCTGATCAGCTGCGGCTCGGCGACCGGCGAGCTGATCACGCTGGCGGGGCGGCGCAAGACCCTGTCGCCGGTGATGACGCGCGGGCTTTCGGTCGAGCCGGACGGGATCGTGGTCGGCAGCTCGACCTTCGCCGCGCGCCACGCCCGGCTGGCGACGCCGGGGAGCGTGATGTTCCTGAACGCGGACTGGGAAATGGAGGCGGAGATTCCCCTGCCCGGTGCGCCGACCGCGATCATGCGGCGGGCGGGGGCGGACTGGACGCTCCCGGGGACTCTCGGGCCAGAGACTGCGGGGTCAGGGACTGCGGGACCAGAGACTATAACCGGCGTACCGAGGATGCCCGATCGGGCGCTCGAACCCTGGCGCGAAGAGCCGGGCGGGGACTGATCCGACGCTTTTGCGGGAAACTACGTAGTTCAAGATACAACCATAATGGTGGTAATTGGCCGGGCCGACCGATTTGGGGTGCACCCCTTTTACGGTGGTGGGGCGGGCCGGGCGTTGTACACGACTCCCGGCCCCCTCCCAGGGCAGCTGCTCGATCGACGCGCCCCCTATCCCAACTCCCGTTCGTCCTGAGTAGCGCTGAGCTTGTCGAAGCGGCGTATCGGCGGCACCAGCCGGCGCGGATCAGCGCGAGAAGATCGATTCGTGGCCCGCATCGCCGGTCGCGTGGAAGAAGCGCATGACCGCGCTCGCGGCCATGGCCGTGTTGGCGCCATGAGCGAGGATCATGTCGCCCAGGATCAGGAAGATGATGGCGGCCAGCACGAATTTCATGAGTCGGCAGGTTAAGGCCGTAACGATTAACGAATTGCTCCCGTCGCGGTGCGATCGACGACGCCGGTTACGAAAAGGGCGCGCCATTATTTCCCGCCGGATCAGCGCGATGTCGTTTTTATCCAATTAACTATGCCCGATCCGGTCTAATCGAGAAGAACCAAAGGGTTAGACGGCATTCGGCCGCCCGTCGGCCGAGCTTCCACCGCTGGAGAATGCCGTGAAACTGCGCCTTGTCGCCTGCGCCCTTGCGGCGTTCCTGTTCGGCGGCAATGCCGCGCTGGCCCAATCCGTCATGGTCGGGGCCACCTATAGCTGCCCCGGCATCAAGATCGTGCTGGAAAGCTGCGACGAGACCTGGTGCACCCTGCAATATCTGAACGATGCCGCCGCCAACGGGCGCGGCGCCAAGCTCCAGGTCTATCGCAGCGGCATTGCGGAACAGATGGCCAATTGCACCCCCTCGGGCGGAAGCCCGCTCGATGTGAGCCCGGCCGCCCGCGCCCGGCCCTCCGCCGCACCATCCAACCCGGCCTATCGGGCGGGGGCCGGCGCCGGCGTCACCACGCGCGGCGGCGGCGACTATCGCGCGGGATATGGCGCGGGCGTGAAGATCAACCCGCCGGGCGCCGCGAAGGCGCCCGCCGGGCATCTCGTTTCCAACAGCTATTATTGCACCGCCTATATCGGCACGCCGCCCGGCGGCCATATGGCGACGATGCCGGGCTTCACCATTTCGGGCAGCACCTACCGCCATCAGAATGGCAGCAGCGGGACCGTCTCGGTTTCCGGCGGCACGCTGGAATTCCATGGCGGCGCGCTGGACGGCCAGGCGGCGACCTATGATGGCGGCGCGACGGGCCGGGGCACCGTCCATCTCTACAACCAGAGCCGGTCGCGCACCGTGATCGACTGCGACGGGCATAGCTGACAGGCAAAACTGAGGATTGACGCGCGCGCCGGTCCCGGTGCGGCGATTCAGGGGCATCGACCAGGGGGAAGCAGGGCCATGAGGAAGTTATCGATCGCGCTGGCGATGGGCGTCGCGAGCGCCGCCCTTGCGGGGTGCGGCTCTGCCCCCTCTCCCTCCCCGTCCCCCTCCCCCGCCTCGTCCGAGGCCGCATCGCCGACGACGGCGCAGGGCCTGCCCGGCTCAACCGACTCCGCGGCGGTGGAAAGCCCGGCTGCGCAGGGTGTGCCGGGCGGCGTCGTGCCCAATAGCTATGCTTGTTCGGCGTTCATGGGCATGCCGCCGAACGGCCATATGCAGCCCATTCCGGGCTTCACGATCGCGGCGGACGGATCCTACACGCACCAGGACGGCAGCACCGGCACGGTCGCGGTCGAGAATGCCATGCTGCTGTTCCATGGCGGATCGCTCGACGGGCAGGCGGCGACGTTCGACGCCGGCGCCGCCGGGCGCGGCACGGTGCACCTCTATAATGAAAGCCGTTCGCGCACCGTGATCGATTGCGAGGGCGGCTGACGGGGTCGCCCGCCGGTCAAGCCTGCACGGCAGGCCGGATCGCGGGCGTCACCCTGTCCCGGATCCAGTCCGCCACCGTTTCCGCCGCGGTGACGGGGATCATGTGCCCGCCCGGGATCAGGGTCAGCTCGATCCGCGGCACGTCGCCGGCGATCTTCGCGCCGTGCAGCTCGGGATCGAGGATCGCGTCCTCCCGCCCGAACAGGATCGCGACCGGCACCGCCAGATCGGCATAGCGCGCGACGAGCGCGGGCATGCTCGCGCGTGCCGCCGCGAGATCGGTCGAGGCGGCGTGGAAGCTGCCGGGCCGCAGCACCAGCGCGCCGCCGCCCTTCGTCCCGAAATCATCGGGCGCGGCCTCCGGCGCGAACACCGCGATGGCGCCGCGGCGGCCCGAGAGCATCCCCAGCGGCGTCGCGATCGTCCAGGCGATCGCGCGGCGCAGCGCGGGCGAACCGATGGCGATGCCCCGGAACGCGGCGGGCACCTGTTCCTGCACCTGGGTGAGCGGCGAGATCAGCGCGAGCCCGCCGACCTTCGCCGGATGATCGAGCGCCAGCGCCAGCGCGACCGCGCCGCCGAGCGAATGGCCGACGACCAGCGGCTTTTCGAGGTCCAGCGCATCGATCAGCCCGGTGACGAGCCTGGCCTGATCGGGGATGGCGGCCGAGGGCGCGGCGGCGGAATAGCCCGAGCCCGGCCGGTCGACCAGGATCACGCGGTGATCGGCGACGAGCAGGTCCGTCAGCGCATAGCCGAAATTGCGCATCTGCCCGCCAAGCCCGTGGATCATCACGATCGCCGGGCCATGGCCGCGATCGGTATAATGAAGGCGGATGCCGTCGATCGTGGCGAACTGGCCGTCGACCGGCACCTGGCGCTCGATGCGGCGCGCGGCGAGGTGGGAGAAAGCGGCGAGGCCGGCGATCAGCGCGGCGGCGGCCGCGGCGATGACGGGGATCATGAGCGGCATCCGCGGCACCTGCCGTGCCGGCCGTCGGGTTTGCCGATCCGCATGCCGCATCCCTTCTCCATTGCGCGTCGGCTCAGCCTATAACGTGCGCGGCCACGACGCCGCATCTTTTCGCACGCGGCTTGATTCAAACCTTCTCCCGGACCCCCTATCCCGCACTGCATGTGCATGCCCAAACCCCCCACGCCGCAAACCATTCCCGAGCGCCAGGCGCTCAAGCTGCCCGATGGCGGCGCCACCGCGCCGAGGATCGACGACGAGATAAGAAGGCGCCGCGCGATGATGGCGACCGCCTATGGCGGCGCGATCGGCCTGGGCGCCGGGCCGGCCACCACGACGGCATTGGGCGGCTGATGGCGCAGGACCTCACCCTCAAGGAACGCTGCAACCGGCGCCTCGCCGCGCTGAAGGCGGCACGCCAGCCCTATGAGACCGAATGGGCGGAGATTGCGAGCCTTGCGCAGCCATCGCGATCGCGTTTCCTCGCATCGGAGAATAACCGCCATTTCCGGCGCGGCAACGGCGCCGTCTACAATGCGCATCCGATCCTGAGCTTCCGCACGCTGACCGGCGGGATGACGAGCGGGCTTTCCTCGCCGTCGCGGCCCTGGTTCCGGCTGACGCCGTTCGACGCCGGCCTGGCGGACGACGGCGCGGTGAAGACCTGGCTGAGCGAGGTCGAGCGGCGGATCTACGCCTTCCTCGCGGGGACCAATTTCTACGGCGCGGTCAAGGCCGGGTACGCCGAAATGGGGCTGTTCGGCACCGATGCCTGCGTGATGGTCGAGCATCGCCGCGAGGGCGCGGTGTGCCATGCGCTGACCGTGGGCGAATATTGGATCGCGCTGTCCGATGCGATGATGCCGGACACGCTGTATCGCCGCTGCTCCATGTCGGTGCATCAGCTGGTGCAGTCGTTCGGGCTGGAGACGGCGAGCGATTTC
>NZ_JAQGLC010000138.1 GCF_028293085.1 Sphingomonas bacterium
GTTAGAGTCCGTCAGCGTGCCGTGGTCCATCACCTGCAGGAGGATGTTGAACACATCCTGGTGTGCCTTCTCGATCTCGTCGAGAAGCACCACGGCGTGCTTGTGCTGATCCACCGCATCGGTGAGCTGGCCGCCCTGGTCGTGGCCGACATAGCCCGGAGGGGCCCCGATCAGCCGGCTGACCGAGTGCTTCTCCATATATTCGGACATGTCCATCCGGGTGATGGCGGTCTCGTCCTGGAACAGGAACTCGGCCAAGGCCTTGGTCAGTTCGGTCTTGCCGACCCCCGTCGGGCCCAGGAACAGGAAGGAGCCCAATGGCCGGTTGGGTTCCTGCAGTCCGGCCCGGGCGCGGCGCACCGCGGTCGAGACGGCGTGCACCGCCTGGGCCTGGCCGATCACGCGTTTGCCGAGCGCTTCCTCCATGCCGAGCAGCTTGGCGCGCTCGCCCTCCATCATCCGGTCGACCGGAATGCCGGTCCAGCGGCTGACCACTGCCGCGATATCCTCGGCGGTGACTTCCTCGCGCAGCATTGCGCTCTTGGTCAGGCCCTGCGCTTCATCGAGCTGCCGGGTGAGCTGTGGGATCGTGCCATAGGATAGCTCGCCGGCGCGCGCGAGATCGCCGGCGCGCTGCGCCTGCTCGAGCTCAAGCCGCGCAGCGTCCAGCTGTTCCTTGAGCTTCGCCTCGGCGTTGATCTTGTCCTTTTCGCCCTGCCAGCGCGTCGTCAGCTCGGCCGATTGCTGCTCCAGATTGGCGAGCTCGCCCTCGAGCGTGACGAGGCGATCGCGCGATGCGGCATCGGTCTCGCGCTTCAACGCCTCGCGCTCGATCTTGAGCTGGATGATGCGCCGGTCGAGATTCTCGATCTCCTCGGGCTTGGATTCCACCTCCATGCGGATCCGGCTCGCGGCCTCATCCATCAGGTCGATCGCCTTGTCGGGGAGGAAGCGGTCGGTGATGTAGCGGTTCGACAGGGTCGAGGCGGCGACGATCGCGGCATCGGTGATGCGCACGCCGTGGTGGAGTTCGTATTTCTCCTTCAGTCCGCGCAGGATCGAGATCGTGTCCTCGACCGTCGGCTCGCCGACGAACACCGGCTGGAAGCGCCGCTGGAGTGCCGCGTCCTTCTCGACATATTTGCGATATTCGTCGAGCGTGGTCGCGCCGACGCAGTGCAGCTCGCCGCGCGCGAGCGCGGGCTTGATCATGTTCGACGCATCCATCGCGCCGTCGGTCTTCCCCGCGCCGATCAGCGTGTGCATCTCGTCGATGAACAGGATGATCTCGCCCTCGCCGGCCTTCACCTCGTCGAGCACGCCCTTCAACCGCTCCTCGAATTCGCCGCGATATTTGGCGCCGGCGATCATGCTGCCCATGTCGAGCGACATCAGCCGCCGGTCCTTCAGCGTATCGGGCACGTCGCCATTGGCGATGCGCAGTGCGAGCCCTTCCGCGATCGCGGTCTTGCCGACGCCGGGCTCGCCGATCAGCACGGGATTGTTCTTGGTGCGCCGGGCGAGGATCTGGATGGTGCGGCGGATTTCTTCGTCGCGGCCGATCACGGGATCGAGCTTGCCGTCGCGCGCCGCCTGGGTGAGGTCGCGCGCGAACTTCTTGAGCGCGTCGAACCGGTCTTCGGCGCCCGCGCTGTCCGCAGTCCGGCCGGCGCGAATCTGGTTGATCGCGGCGTTCAGCCCCTCGGGCTTCACACCCGCGGTGGCGAGCGCCTTGCCCGCCGCTGTGGTCGAGGCGAGGGTGAGCGCCACCAGCAGCCGCTCGACCGTGACGAACCCGTCGCCCGCCTTGGTTGCGACCTGCTCGGCCTGATCGAGGATGCGCACGGCATCGTTATCGAGCCCCGGCGTCTGCTGCGCGCCGCCGCCCGACACCGCGGGAATCTTTGCCAGCGCGGCATCGGTTTCCGCGACCGCGCGCTTGGCATCGCCGCCAGCGGCGGTGATCAGGCCCGCAGCCATGCCCTGCTCGTCCTCAAGCAGCGCTTTTAGGATATGTTCGGGCGTGATCCGTTGATGGCTCATCCGGATCGCGACGGTCTGCGCCGATTGCAGGAAGCCCTTTGCGCGATCGGTGAATTTTTCCAGGTTCATTGACGTCCCTCCAGTCCCATGTCGCGCGATATGGTGTTGCAAATCTGCAACACAAGGCCTGTCCGACCGTGCCCAACCGCTGGCACCGCAGTCGATAGGTAGATGTCACACGAGCGACTTGCCAGCCTCACGCAACCGACACGTGACCCGCATAATTGTGCAACGCACAACGCCTAGGCGGCTGGGGCGGCGCCGGATCGGCGCGCCATCGAGAACGATACCAAAGGGGACCCCATGATGCGCCATCTTTCCGCCTGCCTGCTGGCCGGCTCCGCTTTGTGCTGGCCGTTCGCCGCGAGCGCCGCCGACGAGCCTCGTGCCCCCACCGCCAATCCGTCCGTCGCTGACTCGGCCAAACCCTCGGATCCCGAGACGCCCCCCGCCGATGCCGACATCATCGTCATCGGTCGCGGCGAGACCCGTCAGGTGCAACGCATCAGCCAGGTCGACATCGCGACACTCGCGGCGGGAACCAGCCCGTTAAAGGCGATCGAGAAACTCCCCAGCGTCAATTTCGCGTCAGCCGATGCCTTTGGCGCCTATGAATGGTCGGAACGCGTCTCGATCCGCAGCTTCAACCAGAACCAGATCGGTTTCACGCTCGACGGCATCCCGCTCGGCGACGGCAGCTATGGCAACGTCAACGGCCTGCACATCAGCCGGGCGATCTCGTCGGAGAATATCGGACAGACCATCGTGTCGCAGGGCGCCGGCTCGATCGGCACCCAGGCGACCAACAATCTCGGCGGCACGATCGAATTCTTCTCGAGCGATCCGAAATCCGAATTCGGCATGACCGCGAACGGGACCTTCGGCAGCGACAACACCGTCCGTGCCTTCGGCCGCATCGACACTGGCGTGCTGGGCGATAATGGCCCGAGCGCCTATGTTTCCTACGGCTTTCTCGATACCGACAAATGGAAGGGCTTCGGCTCGCAGCGCCAGCACCAGGTCAATGCGAAATTCGTCGCGCCGATCTCTACTGTCCGCCTAGTCGGCACCTTCGATTTCTCGGATCGACGCGAAAATGACTATCAGGATCTGTCGCTCGATATGATCCGCCGGCTCGGCTATAATAACGACAATATCTCGAACAACTTCCCGCTCGCGGTCGCGCTTGCCGATGCGGCGACCGCCGGGCAGCCGCTACCCGCCCCCTACAACACGCTCGACGACGTCTATTATGACGCGGCCGGCCTGCGCGTCGATTATCTCGGTGCGCTCGGTATCGAGGCCGCCAGGGACGCAGCCGTCCATGGCGCGCTCAAGGCCTATTATCATTCGAATCACGGCCAGGGCCTCTGGTACACGCCCTATACGCCGACGCCCGGCGGCGCGCCGATCTCGGTGCGCACGACGGAGTATGACATCCACCGCAAGGGCGTGTTCGGCTCGGTCGGCGGCAAGCTCGCCTTCAACGACATCACTATCGGCGGCTGGTACGAGCTCAATGATTTCCGCCAGGCCCGCCGCTTCTACGGCCTCACCAGCCGCACCGTTTCGACGCGCGATTCGCTCGATTTCCAGACCGGCCCGTTCTTCACGCAATGGTATCTGCAATACCAGACCGAGACGCTGCAATATTATGTCCAGGACAAGATCGCGCTGGGCGAGCTGACGATCGATCTCGGCTGGAAGGGCTTCGACGTGCGCAACAGCGCGACGCCGATCGTCGGCGGCGGCCTCGCCTCGGGCACGATCAAGACGACCGACTGGTTCCAGCCGCATGCCGGGCTCAACTTCAAGCTCAGCGACCGGGCCGAATTGTTCGGCGATTTCACCCAGGCGAAGCGCGCTTTCGTCTCCTCCGCCACCACCGGGCCGTTCGCGACCTCGCAGGCCGGTTTCGATGCGCTGCTGACCACCAACAAGCTCAAGCCCGAACAGTCGAACACCTTCGAAGGCGGCGGGCGCTATCGCAACGGCGGCTTCAACGCGCTGCTCGCGGTCTATTATGTCGATTTCAACAACCGCATCATCGCGACGACCGTCGGCGCCGGCATTCTCGGCAATCTCGCCACGCTGTCGAATGTCGGCTCGGTGCGCTCCTACGGCGTGGAAAGCGCGGTCGAGGCGCGGCTCGGTCACGGCTTCGGCGTGTTCGCGTCGTACAGCTATAACGACTCGACCTATCGCGATGACGTCCCCCAGGCGCCCGACCTCTCGACCAATCCGCCCACGATCCGCCCCGCCATCGCCACCGCCGGCAAGACCACGGTCGACAGCCCGAAGCACATGGCCAAGGGCGAGATCACCTATGACAAGGGCATGTTCTTCGGCCGGATCGGCGCGAATTACATGAGCAAGCGCTATTTCACCTATACCAACGATCAGTCGGTGCCCGGCCAGGTGATTGTCGATGCCACCGCGGGCATCCGCTTCTCGCTGCCCGACGATCGCAAGGTCGAGCTCCAGCTCAACGCGACGAACCTGTTCGACAAGAAATATGTCGCGACGATCGGCTCGAACGGCTTCGGCAACAGCGGCGACAGCCAGACGCTGCTCGCCGGCGCGCCGCAGCAGTTCTTCGTGACGGTGAAGACCGGCTTCTGACGTCGTCGCCGCCGCTCCTGACTTCCATCGAGAGCGGCGGCGATTTTCTGGCGACGCGCCGCAAAAGCCTGCTAGCTTCTCTCCAATCGGTGCCGCTCAACGACGCGCCGGCGGCGGGGGAGAGATGACGGCGTTACTGGCATTCCTGGTCGCGGTATCCGCGGCCGGCCCGGCCAAAGAGCTGCACGTCCGCGTTGCGCTGGACGGATCGGGCACCTGCATCACCACATGGAATGACGAACGGGTCGATAAAGATGGCCTGATGGCCCGTGCCCGAGCCTGGCCCGACAAAGAGAGCAGTGTTCACGTCGACGGTGGGCCGGACGTCCCGTACCGCTGCCTGGGTGGGACGATCTACGCCCTGCAAATGGCGGGGTTCAGCAAGGTCGGCTTCAT
Organism: Sphingomonas bacterium; assembly: GCF_028293085.1. Classification (GTDB taxonomy): domain Bacteria; phylum Pseudomonadota; class Alphaproteobacteria; order Sphingomonadales; family Sphingomonadaceae; genus Sphingomonas. Next base: position 5,062 of record NZ_JAQGLC010000138.1, read on the forward strand.
CGCAGCGCCGCCGCCGCGTCGGGTGGTCATCGGGGGCGATCGCCGCTGTCGCCTCAAGCTGGACGGCCGCCGCATAACGCTCGATGCGCTTCGCGTTGAATCGTCGCGATGGGCATCCGAAGATGCGGACGTCCATTTCCAGCCCAACCCGAGGGCGACCTATCAATGCGTCGGTCCCGTCCTGAAAATCCTCAAGGACGCTGGGGTAGGCAAGATGGGATTTGTCGGAAACATCCGAGCCGAGACACCTGGGGAAGACAAATGAGCATCGTTCGTCGCGTCGGTCTTGGCTTCGTGGCCGTCGCCATCCTGCTCGCCATCTTCCTGGCCGTGTGGGAGCCGCTGACCGCGACCGCCCCGGCCCCGCCGCCCGCGCACAATTATGACGTGAAGATCGCCCGCGACACGTTCGGCGTGCCGCACATCTTCGGCAAGACCGATGCCGACGTCGCGTACGGCATCGCCTATGCCCATGCCGAGGACTATTTCTCGACCCTGCAGGAAGTGCTCGCGATGACGCGCGGGCGATTGGGCGCGATGACCGGGCAGGACGGAGCGCAGACCGATTATGTCCTGCATCTGCTCGGCGCGCGCGAGACAGTCGATCGCGACTACATGAAGCAGCCCGCCGATGTCCGCGCGCTGCTCGACGGCTATGCCTCGGGGCTCAATCGCTATGCCGACAAACATCCCGGTGAGGTGCGATTGGCGAAGCTCTTCCCGGTCGATGGCCACGATGTCGCGGTCGGCTTCGTGCTGCGCTCGCCCTTCTTCTTCGGGCTCGATGCAGTGCTCGGCTCGCTCGCCGGGGGCACGCCGTTGCCCAACGAAAGCGCGGGTCCGACCCCGGACGCGCCCGACATCACGCCGATCGGCCCGAACGGCAACGAGAATGGCTCCAACGCCTTCGTCGTCGCGCCGAAGCGCTCGGCGGACGGGTTTACCCGGCTCGTCTCCAATTCCCACCAGCCCTGGCGGGGCGGCGTCGCCTGGTACGAGCTGGTGGTGCATTCGCAGGCCGGCTGGAATTTCGCGGGCGCCACCTTCCCCGGCGCGCCTTACCCCTTGCTCGGGCACAACCGGACATTGGGCTGGACCAACACCGTCAATCGGCCCGATCTGATCGACATCTACAAGCTCGTGCTCAATCCTGACGGCGACGCCTATCGCTTCGACGGCGCGTGGCGCCCGCTGAAGAAGACGCGCGTCTGGCTGCACGTGAAGCTCTGGGGTCCCTTTGTGCTGCCGGTGCCGAAAACGGTGCTGCGCGCGGTGCAGGGGCCGGTGATCGAAACGGCGAAGGGCTATTTCGCGATCCGTTACGGCGGCGCCGACCAGCTGAAGATGGTCGAGGAATATTACCGCCTCAACCGCGCCCGCGATTTCGGCGAATGGCAAAAGGCGCTGGCCATCCAGGGCGTGCCGGCGACCAATTTCCTCTATGGCGACGCGGCCGGCAACATCGCCTATTTCTACAATGCGAGCTTCCTCAACCGGAAACCGGGCTATGACTATAGTCAGGTCTTGCCGGGCGACACCTCGCGCGATCTCGCGCGGGGCACGGTCCCCTGGGCACAGGTGCCGCGCAACGTGAATCCGGCCTCGGGCTTCCTGATCAACGCCAACGACACGCCCTTCCAGGCGGCCGGCACGGGCTCGGAACTCAACCCCGCAGACTATTCTCCGCTGCTCGGGATCGAGACCGACACCACCAACCGCGCCACTCGCGCGATCGAGCTGATGGGCGCCAACCCGTCCATCTCCGACGCCGATCTCCACCGCATCAAGTTCGACACCGGCGTCAGCCGGGTGAGCTGGGCGGCCAAATGGTTCACGGACATCGCCGCGGTCGATCCGAAGGGCGACCGCGCGTTGATCAATGCCAAGGCTTTGCTCGCCAAATGGGACTGGAATTACGACGGCAAGGGCCCGGCCGACGCCATCGCCGCCTTGCTGCTCCGCGCGGGCAACCGCTGGCATTATCAGCGCCGGCCGGAGGCGGACCCGAAGGAAGAGCTGGGCAAGGCTGCGGCCTATCTGACGAAATATTTCGGCCGGCTCGATCCGCCGCTCGGCACTGTGCTGCGCGTGCGCCAGGGCAAGGTCGATCTGCCGATGGACGGCGGCCCCGACGTGCTTCGCGCCGCGGCCTTGTGGGACGAGGCACCCGATGGCCGGCTGGCGGTCAAGCATGGCGACAGCTTCATCATGTTCATTGCGTGGGACAGGAAAGGCCAGGTCAGCTCGCAGTCGATCCAGCCCTTCGGCGCCGCCACCACCCGGCCCGACTCGCCGCATTATGCCGATCAGGCGCCGCTCTTCGTCCGGCACCAGCTCAAGCCGGTATGGTTCGATCCCGCCCAGCTCAAGGGCCATACCGAGCGTGTCTACCGGCCCTGATTCCGCCGGATTGCGCAGGCGGCGCGGTGCGCTATACCTCTGTCATACACAAGCTTTTCCCAAGGATCGATCTTCCATGAACATCAAGCTGTTCGCGCTTGCCGGCGTGGCACTCGGCGCGCTTGCGACCCCCGTCGTCGCGGCCCCCGCCGGGACCGCCATCGTCAAGCCCGCCCCGGTCTCCACGCTCGCGAAGAGCATCGACATCCCGTACCAGGAATTCACCCTGGCCAACGGCCTGCGCGTGATCGTCCATACCGATCGCAAGGCGCCGATCGTCGCGGTGTCCGTCTGGTATAATGTCGGCTCGAAGTTCGAGCCCGCCGGCAAGACCGGCTTCGCTCATCTGTTCGAGCATCTGATGTTCAACGGCAGCGAGAATGCGCCCGGCGATTTCTTCGCGCCGATGAAGGAAGTCGGCGCGACCGACCTCAACGGCACGACCTGGTTCGATCGCACCAATTATTTCGAGACGGTGCCCCGCCCGGCGCTCGATCGCGCCCTGTTCCTCGAAAGCGACCGCATGGGCTATCTCGCCGGCGCGGTGACGCAGGGCGTGCTCGACGAGCAGCGCGGCGTCGTCCAGAACGAGAAGCGCCAGGGCGACAACCAGCCCTTCGGCCTGGTCGAGTACAAGCAGATCGCGGCGCTGTTCCCGGAAAGCCATCCCTATGGCCATTCGACGATCGGCTCGATGGCCGATCTCGACGCCGCCAGCCTGCAGACGGTCAAGGACTGGTTCCACGACCACTACGCCCCCAACAACGCGATTTTGGTGCTTGCAGGCGACATTGACACCGCGTCCGCCCGGCCGCTCGTCGAGAAATATTTCGGCGCCATCCCGCGCGGGCCGCAGAGCATCGTGCCCAAGGCCGATGTGCCGACGCTCGCCGCCCCCAAGCTGGAGGTGATGAAGGACCGCGTCTCGACCACGCGTATCTACCGCGTCTGGGCGGTGCCCGGGCTGAACGACAAGGATTCGATCGCGCTCGACGTGGCGGCCGGCGTGCTCGGCGGCCTGTCCAGCTCGCGGCTCGACAATGCGCTGGTCCGCGGCGAGAAGCTCGCGGTGCGCGTCTCGGCGAGCAACCAGACCTTCGCGCAGATCGGCCAGTTCGAGGTCTATGCCGATGTGAAGCCGGGCGTCGATCCGGCGCTGGTCGCCAAGCGGCTCGACGAGATCATCGCCGATCTGATCGCCAAGGGCCCGAGCGCGGACGAAGTCCAGCGCGTCGCCACCGGCGCCGTGACGAGCACGATCCAGGGCCTTGAATCGGTCGGCGGCTTCGGCGGCAAGGCGACCACGCTCGCCCAGGGCGCGCTCTATTCGAACGATCCCGCCTTCTACAAGAAGCAGCTGGCGACACTGGCGGGCGAGACCCCCGCCATCGTCAAGGCGGCAACCGCGAAATGGTTGAGCCGTCCGGTCTATGCGCTGACGGTCGAGCCCGGCGCGCGCGAGGCCTATACCGAGGCGGCGCCCGTCGTCCGCCAGCCCGCGACCGACACCCCCGTCAAGGGCACGCGCGGCGCGATGCCCGGCGTCGGCACGCTTTCCAGCCTCGATTTCCCGGCGGCGGTACACACCAATCTGAAGAACGGCATCGAGCTGATCTACGCGCAGCGCAACGCCGTGCCGATCACCCAGGCGGTGATCAGCTTCAACGCCGGCGTCGCCGCCGATCCGGCGGCCAAGCTCGGCACGCAGCAGCTGACGCTCAACCTGATGGACGAAGGCACGACGACGAAGGATTCGGTGACGATCGCCGAGATGAAGGAGCGCCTGGGCGCGAATATCGGCTCGGGCGCCAGCGCCGATCGCACCAGCCTGACCTTCTCCGCGCCCAGCCCCAATCTGGCGCCCGCGCTCGATCTGTTCGCGGACGTGGTGCGCAATCCGGCCTTCGCCCCGGCGGAGGTCGATCGAGTCAAGAACCAGCAGCTCGCCCAGATCTCGGCCGAGCTCACCAGCCCCGGCGGGCTCGCCTCGCGCGTCATGCCGCGGCTCGTCTACGGCCCGGCCTCGCCCTATGCCAAGTCGTTCGGCAGCGGCGATCCCAAGGCGGTGAAACTGCTGACCCGCGACGATCTGGTCGCGTTCCAGCATGCCTGGCTCCGGCCCGACAAGGCGCGGATCTTCGTCGTCTCCGATCGTCCGCTGGCCGAGGTGAAGGCCGCGCTCGACGAACGCTTCGGCGATTGGACCCCGACCGGCCCCGCCGGCGTGAAGGATTTCTCCGCGGCCTCGACGCCGTCCGCGCCGAGGATCGTGCTGATCGACCGGCCCGATTCGCCCCAGTCGCTGATCTATGCGGCGGTGCCGACCAACCTGAAGGGCACCGACGAGTTCGTGCCGTTGCTCGCGGCCAACGACACGCTCGGCGGCGGCTTCCTGTCCCGGATCAACATGGATCTGCGCGAGGACAAGCATTGGTCCTACGGCGTCGGCGGTGGCTTCCAGCGCGCCGAGTTCGCCGCGCCCTATGTCATCCAGGCCCCCGTCCAGGCGGACAAGACCGGCGCCTCGATCGCGGCTTTGCGCACCGATGTCAGCGAGTTCCTCACGACCAAGGGCGTCACCCCGCTCGAGTTCGACCGGACGATCGCCGGCACGATTCGCTCGCTGCCGGGGAATTTCGAAACCTCGGGCGCAGTGCTCTCGGGCATGCAGGCGAACAACCTCTACAAGCGCCCCGACGATTATTATGCGACATTGCCGCAGGCCTATCATGCGCTCCAGGCGCCCCAGCTTGACGCTGCGGCACGCGCGGCAATCGACCCGTCGAAGCTGATCTGGGTCGTTGTCGGCGATGCCAAGACGGTTCGACCTCAGCTTGACAGCCTCGGGTTGCCGGTTGAGGTGGTCCCAGCGCAGTCCGTCGCGGACGTGCGCTAGATTTTCAGGGTAGGAGAGAAGAGATGGCTGCTGTCGACGGAACCTGGGATACGACCGTAAAATCGCCGCTCGGCGACCAGAAGGCGATGCTGACCGTCCATAGCGATGGCGGCACCTTCACCGGCACCAATGCCGGCGCGATGGGCTCGGTCGACATCACCGGCACTGTCGACGGCAACACGCTGCAGTGGCAGATGAACATCACCGTGCCGATGCCGATGACGCTCGACTGCACCGCGACGGTCGATGGCGACACGATCACCGGATCGGTCGGCGCGGGCGCGTTCGGCAGCTTCCCGATGACCGGCACGCGCGTCGAATAAGCGCGCCGACATTTCCCGGCGACAGGATCGGCGGGGATTCCCGGCAGGGAGTCCCCGCCTTTTCCTTGTCCCGGCCTTTTCCTTCAGTCTTTTCCTTCAGCCTTTTCCCTACCAATGGTTCGGCGCGCCCGAGACGGCGCGCTCCATATAGCCGGCGGCGATGGACCATTTTCCACCCGGCGGCGCTACGGTGGGATTGATCGGATCCGATGACGGCAGATAGTCGGAATGGCCGTAGTTGCTGGCGGCGGGCGGGGCCTTTTCCGGAATCGGATGGCCGACCACTGGCGCCGAGACCGGCGGCGGCGGCCCGATATAGCCCAGCGCGCCCTTTGCCGAGCTGTCCTCCGCGGCGAAAAGGTCCGAGATCAGATTGCCGACGGGATAAGCGAGGCGAAGGACATTGTCCTTGCGCGACGACAGCACGGAGATCCGCGCCGCCTTGCCCGCCACGTCGCGATATTGCTTGATCAGGCAATCGCGATCCACCGCGCCGGCGGTGATGCAGAGCTCGGCGACCGGCAGAGTGAGACTGCGCACCGCCTCCAGCAGCACGCGCGCGCCCAGGCTGTGCGAGATGAACGAGATCGACGCGGCGCCGCGGAAATTCGCATTGAGATAGGTCGCGAGCGATTTCCCGGAGCGCGCCGCTTCCTCGCCCGCCCAGGGATAATTGACCACGGGCAGCCAATAATCGCCCGGCCACAGCACGCCGAAGAATTGCTGGTGCGGCGGCAGGGCGAGATAGGCATCGAGCTTGGCGAAACTGGTCGCGCCGCTCGCCTGCCCCACGTTGAAGCCGTGGATGGCGAGGACCGCGTCCTTGCCGCTCACGTCATGCGCGACGGTGGCGGCGGGCACCTGTCTGTAAGTGATTTTGGCCGTCCCGATGCCCGGCCAGATCGCACCGTCCGAATCATAGGCCTGGCCAGGCGCGACCGGTCCACCTTTTGGCTGCGTGCGGACGGACAGGAGGCGAGTCACCGCCTAGGGCCGCCTTGCCGCCTTGAACGCCTGCGCGGCGGTCGACAGTGCCGAGGTGATGTCCTTGGCGATCGGGGCGAGCGGCACGGCGAGCAGGCCGATCAGGAAGGCGGTGCCGAAATTGGCACGCGATGCGCCGGACATGTACCACACCGCCAGCGCGGCCAGCAGGGCGATCAGGCCCGCACACACCCGGCTCCAGTTCTTGTAGAGCTGATCGGCGCGTTCGAACGCGGCGTCGAGGGTCGCGTCGACCACGGCGTTCATGCGGCCGATCACGTTCAAATCGGCATCGATCAGATCCTCGCCCCGTTCGGCTTGCCGATCGCGGCCTGCAGCGCGACGGGGTCGACATGGCCGGCCTCGGCCATCGCGGCGGCGGTCGCCGAGGTCAGGCCGATGCGGATCAGCGCCTGCACCTTGGCCTTCTGATCGTCCTTGGCGACACCGGCAATCCAGTTCGCGCGGACGATCAGCCACCAGGCTTCCGCGCCGATCGCGGCGTCGAGCGCCGGCGCGAAGGGCGTCAGGGAGCGATGCAGGCCCGCCGTGCCGAAATTGGAGGGGCCGCCGGCAACGACCTTGAGCGAATCGAGCATGCCGAACGATGCGGTCGAGAGCGCCGTCGTGGCGGCGAGAATGGAGCCGATCCCGTCGAGCCCCGGCACATTGCTGATGACCACCCCATCCCCCTTGCTTGCGCGGCCGACAGCCGCGATGGTCCGGACGCCAACTGATCCGCACAGGCTACGCCCGGGGGAATGCCGGTCAATTGGAGATGGGTTTGATTTGGAGGTGACTCAGGGGCGGCCAGCTCACCAGGCGCCGGCCCGAACAGGGGGCAAGGGACGATGAACAGGATGAAATGGTTGGCCGGCGCAGCGGCGCTGGCCGTGCTCGGCTCGGGGTTTGGATCGGGTGCAACGGCGCAGGTCTATGACGAGCGACCCGCCACGCTGAAGCCCGCGATCGAGGGCTGGAATTACGAGCGCCGCGCGGTCGAGATCCCGATGCGCGACGGGGTGAAGCTCCACACCGTCATCCTGATTCCCAGGGGCGCGAAGGACGCCGGCATCCTGCTCACCCGCACGCCCTATGGCGCCGACGGGCTCACCCAGAACCAGCATAGCGGCGATCTCGGCTCGATCCTCGACGGCTATGACAATGCCGCCGACGTGATCGTCGAGGGCGGCTATATCCGCGTCGTCCAGGATGTGCGCGGCAAATATGGCTCGGGTGGCACCTATGTGATGAACCGCCCGCTCGCCGGGACCGATCTCAATCCCACCAAAGTCGATCACGCCACCGATACGTACGACACGATCGACTGGCTGGTGAAGCATTTGCCCGAATCGAACGGCAGGGTCGGCATCATCGGCATTTCGTACGACGGCTTCCTGCCGCTGATGGCGCTGGTCAATCCGCACCCCGCGCTCAAGGTCTCGGTGCCGATGAACCCCATGGTCGATGGCTGGCGCGGCGACGACTGGTTCCATAATGGCGCGTTCCGCCAGATGAACATGCCCTATATCTGGGAACAGGTGGCGACCCGCGACAATTCGTCGCCTTGGGTGTCGAGCTTCGCCGACGATTATGATCAATATATGCGCGCCGGCTCGGCGGGCGAACTGGGGCGGCTGCACGGCCTCGACCAGATCGGCTTCTGGCGGAAGATCACGCAGCATCCCGCTTACGACGCCTTCTGGCAGGAACAGGCGATGGACAAGGTGCTGGCGAAGCAGCCGCTCAAGGTGCCGGTGATGATCGTCCACAGCCAATGGGACCAGGAGGATATCTATGGCGCGACCGCGGTGTATCGCGCGCTCGAGCCCAAGGACGTCAATAACGACATGGTCTATCTGACCATGGGCCCATGGCATCACGGGCAGGAGATCGCCGACTCCAGCACGCTCGGCGCGATCAAATGGGATCAGGACACAGGCAAATATTGGCGCCACCATGTGCTCGCGCCCTTCCTCGCCCATTATCTGAAGGGCACGCCGATGGACGTGGCGCCGGTCACGGCGTTCGAGAGCGGCACCAATCAATGGGAGCGGCTGAAGGCCTGGCCGACCGTGCCAGGCGGCACGCCGCTCTATCTGAAGCCGGGCATGGGCCTCGGTTTCGACCGCGCGGAGGGCAGCGAGACCGCCGACTATCTCTCCGATCCAGCCCATCCGGTGGGGTATCGCAACCGTCCCAACCAGCCGGTCGGCTATGACAATAATCCCTGGCCGACCTGGCTCGCCGACGATCAGCGCCCGGTATCGAGCCGCCCCGACGTGCTGACCTTCACCGGCGAGGTGCTGACCGGGCCGGTCAAGATCGCGGGCGTGCCCGTCGTCCATCTCACCGCCTCGACCAGCGGCACAGACAGCGACTGGGTAGTGAAGCTGATCGACGTCTATCCCGATCAGGTGGCGGGCGACCGCGCGATGGGCGGCTATCAGCTGGCGGTCGGCATGGACATCTTCCGCGGCCGCTACCGCGAGAGCCTCGCCGAGGCGAAGCCGCTCGCAGCCGGCGTGCCGCTGAAATACGAATTCGCGCTACCCCCGGCGGACCATGTCTTCCTGCCGGGCCATCGCATCATGGTGCAGGTCCAGTCGAGCTGGTTCCCGCTCTACGACCGCAACCCGCAAAGCTTCGTGCCCAACATCTTCTTCGCCAAACCGGGGGATTATGTGAAGGCGACGCAGAAGGTGACGGTAGCGGGTCCGGACGCGAGTTACATCGAGCTGCCCGTGGTCAATTAGGGGGAGGGGTGAAAGCTACCGGCCCAAGCGCGTCACATGCCCCATCTTCCGCCCGGGCCGCACCGTCTTCCCGTACAGATGCAGATGCGCCCCAGGCTCGGCGAGGATCTCGGCCCAGCGGTTCGCATCCTCGCCGATCAGATTCTCCATCGCGACGCTTGGCGCCGTCAGCCCCGTATCGCCGAGCGGCAGCCCGCAGATCGCGCGGACATGGTTCTCGAACTGCGAGGTGACCGCGCCCTCGATCGTCCAATGCCCCGAATTATGCACGCGCGGCGCCATTTCGTTGAACACCGGCCCCTGCTCGGTCGCAAAGAACTCGCAGGTCAACACGCCGACATAATCGAGCGAGTCCGCCACGCGCCCGGCCAGCGCCGCCGCCTCCGCCCAATGCCGCGCAATCTCGGCGGGCGCGGGCAGCGAAGACCGCGCCAGGATGCCGTCGACATGCTCGTTCCATGGCGGCGGATAGCTGACCATCTGCCCATCCGCGCCGCGGACCAGGATGATCGAGAATTCGTGATCGAACGCGACGAACCCTTCCAGGATCGCCGGCCGCGCCCCGATCGCGGCCCAGGCGGCATCGGCCTCGTCGGCGGTCCGGATGCGGACCTGCCCCTTGCCGTCATAGCCGAGCCGCAGCGTCTTCAGGATCGCCGGCGCGCCGATCTCGGCCAGCGCCGCGTGAAGCTCCCCGGCGGTCGAAACCTTGCGCCACGGCGCGGTGCGCCCGCCGAGCGCATCGACGAAGCTCTTCTCCGTCGCCCGGTCCTGCGCGACGCTGAGTGCGGCCGGCGCCGGATGCACCGGCACGCGGGTCGCGAGATATTCGATCGGCTCCAGCGCGATATTCTCGAACTCATAGGTGACGACGTCGGCCGATCCGGCCAGCTCGTCGAGGATGATCCGGCTGTGATAATCGGCGCGGGTGAAGCTGGACGCGGTCTGCGCCGCCACGCTTTCCGCATCGGGGGCCAGCACCTGCGTACGGTAGCCGAGCTGCGCCGCCGCAACCGCCAGCATCCGCCCGAGCTGGCCGCCGCCGAGGATGCCGATCGTCGAGCCCGGGGGCAGTGCCGTCACCTGGGCCGTCATTCCGGGTCGCTCGCCACGCTCTCCGTCTGCGCGGCGCGCCATTTCTTCAGCCGCTCGGCCAGTAGCGCATCGTGCGTGGCCAGAATCGCAGCGGCGAGCAGCCCGGCATTCTTCGCGCCAGGCTTGCCGATGGCGAGCGTGCCGACGGGAATGCCGCCGGGCATCTGGACGATCGAGAGCAGGCTATCCATGCCCTTCAGCGCCTTGGATTCGATCGGCACGCCCAGCACCGGCAGATGCGTCATCGACGCCGCCATGCCCGGCAGATGCGCCGCCCCGCCCGCGCCGGCGATGATCACCTTCAGCCCGCGAACCTCGGCTTGCATGGCATAATCGTAAAGCCGCTGCGGCGTGCGGTGCGCGGAGACCACCTTGCTTTCATGCGCGACGCCGAGATCGGCGAGCATGTCGGCGGCATGGCGCATCGTCTCCCAGTCGGAGGCGCTGCCCATGATGATGCCGACAAGAGGGTGATCCGTCATGAGAGAAACACGGTGGGAGGAGGGACGCTGGTACCCAAGCCCAGCCTCGACCGCAACCCGTCACCCCGGCGGAGG
>NZ_JAQGLC010000153.1 GCF_028293085.1 Sphingomonas bacterium
GATCGAAGTGCGGGTCTGCTCCGGAATGGTGCGCGGCAGATATTCGATCAGCGCCTCGACGTCGGGCATCACCTCGGTCTCGCTCGCGCGATATTGCTTGGTCCAGCGCGCGACCTGGCGTTCGAAATAATTGCCGGGCTTGCCATATTCACCAAGGCCCGCCGCGACATAATCGGTGTTGTGGAGCGCCGCGAGCGTATCGACCATCGCGTTGTAGATGCCGCCGCGCCCCTCCGGCGTCATGCCGGGCAGCGATCCGTCCCACAGGTTGCGGCCCTCGACCAGTTCCATGATGTAGAACATCGATCCGATGATCTCGGGATCGTCGCACAGGCCGAACGGTGCTGGCACCGGAAAGCCGGTCGGGTGCAGCCCGGCGATCAGCCGGTATTCGCGGTCCACGGCGTGGGCGGAGGGCAGCAGCTTGCCGAAGGGCTGGCGGCGCAGGACGTAGCTTTTGGTCGGGGTGTCGACCCGGTAGGTCGGGTTGGATTGGCCGCCCTTGAACTTCGACAGCGTCACCGGGCCGGCAAAGCCCGGCGTATGCGCCGTCATCCAGCGCTGGACGGCGGCGGCGTCGATCGTGTCGTCCTCCGGCACCGGGATCGTCCCCACCATGGTGAGGTTGGCGTCCTCGCGCACGGTCATGTGAAAGTGATCACCGATCGCGTCGAATCGCCCTTCCGCAATTCGTCGAACGCGTCGTTGATCCGCTCCAGAGGCATCCGGTCGGCGATGATCGTGTCGAGATCGAGCTGCCCGCGCATGTAGAAATCGACGAGGCGCGGAATATCGACCGGGAAGCGGTTCGATCCCATCAGCCCGCCCTGAAGCTTCTTGCCCGCCAGCAGATCCATCGCCGACAGGCCGACCTTCTCGCCAAGCGGCATCATGCCGAGGATCGTCGCGGTGCCGCCGCGGCGGAGCACCTTCACTGCGGTCGCCGCCGACTGCGGCCGGCCGACCGCCTCGATCGCGTGGTGCACGCCGCCACGACTGATTTCCACCACCTGATCGGCAGCGGTATCGGACAGGGCGTCGATCGAATGGGTCGCACCCAGCTTTTCAGCCAGCGCCCGCTTTTCCGGTACGGGATCGAGCGCGATGATCTTGCCCGCGCCGGCGATCTTGGCGGCGTTGACCGCGGCGAGGCCGATCCCGCCGCACCCGACGATGCACACTGTCTCGCCCGGCGTAACGTCGCTGGTATTGAACACCGCGCCCGCCCCCGTCGTCACCGCGCAACCGATCAGCGCGGCGCGGTCGAGCGGCATGTCGCGGTCGATCGCGACACAGGCATGTTCGTGGACCAGCATCTGCTCGGCAAAGGCCGACAGATTGAGCATCTGCGCGATCGGTCGGTCGCCCATCATCAGCCGCGGCGGCGCATCCTTGGCGCGTCGCACGCTGGGGTCGATGCACAGCGACATATGGCCGGTCACGCAGAACTCGCAGTGGCCGCAGAACACCGACAGGCATGTCACGACGTGATCGCCGACCTTGACGGTGGAGACGTCGCTGCCGACCGCCTCGACCACGCCGGCCGCTTCGTGGCCCGGGATCGTCGGCAGCGCGTGCGGATAGGCGCCGTCGACGAAATGCAGGTCCGACCGGCACACCCCGACCGCCACGGTGCGGATCAGCACCTCGCGCGGGCCGGGATTGGAGACGGTGATCTCCTCGATCCGGAGCGGCGTCTTGGGTTCGAAAAGGACGGCAGCTTTCATTCTCTTCCTTCGTCACCCCGGCGAAGGCCGGGGCCGCTACGTGCTTCTGGCGCGCTTCGTAACGAAGCGGCCCCGGCCTCCGCCGGGGCGACGACTACCGCCGCACCGCTTCTTTCGCCGCAACCGCTTCGGGCAGATCGGCATATTTCCCGAACTCGTTGCGCGCGATCGCCCGGTTGTGAACCTCGTCCGGCCCGTCGGCGAAGCGCAGCGTGCGCATCGCAGCCCAGGCATGGGCGAGCCCGAAATCCTGGCTCACGCCGCCCCCGCCATGCGCCTGGATCGCGTCGTCGAGGATCTGCAGCGCCATGGTCGGCGCCGCGACCTTGATCATCGCAATCTCGAGCTGAGCGGATTTGTTGCCCGCCTTGTCCATCATGTCCGCCGCCTTGAGGCAGAGCAGGCGAGTCATCTCGATATCGATCCGCGCCTTGGCGATGCGCTGCTCCCAGATCGAGTGATCGGCGATGCGCTTGCCGAAGGCGACGCGGCTGAGCAGGCGCTTGGCCATCGCCTCGATCGCGACCTCGGCGACGCCGATCGTGCGCATGCAATGATGGATCCGGCCAGGCCCGAGCCGCCCTTGCGCGATCTCGAATCCGCGGCCCTCGCCGAGCAGCAGATTCTCGACCGGAACGCGCACATCCTTGAGCTCGACTTCACCGTGCCCGTGTGGTGCGTGATCATACCCGTATACCGAAAGCATGCGCTTGATCGTCACGCCGGGCGCGTCGAGCGGGACCAGGACCTGGCTCTGCTGGCTGTGGCGCGCGCCTTCCGGATTGGTCTTGCCCATGACGATCGCGATCTTGCAGCGCGGATCGCCCACACCCGAGGACCACCATTTGGTGCCGTTGATGACGTAATGATCGCCGTCGCGGACCATCGAGGTCTGGATGTTGGTCGCATCCGACGATGCGACCGCCGGTTCGGTCATCAGGAAGGCAGAGCGGATCTCGCCGTGCATCAGCGGCTTGAGCCATTCCTCCTTCTGCTCGCGCGTGCCGTAGCGGTGGAACACTTCCATGTTGCCGGTATCGGGCGCGGAGCAGTTGAAGCACTCCGAGGCCCAGCCGACCTTGCCCATCTCCTCGGCACATAATGCATATTCGAGATTGGTGAGCTGCGTGCCCTCGAACTCGAAACTGTCGTCGACATGGCTCTGGCCCGAATGCGGCGGCATGAAGAAATTCCACAGGCCGGCTTCCTTCGCCCTGACCTTCATCTCCTCGATCACGGGGATGACCTTCCAGCGCTCGCCCTCGTGCGACTGCTGGTCGTACAGATGCTGCCTGGGCCGGATATTCTGGTCGATGAAGGTCTTCACGCGGTCCCGAAAATAGGTCTCGCGCTCGCTCAGCGTGAAATCCATGACACATCCTCCATCGCTCTTTGACGGTCGCGTTAGACCGTACCGCGTTTTCGGTAAAGCGCCTTTGCGGCCGAAATCGCCGTCATATGGGCGCGCAGAAAAAACACTGTCTCTTCGAAAAGAAGATGTTACAGTTTCGCTCATGCAAGCTGCCGAAGACGTCCAGGGGGAGGAGGAGGCAGGCACGAAGCGGTTCCGCGCCAAGCGGGATGCGATTCTCGCCGCCGCCGCCGAAGCGATCAACGAACAGAGCGCGAAGGGTATGACCTTCGCCGATGTGGCGCGGCGCGTGGGCCTCAATACGACCAGCGTCACCTATTATTTCAAGCGCAAGGACGATCTCGCCGCCGCCTGTTTCGAGCATACGCTCGACCGGCTCCAGGCGATGCTCGACGAGTCGCAGGCCAAGCCGACGCCGCAGGCGCGAGTCGCGCACTACCTCGCGCTCAACATGGAACGCTTCGCGCGCATCCAGCGCGGCGAGGAACAGGCGTTCGCCGTGCTGTCCGATCTGCGCGCGATGGAGGAGCCGGTGCGCAGCCGGCTGCTCGCCAGCTGGCGCGAGGTGTTCCGCAAGACCCGCAGCCTGTGGGGCCCGGCAGCCAATCGCGCCCAGACCGATCTGCACGGCGCCCGCGCGCATGTGCTGCTCGAGAATACCTTCTGGCTGCCGCTATGGCTGGTCCGGTACGAGCTCGACCAGTTCGACCGGATCGAGCAGCGGCTGATGGACGTGTTCGAACACGGCATCGCCGGCCCGGGCGAGAATTGGGGCCCGGAACTGATCGATCTTGCGCATGACGAGCCCGAGCCGGGGCGCGAGGCGTTCCTGCTCGCCGCGACCCGGCTGATCAACGAGCTCGGCTATCGCGGCGCCTCGGTGCAGAAGATCGCGTCCGAACTGAACGTGACCAAGGGCAGTTTCTATCATCATCTCGATGCCAAGGACGATCTCGTCATCGCCTGCTACAAACGCAGCTTCGACACGATCGCCGACGCGCAACGCCTCGCGGACGAGCGTGGCGGCAGTTACTGGCAAAGGCTGACCAGCACGATCGCGACCCTGCTCGACGTGCAATTTTCCGAGCGCGGGCCGCTGTTGCGCACCACGGCGCTCTCCGGCCTGCCCCGCACCGTGCGACGGGCGATGGTCGAACGGTCCAACCGGATCGCGCGCCGCTATGCCGGCACGATGATGGACGGCATCGCCGAAGGATCGATCCGCCCGGTCGATGCGCTGGTCGCGTCCCAGGCGCTGATGGCGCTGCAGAATGCCGCGTTCGACATGCGCAAATGGGCGAGCACCATGCCGCGCGACAAGGCCGTCGCCTTCTACGCCTCGACCCTGGCGTTCGGGCTGTTCGACGATCGAGTGCTCGACCTCTGAACATCGTTCGAGGCTGGACAACAGCCTCGCTTCGCTGGCAGCGGAGCGCCAAGGAGATCACAACATGGCCGGCACGGGCGCATTCGATTGGGCGGACCCTTTCTTTCTCGACGATCAGCTCGAAGACGATGAGCGGATGATTCGCGATACCGCGCGAGCCTATGCCCAGGACCGACTCGCGCCGCGGATCATCGACGCCTTCGCCAACGAGGTGACCGATCCGTCGATTTTCCGCGAGATGGGCGAGCTTGGATTGCTCGGCCCGACGATTCCCGAGGAATATGGCGGCGTCGGCGCTTCCTATGTCGCCTACGGCCTTGTCGCGCGCGAAGTGGAACGAGTCGATTCGGGCTACCGCTCGATGATGAGCGTTCAGTCGAGCCTCGTGATGTACCCGATCTATGCGTACGGCTCGGAAGAGCAGAAGCGGAAATATCTGCCCAGGCTCGCCAGCGGCGAATGGATCGGCTGTTTCGGCCTGACCGAACCCGATGCCGGCTCCGATCCCGGCGGCATGCGCACCCGCGCCGAGAAGATCGATGGCGGCTATCGCCTTTCGGGCTCCAAGACCTGGATATCGAACGCGCCGATCGCCGATGTCTTCGTCATCTGGGCCAAGTCCGACGCGCATGGCGGCGGCATCCGCGGCTTCATCCTCGAAAAGGGCATAAAGGGGCTTTCGACGCCGAAGATCGAGGGCAAGCTTTCGCTCCGCGCCTCGATCACCGGCATGGTGATGATGGACGGGATCGAGCTTGACGAAGACGCGTTGTTGCCCGACGTGCAGGGCCTCAAGGGCCCGTTCGGCTGCCTCAACCGTGCGCGCTACGGGATCAGCTGGGGATCGATGGGGGCGGCTGAATTCTGTTTCCATGCCGCTCGCCAATATGGTCTCGACCGCGCGCAATTCGGCCGGCCGCTCGCGGCCAATCAGCTCTACCAGAAGAAGCTCGCCGACATGCAGACCGAGATCGCGCTCGGGCTTCAGGCGAGCTTGCGTGTCGGGCGGCTGATGGATGAAGGCAGGTTCGCGCCCGAGATGATCTCGATCGTGAAGCGCAACAATGTCGGCAAGGCGCTCGATATCGCGCGGGCATCGCGCGACATGCATGGCGGCAATGGCATCACCGGGGAGTATCAGGTGATGCGGCATCTGATGAACCTGGAGACGGTCAACACCTATGAAGGCGCACATGACGTTCATGCGCTGATCCTGGGGCGGGCGATCACGGGGATCGCGGCGTTCTGATGAGCGGGCCGCCGCTCGCCGGCCTTAAGGTCATCGAACTCGCCCGTATCCTGGCAGGGCCATGGGCGGGGCAGACGTTGGCCGATCTCGGCGCGGAGGTGATCAAGGTCGAGAGCCCCGAGGGCGATGACACCCGAAGCTGGGGCCCGCCCTTCATCGAGAATCCCGACGGCAGCCGCGACGCCGGCTATTTCCACGCGACGAACCGCGGCAAGAAATCCGTGGTGCTCGATTTCCGCACGCCCGAGGGCCAGGCCGAAGTCCGCCGGCTCGTCGCCGATGCCGATGTGCTGATCGAGAATTTCAAGGTCGGCGGCCTCGCCAAATACGGGCTCGATTATGCGAGCCTGTCCGCGATCAATCCGCGGCTGGTCTATTGCTCGATCACCGGCTTCGGCCAGGATGGACCCTATGCGTCGCGCGCCGGATATGATTTCATCATCCAGGGCATGAGCGGCCTGATGGACCTGACCGGCGAGCCGGAAGGCGCGCCGCAAAAGGTCGGCGTGGCCTTTGCCGACATCATGACAGGGCTTTATTCGGTGATCGCGATCCAGGCGGCGCTCGCCCAGCGCGAGAAGACCGGGCGGGGCCAGCAGATCGACATGGCGCTACTCGATACCATGGTCGGCGTGCTCGCCAACCAGGCCATGAACTTCTTCGTGAGTGGGGTGACGCCGCCGCGCCTCGGCAACGCGCATCTCAACGTCTCGCCCTATGCGGTTTTCCCGACCAGCGACGGCTGGTTCATCCTCGCCGTCGGCAATGACGGTCAGTTCCAGCGTTTCTGCGACGCGCTGGGGCTGAATGCGCTCGGCGCGGATCCGCGGTTCGCCACCAATGCCGGGCGACTGGAACATCGCGAGCCGCTGTTCACCGCGATCAGGGCCGCAACCTCGACGCATGAACGCGACTCCTTGCTGGCGATGCTGGAGGCGGTCGGCGTTCCGGCCGGCCCGATCAATACCGTCGCCCAGGCCTTTGCCGATCCGCAGGTGATCCACCGCGGCATGGCGCTGACCCTTGATCGCGATGGCATGCTCCTTCCCGGCCTGCGCACGCCGATCACCTTCTCGGAGTCGTCTCTGGCGCTAGACCGCGCGGCGCCGATGCTCGGACAGGATGACCCCGTATGACCCCACCGCTTGCCGGCCTGCGCATCATCGAAATTGCGGGTATCGGACCCGGACCCTTCTGCGGCATGATGCTCGCCGATCACGGCGCCGAGGTGATCCGGATCGGACGTCCCGACGAAGGCGGCGGCCTGTCGGTTACCGCGATGGACCCGCTGCTGCGCTCGCGCCGCCTGATCTCGCTCGACCTGAAAAAGCCCGAGGCCGTCCTGGTCGTCCGCCGGCTCGTCCAGAGCTGCGACGGCTTGATCGAGGGCTTTCGTCCCGGCGTGATGGAACGGCTCGGGCTCGGACCCGAGACCTTGCTCGGCGACAATCCGAAGCTCGTCTATGGCCGCATGACCGGCTGGGGGCAGACGGGCCCGATGGCGCAGGATCCGGGGCACGACATCAACTATATCGCCCTCTCCGGCGCGCTCCACGCTTTCGGACCGACGGGTGGCAAGCCGGTGCCGCCGATCAACATGGTCGGCGATTTCGGGGGCGGCGGGATGATGCTCGCCTTCGGCATGCTGGCGGCGATCCTCCAGGCGCAGGCGACCGGCCGCGGCCAGGTGGTCGATTGCGCGATGACCGAGGGATCGGCGGTGCTGATGAGCATGATCTGGGGTTTTCGCGCCATGGGCCGCTGGGGGAATGCTCGCGGCACCAACCTGCTCGATAGCGGCGCGCACTTCTACGACACCTATGAAACGGCCGACGGCAAATGGGTGTCGATCGGTTCGATCGAGCCGCAATTCTATGCCGTGCTGCGCAAAGTGATGGCCCTGGACGGCGTCGAATGGGATCCGCAATTCGCGCCGGCAGTCTGGCCTTCGCTCACGGCCGAACTGGCCCAGCGCTTCAAAAGGGGCACCCGCGACGAATGGGTCGCCGCCTTTGCGGGGCATGAGGCATGCTTCGCACCGGTGCTCGATTTCGACGAAGCGACGGCGCACCCCCATAACCTTGCGCGCGGCACCTTCGTTGAGGCAGGCGGCGTCGTGCAGCCCGCACCCGCGCCGCGCTATTCGATGAGCAGCACCGTGCCGCCCGAGATGGCGGGCGAGGCGGAAACCGACGCGATCCTGGCCGAGAACGGCTTTTCCGAAGAAGAGATCGCCGCGCTCCACGAAGCCGGGGCGATGGGAAAGGCCTGACCGCGTCCGAGTTGCCTGCCTCGCACCGTCATGCGATATTGGTTGCAAAGAAGAACCCGTAGGAGAAAGCGCCATGGCCACCGCCGTCCTTCGCAATTCGCAGATGAGCGAAGCCGAATGGGAGGCGCGCCAGCAGCTCGCCGCCTGCTATCGTGTTTTCGCGATGCTCGGCTGGTCCGAGATGATCTACAATCATATCACGTTGAAGATCCCGGGCGAGGAGGGCGCATTCCTCATCAACCCGTTCGGCCTGCATTTCAGCGAGGTCACCGCCTCAAGCCTGGTCAAGATCGACATTGACGGCAACAAGCTCGACGACAATCCCTATCCGGTGAACCGGGCGGGCTTCGTCCAGCACGCCTTGTTCCACAAGCATCTGCCCGACGCGCATTGCATCATGCACACCCACACGACCGCAGGCATGGCGGTCAGCTCGGTCGAGGGCGGGCTGCGCGCCACCAATTTCTACGCCTGCAACTTCGCCGGCCAGATCGCCTATCATGATTTCGAGGGCGTCACCGTGCGCGACGAGGAGGGCGAGCGGCTGCTCGAGCATCTCGGCAACAAGCGCGTGATGCTGCTGAAGAACCACGGCATCCTGGTGATGGGCAAGACGTTGCCCGAGGCATTCCTGAAGCATTGGTCGCTGCAGCGCGCCTGCGAGATCCAGGTCGCGACGGCCGGCATGGGTACGCCGATCGAAGTGTCGCCCGAGGTGGTCGCGGTGCATCAGCGCGACCTGCACATGGTCCAGATACCGGGCGGCGCGGGCAAGGCGGATTTCGACGCGATGGTGCGGCTGGTCGACAAGATCGATACGAGCTGGCGGAACTGACCCTCCCCGTGCCGGGGAGGATTTACCCGAAGCGGTAGCCGGAAACCGTCCAGCCCATGACGTGATCGCGATAGTCGCGAACCGCCGCATCGTCGCCGCCGGCGCCGAGCGCCACCATCAACGGCAACAGATGCTCCGCCTCCGGGTGCGCGAAGCGGGCATGCGGCAGTTCCTCCCACCGCGCGACGCGCTCGGCTCGCGCCGCCGGATCGGGATCGGTCACCGCCGCCGTCAGCGCCGCATCCCATTCGTCCGCCACCGGCGTCACCTGCGGCCCGCGCGCGCGCAGATTGTGGAAACTCATCCCCGAGCCGACGATCAGCACGCCTTCGTCGCGCAGCGGCGCCAGCGCCCGGCCGATCGCGATATGCGCCGCCGGATCGAGATCCTTGCGCAGCGACATCTGCGCCAGGGGAATATTCGCCTTCGGCACGGCGACCATCATCGGGATGAACACGCCGTGGTCCCAGCCGCGCTCGGCCTCCTCGCGCACGGGAAAACCCGCGCCTTCAAGCAGCGCCGCCGCTCGCCGCGCCACATCAGGCGCGCCCGGCGCATCCCAGCACAGGCGATAGGTGTGCTCGGGGAAGCCGTAATAATCGTACAGCAGCGGCTTACCGTCGCCGACATGGACGGTCGCCGCATCTTCTTCCCAATGACCGGAGACGAGCAGGATTGCCTTTGGCCGTTCGGGCAGCGACTCGATCAGGCCGGCAAGATAGGCCTGCATCGATCGCCACATCGGATCGGGCGGCCCACCGGCAGGGTCCATGAAGAAGCAGGGGCCGCCGCCGTGCGGCACGAAGAGCGTGGGAAGAGTCATGCGACGGATATCGGCCCTGCCCCGCCTGCCCGCAATCTCGCCCCTGGAAACACGCCGTTTCCCATGCGCATGCTTTGGCATATGCTCGCGCCATGACCCGCTTCACCGTCAACAACCAGCCCGTCGAATACAAGATGGACCCGAAGACGCCCTTGCTGTGGGCGTTGCGCGACGCGTCCAACCTGACCGGGACCAAATATGGCTGCGGCAATGGCGAATGCGGCGCCTGCACCGTGATCATCGACGAGGAGGCGGTACGCTCCTGCCAGGCGACGATCGGCTCGATCGAAGGAACCTTCGTCACCACCATCGAAGGCCTGTCGCGCGAGCGCAGCCACCCCGCTCAGCTGGCCTGGATCGCCAACAACGTATCCCAATGCGGCTTCTGCATTCCGGGCATGATCATGGCCGCGGCAGTACTGCTCAAAAAGAACCGCAATCCTTCCGAAGACGACATCAAGGGTGCGATCACCAATCTGTGCCGGTGCGGCGTTTATCCGCGGGTGGTCGAGGCGGTGATGCGCGCTGCCCGCGTCCAGCGCGGCGACGAAACGATCGAGGCGGGGCCATCGCCGGGAATAGAGCCGGGCAGCGCCGCGAAGCTGGTTCCCGCGCTGACGCCGGGCGGCCGGCAAACGCGGTGAATCCTTTCGCAATGCTGACACCTCAATTCAGAAACGGGACATCGCGAATAGTGCACACCCTGTCCATCGATCGGGCCAATCTTGCGCCCGCGTACCGGAAGGATTGAGATGCGTACTTCTTTCATCATCGCGCTTCTGGCGGCGACGGCGGCGATCGTGCCGGCGGCGGCCTCCGCGCGCGACCAGAATGGTCAGGAAAACCGTGGCGACCGCGGCCA
The DNA here is from genome assembly GCF_028293085.1 of Sphingomonas bacterium. Taxonomy (GTDB): domain Bacteria; phylum Pseudomonadota; class Alphaproteobacteria; order Sphingomonadales; family Sphingomonadaceae; genus Sphingomonas. The sequence continues at coordinate 10,528 of NZ_JAQGLC010000153.1, forward strand.
GGGTCGCCAGGAAACACGTGCGGAGCGGCCGCAAGTCCAGCAGGCCAGCCCTGTCCCGCAGCCCCAGGCCCAACCGCGCTTCGAGCGCCACGACAATGGCGGCGGCGGCAATGGCGGCGGCTGGAACGGTGGTGACCGCGGTGGTCGCGGCAACTGGCAGGGCCGCACTCAGCCCCAGGTCCAGGCGCAACCCCAGGTCCAGGCTCAGCCGCAGATCCGCGTCCAGCCCCAGGTCCAGACGCAGCAGGGCTTCCGTCGCGACGGTGGCCGCGGCGACGGCCAGAACGGGCGCCAGAATGGCGGTCGTGGCGGCCAGGATTGGCGCCAGAATAATGGTCAGGGCGCCCAGAATGGTCAGCAGCCACAGGCCAATGGCGGTAATCGCGGCGGCCGCGGCGACTGGCAGCAGGGTCAGCGCAACGGCAATGGCGATTGGCGCAACAATAACGGCCAGCGCGGCGGTGACTGGCGTGGCAACAACAATGGCGGGCGCGGCGGCGACTGGCGGAACAATGGCGGCAACGACACCCGCAACTGGAACCGCAACTGGCACAACGACAACCGCTACAACTGGCGCGCGAACCGCGACCGGTACCGCAATAACTACCATCTGCCGCGCTATTATGCGCCCTATGGCTGGGATTACGGCTATCGTCGCTTTGGGATCGGTTTCACGCTGAGCTCGATCCTGTTCGAGCAGAATTACTGGATCGATGATCCGGAATATTACGGCCTGCCGCCGGCCTACGGCCCCTATCGCTGGGTGCGCTATTACAACGATGCGCTGCTCGTCGATGTCTATAGCGGCCAGGTGGTCGACACGGTTTACGACATCTTCTGGTAAGATGGCGTGCAAGCGAGGGGCTCGGCGACAATGTCGCCGGGCCCCTTGTTTTGTGCCCTTGTTTTTTGCCGGGGCGACGGCAGATTGCGGCGCGATGACCCTGTTTTCCAAGAATCCGTTCCTCGCGAAGAAACCCGGCGGCCCGTCGCCGGTGCGCAAGCTGGCCGGCGAAACCGTCTCGCGCCGGCTCGACGACAACCCGGCCGTCACCCGGGCCAAGATCGATGCGGCCCAGGTCTATTATCATCCCGATTTCCTGAACCCGGCACAGTGCACCGCGCTGATCCGCGCGATCGATTCGGATCGCCGGCCGTCGACCCTTCTCTCCGAATCCGGAGACAGCGCCTTCCGTACCAGCGAGAGCTGCGATCTCGATCGATGGTCTCCGATCGTCCGCCCGATCGACGAATCGATCGCGGCACTGCTCGGCGTGGATCCGGCCTTTGGGGAAACGTTGCAGGGGCAGCGCTACGCCCCCGGCCAGCAATTCCGGGCGCATCACGACTTCTTCAACGAGGCCCAGCATTATTGGCCGGCGATGAATGCGACCGGCGGTCAACGAACCTGGACGGCGATGGTCTATCTCAACCATGTCGAGGAAGGCGGTGCGACCTGGTTCCCCCAGGCCGGTTTCCGCGTCGCGCCGAAACGCGGTCTGCTGCTCGCCTGGAACAACATGAACCCCGACGGCAGCCCCAACCCCTTCACCTTGCATGAAGGCACGCCGGTGGTACGGGGCACGAAGTACATCGTGACGAAGTGGTTTCGCGAGCGGAGCTGGCTCAAACAACAATAAGGCGGCGCAAGCCGAGTGTCGACGAGCCCCATGCGCAAGATCGTTCTGACGACGGTAGGCACCCTTGGTGACCTTCATCCCTTCATCGCCATCGGCCTCGCGCTCAAGCGGCGCGGGCATCACCCCGTGCTGGCGGTGGCGAAAGATCATGTCGCCAAGGCCCGCGCCGCCGGGCTGGACGCCGTCGCGGTATTGCCGAGCTTCGACACGATCCGGGAACGAATGGGCCTTGGCGAGGACGATGCTGTCAAGCGGGTCATGGCCGACCAGACCTATCTGCTGGAGCAGGTGCTCCTCCCCTGGCTCGAATCGAGCACCGCTGCCCTGGACGAGGTAGTCGATGGCGCGAGCGTGCTGGTCGGCTCGCTGTTCGTGTTCGGCGCGCCGATCATCGCCGAGAAACGTCGCGTGCCGCTCATATCGGTGATCCTGCAGCCGATGGCGATCCTGTCGGTGCACACACCGCCGAAGACCCCGGATTTCTGGATGCTGATCCAGGCCCCCGGGGGCCCGATCGGCGTGCGCTGGAATCGGCTCGCTTATGGCTTCATCCGCAAGATCCTTCGTCATCGCTATGGCCGGAAGATCGACGAGGTGCGCGCGAGCCACGGCCTGGGCCCGGCGTCCGATCCGTCGATGTTCGACGTCAGCCGCGAATCCGCTTTGACGCTGTGCTGCTATTCCCCCCTCTTCGGCCCGCCGCAGAAGGACGCGCCGGCCAATACGGAGATCGTGGGCTTTCCGGTCTATGACAGTCAGGCCGGCGATGCGGCGACGCCCGACCCGGAACTGGAGGCCTTTCTGGCCGACGGGCCGCCGCCGCTGGTCTTCACCCTCGGGTCGTTCGCCGTTTATGCGCCGGGCGACTTTTACGAGGAGGCGGCGGCTACGGCCAGGCTGCTCGGCGCCCGCGCCGTGCTGTTGACCGGCGACAAGACCAGGCTCCGCTCCGGCGGCGACATCCTCGTCCGCGCCTATGCGCCGCATTCGATGCTCTTCCCGCGCGCGGCGGCGATCATTCATCATGGCGGCATCGGCACGACCGGTCAGGCTCTGCGGGCGGGCAAGCCGCAGCTTGTAGTGCCGCATATGGGCGACCAGTCCGACAACGCCCATCGCATCCGCAAGATGGGCATTGGACTGGTCCTGAAAGCGCGGCGATTCACTGCCCGCCGGGCAGCGCCGCTGATCGCTTCGCTGCTCGGCGAAAGCGCCTTTCGCGCCGAGGCGGAGCGCATCGGCGCGCTCATCGCGCCGGAAGAAGGCGCCGAGGCGGCGGCGATCGCGATCGAGCGGCTCGTCACCCGTTCCTGACAGGGGGCCGCGAACAGAAGCATCTGGGCGGTTCCCGCGAACTGTGCGACAGCAGTTCGAATGTACGTGATTTTCGCCCCTGGGCCCGCGGCATGAATACCGTGCTCAACGTCTCCCGCTCGATCCTCGGCCAGCCCTGGCGCTGGCGGACGCTGGAGATGGACACGCGCGATCCGGGATTCGCGCCCGACGATCTGGTGACGCAGCTCCTGCTCGCACGCGGCTGCCCGCGCGACGCGCTCGACGCGCACAAGGCGCCCAGCATCCGCGGCTTCATGCCCGACCCCTCGATCTTCCGCGACATGGACCGCGCCGCCGAGCGGCTCGCCGATGCGGTCCGGTCGGGTGAGCAGGTCACCATCTTCGGCGATTACGATGTCGATGGCGCGACCTCCGCCGCGTTGATGATCCTGCTGCTGCGCGATCTCGGACTGGAGGCGCGCGCCTATATCCCCGACCGGCTGATGGAAGGTTATGGCCCCTCGGGCGAAGCGCTCGTCCGACTAAAGGAGGAAGGCGCCAGCCTGATCGTCACCGTCGATTGCGGCGCCCAGGCGTTCGAGGCGCTGGAGATGGCGCGCGTCGCCGGCGTCGACGTGATCGTGGTCGATCACCATAAGTGCGCGGCCGCTTTGCCCCACGCGCATGCCCTGGTGAACCCCAACCGCCTCGACGAGGGGGAAGGCGCGGCTCACGGGCATCTCGCCGCGGTCGGTGTCGCCTTCCTGCTCGGCGCCGCGCTGATCCGGCTGTTGCGCACGCGCGGCCATTTCGAGGGCCGTGAGGAACCGCGGTTGCTCGACCTGCTCGACATCGTCGCGCTCGGCACCGTCGCCGATGTGGCGCAATTGAAGGGCCTCAACCGCGCTTTCGTGTCGCAGGGCCTGAAGGTGATGGCGCAACGCCGCAATATCGGCCTCAACGCGCTGATCTCCGCCTCCCGCCTGACCCGCGCGCCGACCGCGACCGATCTCGGCTTTGCGCTCGGCCCGCGCATCAATGCCGGCGGGCGGGTCGGCAAGTCCGATCTCGGCGTGCGCCTGCTCACCACGCGCGACCCGGCCGAGGCGGCGAGCATCGCCGCCGAACTCGACCGTCTCAACGAGGAGCGTCGCGCGATCGAGGGCGTCGTGCAGGAAGCAGCCGAGGGCATCGCCGCAGCCAAGGGTAATCGCGCGGTGATGGTCGTGGCCGGACGCGGCTGGCACCCCGGCGTGATCGGCATCGTCGCCGGGCGGCTGAAGGAAAAATATGGCCGGCCAGCAATCGTCATCGCGCTCGACGATGCGGGCGTGGGCAAGGGATCGGGCCGATCGATTTCCGGCGTCGATCTGGGCGCCGCGGCGCTCGCGGCCAAGGATAGCGGACTGCTCGTCGCGGGCGGCGGGCACGCGATGGCGGCCGGCCTCACCATCGCCGAGGATCAGCTCGAGGCCTTTACGGATTTTCTTGAGGAACGGCTCGACGCCGCCGTCACCCGGTCGATCGGCGACCGCGCATTGCTGCTCGACGCGCTGCTGACGGCGGGTGGCGTTACGCCGGCATTTGTCGACGCGATGGACGCGGGCGGGCCGTACGGTATGGGCTGGCCCCAGCCGCGCGTCGTCGCCGGGCCAGTGCGGGTCGTGAAGGCCGATGTGGTCGGCAACGGGCATGTCCGCGCAATCGTCAGCGGCGATGACGGCCGCACGCTGAAGACCGTCGCCTTCCGCCAGGCCGATACCGCGCTTGGCCTGGCTTTGCTCGGCGCCGCGCCGCACCGCCGGCTCTGGCTCGCCGGGCGGGCGCGAATCGACGACTGGGGCGCGAGGCCTGCGGCCGAACTCCATCTCGACGACGCCGCCTGGGCGGACTGAGGAGAAAGCACGATGTTCAGCCACATCACGCTCGGCACCAACGACCTCGAACGCTCGCGCCGTTTCTACGAGCCCGTCATGGCGACGCTGGGTGTCGAGCAGCCCTTCAAACTGCCCGGCACGCTCGTCTTTGGCGCGCTGGCGGGGCCGAAGTTATTCATCGTCAGCCCGTTCGACGGCGGCACGGCAAGCCAGGGCAATGGCCAGCACGCCGCCTTCCTTGCGCCGACGCGCGCAGCGGTCGACACCTTTCACGCAGCGGCGCTGGCGAACGGCGGGACAGACGAAGGCGCGCCCGGCCTGCGCCCGCAATATCACGCCCATTATTACGGCGCCTATGTCCGCGATCCCGACGGCAACAAGCTCCAGGCGGTCTCTCATCGCCGTCCGGATGATACAGCGGCTTGACCCGCACCCGTCATTTGCCTAACCGGCACCCCCACGCCCGGCTCGTCCGGACATGGCCCCTTCGTCTAGCGGTCTAGGACGCGGCCCTTTCACGGCTGAAACACGGGTTCGATTCCCGTAGGGGTCACCAGTCAAGCGATTTATCGCGTTGATTTTTCGTGGAAAATTGCGATCCTACTCCAATTGATCCCACAGGCGTTCCCACATTTTGCGTGGAGCGTGCTGGTATGATTCGAACCCTACCGAGACGCTTTTCGGCCGACAGCAGGCCACTCGCGAACTTTTCGGCGATCCTGGGACTGTCATTCACCGCTGGGCCTTGCCCGCCCCTGGGGCGAATTGCTGCTGAGCGTGGTGACGAACTGACTGATAGCGAGTAGTAGCGCTCGTGCGTACGGTGAATTGCCCATGCGCTGGGTGCATCACATATGCCTCCCCTTCCCTTATCGATCTCCCTAGTTGCAGCCGTCCAGGCTGCCGCAAAGCGCGCTCGACAGCAGGCAATTGCCACCCTGCACCGCTGCGCGAAAGTTGCCACTCGTTTGAGCACGCTCCTCCGCTATTATCCGGCGGGCGCCCCAACGTCAGCGATGGTGTCGGGTGGACCTGATCCGGTCATCAAGCACGCAACGCAGCGAAAGGAGCTGCCCGAATCTTCATGGGCGCGGCGCGATCTCTCAAGGTCGCCACAAGAGATGTCTCCACTTCGGATGGAACGCATATAAACCCGTTGATACTCGACTGTGTAATCCGCTAACTCCTTGATCGAGGGCATGATTGGAGTTCCGGGGTGGAGGGGTGTGTACTGGCGAGCGCGTCTATCGCGCTGATTGTCGCATCCAGGATCTTTCCAGACTCGGGCCTTGCAATCGTCATCGACCGTGCTGCTGCTGAGCTATCAAAGCGCCTTCCCGAGAAGCTCGGTTTTCGCCATCTGATCTACATCGTGGTCCTTGTAATATTCCTGCAAGCGCTTTTACTCGCCGCGCCGCTGGACTTGGTTATCGCCTGGGATATTTCGGTGTACATCGAGGTTATCACGGTAGTGTGGACTGTATCTGCGACAGCAAAAATTCGAGGATTGGCTCTATTCCTGAGAATGATAGCTTCAGGTGCTACGAAGCGATTGAGATTTTCAACTTGAGGTTGTTCCTATTTGTGAATCTCTCAATTTAAGTACCAAGAATGCAATATAAGTTCGAACCATCCTTCGTTCTCTAACTTTATTTCGAAGTAAAATAAATCATCGAGTCAATTAGCTCGACCTCTGTGAGTCTCGCGTCAAGCGCGCGTGGCCAAGAGCTAAGGTATTCGCAGATATAAACTGGAGCGCCTAAAAATGTGCCCTGACGGTCTTTAAGAACCTCTTGCAAGCCGTTGAAATTAGCTCGTTTATGAGCAGCACCCGTGCGTACGGTGCATTGCAATCTGCGCCTGCTAGCGCTGAGTCTTCTGCATAAAGCACTATTTCAGCATCACGGCGTCTAACAGGCGTCGATCCCGGCAGGCCTATGCCAAGCGATCGGCATAGTCTCATCGTCCTAGTGTGATCGTGCATCGCACGGGCTGCGTGTCCTTGCTGGCGGCCTGTTCGCAGGCATCGATAGCCTCACGGTTATCGCGCCGCATCTCAGCGGCGTCCGCGATGGCCCGCCAGGCGTCCGGGCTGTCCGCGCGCATGATCCGGGTTCCCGCCTCCCATAAGGTCGGCTCGCCGACCATGTGGCGTGCCATGCGTTCGGGCATATGCCAGCCCTCGGGCAGCGTGCGCCCCACCACGCCGGGAAGGAACGACCACAACAAGCACCCGGCCAGTATGCCGCCCCCTGCGGTCCATAAGAGGCGCTCGCGCTGCTCATGCTTTTGGCGAACCGCACCGACAACGTCGCGGATGATCCTCGCCGCTTCCTGATGGGCCTCCCGCGCTTCGCGGAGCGCCGCGCTGTCGGTGCGGCGTGATTTCTCCGCCGCCGCGTTCATCCGCGCCGCCAGACCTTCCGGTGTCAACAGCATGGCGGGTTTTTCGGCAATGTCAGTCAGCTCGTCCGCGATTGCGGCAATCCGGGTGTTCATCTGGCCCAGTGTCGCGCTGTAGTCTGGAATATCGATGCTCGCCCGCTCGGCGGCGAGATGCTCGACCGCGCGGGACATCAAGGCGATCCGGCCGTCCAGGCGCCCGAACGCCTGCGCGGCAGTTTCCGCTGCGGGTTCCGGCTCACTTACTTGGGATTGTTCGTCGTCCATTTCTTCCTCCTATCGGCTCATGCCAAGGCTGCGGGTCTGTTCAAATGAGACATGGTCCGCGAGGTCGCGCGACAGGTTGCGGCCCATGTCGGCGTCGATCCCGAATTCATGGCGCCGGCCGCGCAGCAGCGATTCCACCTGCGCGTCGCGCTCGAGGCTCTTCGCCATGCCCGCCATCTGACCGCTGACCTTGCGCGCGCCCCGGAAATCTCCGTCGCGCTGCAAATCCTCGCGGTGGCGCTGCAACTGCTGCCACCCTTCAACGAACTTGTCGGCACGTTGACAGGGATCGATGCGGATTTCGGCCTCAAGCTGCATCGCGCGCATTGCCGCCTGGCTGCGGCCATCAGCAGCCTCGCGGACAAGCTCCGGGCAATGCTGGAAGGCCGCGCGCAGGTCGGTTGAGGCATGGGGCCGGATGGCGTCCAGTGCCTCTCTGGCGCGCTCCAGCGCCTCGCGCTGGTGCGGCATGGCGGCCGAGCGAGACTCGCGCATCCGCTCGATCTCATCGAGCGCCCTGGCGTAGCGCTCGACCGCGCCGCGCTGTCCACTGGCGCGCACCGGCTCGTGTTTTGCCGCTTCCTGCCGCTCGGGCCGGAAATCCGCGAACATGTCCCGATCGCGCGACGCCGGGATCTTTGGCTTGAAATTGTCGAAGATCCCGCGCGCTTTCTCTGCTCCCACGCGGACGATCTCGGCAACGCGCTCGCGGAATTTGATCCCACGCCGCTCCGCGAATGCCTGTGACGGATCAGCGCGCTCGTAATCGCTCGCCATGTCCTTGGCGCGTTCGCGCGATAGCGTGCGGACGAGCTTGCCCTGATCGGCGAAGTCGTCGCGGCCAAAATGAAGCTCGACGCCATCCCGATGGCGGGAGAGCGCGACATAGCTACCGTGCGCGTCCATGCCGGGAGTGGCGAGGACATGCGCCCGGTCCACGGTCATGCCCTGCGCCTTGTGGATCGTGGCGGCATAGCCGTGATCCACATGGGCATAATCCTTCGTGTCGAACGCGACCGATCGCCCGTCATCGGTGCGGACGGCCATGCTCTGCGCGCTGACCTGTTCGATGGTGCCGAGCGTGCCGTTCTTCACGCCAAGGCCACGCTCGTTGCGCAGAAACATCACGCGGTCGCCAGACGCGAAATGCCGCTCGCCGCGCTCGGCTTTCACCAGCACGTCGTCACCCAGTTCGCCAGCATCACGCATCCGGCCGCGCGCGGCGCCGTTGAGGTCGCGCACCTCATCATTGGTGTGGGTAAGGATGATGCGCGTATCGCCGGGGTTGGCCTGCCGCTGACGGTCCCAGCGATCGATAAGGTCGCCGCGCGCGTCTTCGCGTGTGGCGGCCGGATGGACCATGCCATGCTCGCCATAGTCGCGGATCGCCTCCCCGGTCCTGCCGGTGGCGAGATGGCGGGTGGCGTCGCGCTGCCAATCCACACGCTGGCGGCGAACCTCGGTGATCTCGACACCACCATGCCGCTCATGGATCGACCGGAACGCCGCGCCCGCTTCGATCGACTGCAATTGCTGCGGATCACCGACCAGCACGATCTTTGCGCCCGCGTCGGCGGCATGGGACAATACGCGCTCCATCAGGCGCGTGCCGACCATGCCCGCTTCGTCGATCACCAGCACGTCGCGTGCGGTAAGCAAATCGCGGCCCTGCGCCCATCCATGTTCCATGCTGGCAATGGTGCGCGAGCCGATGCCGGAGCCGTTCTCCAGTCCCTCGGCGGCGATACCCGACAGGGCCGCGCCGCGCACATTGAGGCCCGCCGATTCCCAAGCCTCGCGCGCCACGCCCAGCATGGCGCTCTTGCCGGTCCCCGCATAGCCGACAACCACGCTCAAGCCTCGCCCATCAGTCACATGGTCGAACGCCGCCCGCTGCTCGCCCGACAGGTCCAGCCCACGCTCCGCCGCTCGGGCCAGCGCCCCTTCCCGGCCGCTCCCTGACACGCGATGCCGCTCGCGTTCCGCCATCATCTCGGCGGCGCGCTGCATCCGCTGCTCGGCATCGATCATCTCGCGGCTGGTGAACCGGTTCTCGCCGCGCCCGTCCTTGCCCAGGGCGACGAGATCAGGCGAGCCGTGCACCGCGCTCGTCGCGGCGTCGAACTGCTCCTTCCCATCACTATGACGATGAATGAACATCGCCATATCCCGGCGGGTGAATGTCGCCTGTTGGTGGGTGATCGCGTCGAGCGCGACGCGCGGCTCCGCAATGATGCGCTCGCCGTTGCGCCGCGCGATCTCGCGGTGATCCTCGATCCGCTCCGATTCAAGGTCACGCTCGCCCATGCGTTGCGCGGCCGGGCCGATCTTGTCCTGCGGCTCAAGATCGACACCCTGTGCTTCCAACGAGCGGTGATCGATGCGCGCATCTATGTCGAGTTCGGCAAGGCGGGAGTTGACGTGTTCGGCCCAGCGTTCGCGCCATTGCTCGACAAGGTCGGTGCGGTTCCAGTCGCGCACCTTCGCACCGAACCCGTCCTCGCCAACTTCGCGCATGGTGAGCATGACATGGGCATGGGGATTCGCCAGACCGTCCGCGCCGATGTCCCAATGCACATTGAGATCGGCGACCATGCCGCGATCAACGAACTCAGCAGCCACGAAATCGCGAGCAAGCTCGATGCCCTGCGACTGCGTCATCTCGCGCGGAATGGCGAACTCCACCTCCCGCGATAGCTGCGCGTCCTTCCTCTTCTCGAACGCCTCGACATCATTCCACAGGCGTTCGCGGTCGTGCCATTCATCGGGCGCGTTCTCGGGCAGCAGCACTTCGCTGTGCACGACGCCTGATTTGCTGGTGAAATCATGGTCGCGAGCCAGCCGCTCGTCATGCAGCCGGTCGCCCGCGCGATAGGCCGCCGCCGCGACGGCGCTGCGTCCGCTGGCGCGACTGATGACTTTGACCGAGAAATGGTAGATCGCCATAGCGACGCACCATCTACACTTCAGAAGCGACGTCGGCACGACGTATAAGCGCGCCCTCACACGAAAAATTCCGGTGAGGGACCGGGTAGTACCAGACTGTCCCGGCGACTCTACAGCATTACGCGCTGCTCTCTATTATCATGGCCGCACCATCTCTCAATGGAGACTTTCGATGCGAAAACCCCGCGACTTCGATTCGGAACTCAAAGCGCTTGCTGACAAGGCGCGGCAACTCAAGGAACGCCGCGTACGCCAGCTTGGCGATCTGGTGGCAGCTACGCGTGCCGATACGCTCGACACCGACCTCCTCGCCGGGGCGCTCCTCGATGCCGTCGGCGAGAAGGACGCCGCGACAAAGGAGGGCTGGCGCAAGCGCGGCGCGGCTTTCTTTCAAGGCAAAGCACGAAAGCCTGCGCCAGGAACTCAGCGCCAGCCGAGCGGCACTCTACCGCTCGATGGCGGCGCGGCATCGGCTTGAGGCACGAAAGGCGCGAACCGACATGCGCGAATGGCTCGTGAAACGACGCGAACGAACGCGGCATCTGATCGAGTTGGGTGGCCTCGTCGTGAAGGCCGGGCTGGTCGATCTGACAGATGACGATCGCGCCACCCTTTACGGCGCGTTGATCACGATCGCGGACAAGCTGCGCGGTGAGGATCGCGATCACGCGCTCGCCCTTTGGAAGCGTAAAGGCAACCGTGCATTCGAGGCGGGACAGGCAGGAGATTCGCCGCTCACGCGGATCGACGCAAAAGGGGAACGACCCATCGGCTAAGGGCAAGGAATGGGACATTGCGGTCATTCCGAGTTGGGCCGGGAACGGCGGCTCCCAGCCGAACACCGGACGTACCGGAAATGAGCAGGCGACGGCAGCGAATGGAACGGCTGGCCGGGTGCTGTCTGATCGTTTTGGAACGGCCGCGACAGAGAAGCTGCCGTTCGCGAAAATTGCTGGAGAACGACGGGAGTCGCCCAATAGCAGACGCTGCGCTGCCACTGTATGGCCTCCACATGGACGCTGAACCTGAATACGCGATGCTTATGCAATCGCTCACGGCCTTCCGCGACAGCGTTGGGTTTCACCTGATGGATGAAACCCCGCTGCCGGATGATCTCGCCGCGCCGCTGTGGGAGGCTCTCGATCTGATTCGTGCTGCCATCGACAGGCTCGCTTCCAATCACGGTTGTGTTGAAAGCGGGCTCACTGTTTATGCTCCGTCGCCAAGCGATCCCGATGATCGGAACGGCAGCTAACCACCACCTGTTGCCGTTCGCCCGAGTCAGCTCGCGATCAACGCGGAACAGCTTGGCCTGGTGGTCAGCTGCCGTCAGTAGTGGGACGGTTGGCCCATGTCCGAACGACCTCGGTGGCATCTTCGAGCATGACGGAGGCATCCTCAACCGGCCCTTCCCAGAGTCGCTCAAACTCGCTTCCGTCGTCAGTATCCACGGATCGCGCCGACACGGTGAAACGACCAGAGCGAGGCGGGTCGATGGAGATTTGGAAGCATTCGAGCGGCCGCAAACCCCGAAGGTAAGCGAACCTCGCAGCCTCGCCCGCCCACTCAGTGAAGAGCTTCTTGACGTTGGCCCGCGCCCAAGCGTCGATCACCTCGTCCACGTCGGCATAGGCTGTCATGGTCTAAAGTTGCGGCAACTTCGCAATGTCCGCAAGGGGTGCCCACCAAATCCACTTTGGCACATCGATGCCGTCGGGGGGTCATCCCATCATAAATCGCGAAGGCCGGAAGTAGGTGGTTAAGCAACAGTCGGCTTTCGACCGAGCGGACGGATTCCGAGAAGCTCAGCCCCAGTCCTCTAAGGGTTCGTCGAATACCTGCTCAACGTGTGAGCCGGAGCTATAAGACTTAACCTGACGTTTCATCGAAGAGAATGTATCGATTGCTACCCTATCATTGCCATCCATGATCCAAATCCACGAATCGCTCTGAAGATCGGATTATATATCGGAGAACTGACTCTCCATGAGAGCTACCATCTCCACATGCACATCGGCATATCCTCCGGCATATTGAACCTGTGCAAAAACCATTTGGGAAGATTCGTCGTTTTCCATGCCTTTATAGCCTTTTAAACTTTATCAGCAGGCATCATTCTCTCGCGATACAACCTGATGACGGCAGCTTCTCGACTACCATTTCCCGCATTGAATGTCTGCAAATGGGGCTTGCCGTCATTCCCCGGAAATTTGCGCGGATGACGGGTTTCAAGCCGCCGTCACAGGCCCGGAACGGCGGTCATCGGGCTCATCGCCGATGGTCCGGTTCGGGCGCCGGCGACGGCAGGTCTTCTCAGAACCGGTCATTCGCCACCGTCACCCTGTACGACCGACTGTGGTCGCAATCCGCCGCTCGAATATCGCGCAACCATCGCTCGAACGACATCGGTCGCCGAGCGATACGACGCATGCCGCGCAGCATCCGCCCGCGCACAATCCATCGACACGTCCCAGTGCGCTCGGCAATCTGCACACAATTCAAGTTCTCGAACTGGTTGAGGATGAAGGCTTGCAGCACTGCCCGGACCATCGATTGCAGCATGGCCCGCGTCACGGCGACGTCGTCATCTTCGCCATCATTCCACGGAACCGGCGCGGTAATGTCGAGCGCGCGGAGCTTGTCTTCGCAATAGCGCCGATAACGCCGGCTCAGCAGCGCATGCGCGTCGGCGAGAGCCTCGGGCATGGCGCGCTCGGCGGTGTCGCCGTCGAGAGTGCAGCACAACCGATATAGCGCGTCGGCCACACCACTTTCCACGACCGGAACGCCGATCGAGAGGCGGCGAGCGATAGCATCATAGGAAAGATCGTCCACGCGATGCAGCAGAAACACCACGCGCGTTAGCGGCGGGAGTGCCTCGACTGCGGTTTCAAGAGCGACGAGCGTGGCCGCATCATGGTCCGACACATCCGCCATGACACCCTTCACCTGCCACCCAAACGTCGCCGCCAGCCGTTCGGCCGTGGATGACCTGTAACTTCGTGCACGCGGTTCAACAGTGCGCGGAGCAGCGGACGCACCTGATCCGCTGCGAAGCCGCCATCGGCGGGTGTTGAGTCATCCCAACGTGGCTGACGCCATTTCCAGTAGGGCGTGAGCACCGCCGCCAACCGCGCCATGTCGGGGCAGGCATGGCCCAGCCCCGTCGCATTGGCGTAAGCAAGCCCCTTCGCGACGCGCAGACCGATATGGCGCGCGCACCATTCATCCTCAAAGCCGAGATCCAGCAGATGGCCACTGAGTGCCAGTTGGGCTACGATCCCGGAATAATAGAGAACCTCGTCATTGCTCGTCACAATTCCGGCTTCAAGAGTGTCGAAGAAGCTCTCCGCTCGATGATAGCGGAACCGGCTTAGGCTCCGCCCTTCTCCGCTGCGGCATAGCAAAGCGGGCTCGTCGTTATGCTCCTTGTGAAGCGCCGCCAATGCCTCGCTCCAGGGCGAGGTCAGAACGGAAACCGCTACCGGCGTTGCCGTCAGCGCCCGCAACAAAGCGCGGCGTGATGTGCGCGGCACAACCGGCGAATCATCGGGAGGGAGATTGCGTGGAGTCATGGTGCTGCCTTCCTCGTCTGCGTTCTTGACGGCGGCGCATTCCGCCCCAAGAGCATTAAGCGGCACCGCTTATAACGCGATTGGCAGAGAATATTCAATAACCGGCACCGCTTATTCGGCTTCCGATTGAATGCGTACGTTGCTCGGTTACGACGCGAGCATGGGAAGGCCATCGCTCAAGGTGAAATCGACCAACATTCGTTTGCCGGAGGGCCTTGGCGAACGCATCGACAAGCTTGTGGGGCCGCAGCGAAGGGCTGCATTCATCCGCGAGATTATTGAGCGCGAAGTCGAGCGCCGGGAAAAGCTGGACCACGAATCCGCCCGGTCCAGCTAAGGGAGTTCGCGAACTGAGATCGCTCCGGTTTGCGGACGGGATAGCGCTCGTAGTGCACCGCTACCAAAGGTGAGCAAACCGGCACTGTGGTGCCTCCCCTCTTGCAGCGCGGGAAGGTTTGACGCAGCCTGGGCTCTGGCAGGCAGACCATCGAAAGGGATGGAATGCCATGAACAACCCAACCTGAGCAAACCACGACGCCGCTTCGATTGTGGCAGAACGGCGCTTGCAGGCGTGACACAAAAGCGACGGTGGGACAAAAACTGAGCTGACGCCAGTCAGCGACGGTCCTGCGCCAATTACGCCTGCTTCCGCCACAGTCCGCCACCGCCCGCCAGTCTTTACCAGCATTTCCACGCGCGAGCCAAACAGCGCCCAAGACAGATCTTGTCTGGGGCACAAAGCTATCCGATGCAAGTTCATGGGGGCGCTTGCAAACCCGTGACTTGAAAGACACGCCCATGTCCAACCTTGATCGTATCATTCGATTGAAGACCGTTCTCGACCGCGCCGGCCTTTCCCGCACGACACTCTATCGCAAGATGGCCGATGGCACCTTTCCCGATAAGATGCGGATCAGCATCCATGGCGCTGGCTGGTACGAGTCAGCCGTCAATCGTTGGCTCGCCAATCCGGCCGGCTACCGCGAGGATCGCACGGGGAGCGGGGGGCAATGAGCCCCTCACCTACCCCCGAGCCGATCTGTGTACGCGTCAATGACGCTGCCCGCATGATCGGTGTCGGCCGCACAAAGCTCTACGAGCTG